>NZ_JAUZVL010000001.1:0-297093 GCF_031844545.1 Arthrobacter sp. AB6
GGGATTAAACCGACATTAAGTGAGAGAGCGTCGGGGGTGGGTTAGATGTCGGCGAGGAGGGTGGTCGGATTTTCGATCGCGTCCGCCACGAAGCGGAGGAAGCCGGCGGCGGTGCCGCCGTCGCAGACGCGGTGGTCGAACGTGAGGGTCAGCTCGGTGACCTTGCGGACCGCGAGCTCGCCGTCCACCACCCACGGCTTGTCGATGATCCGGCCCACGCCCAGGATGGCCACCTCGGGGTGGTTGATGATCGCCGCGGAGCCGTCCACGCCGAACACGCCGTAGTTGTTGAGCGTGAAGGTGCCGCTGCCGAGCTCCGTGGGGGTCGCCTTGCCCTGTCGTGCGACGTCGGTGAGCCGGCGGATCTCGGCGTCCAGTTCGCGTGCGGTCAGCTTCTCGGCTGCCCGGACGGACGGGACCACCAGGCCGCGGTCGGTCTGGGCGGCGATGCCGAGGTTGACGCCGTCGAACGAGACGATCTCCTGGGAGCCATCGGACGCAGTCTCGATCCGGGTGTTCAGCTCCGGATACTTTTTTAGCCCAGCTGTGACAAATCGTGCGATGAAGGCGAGCAGGCCCGGGACCTGGGACCCGCCGGCCTTGAGCCCTTCGCGAAGCTCCAGCAGGCCAGTGGCGTCCACGTCCACCCAGACTGTCGCCTCGGGGATCTCCGAACGGCTGCGCGCCATGTTGGCGGCGACGGCCTTGCGAACCCCTTTGACCGGCGTGCGGGAAGCGATGGGCAGCCCGGTCCGGGCGTCGACGCCCTCCGGAGCGCCCGCGGTTTCGACAGGCTGAGTCGCGGCAGGCCTGGTTTCAACGGGCTTGGTTTCAACGGGCCTGGTTTGGGCAGGCTCAGCCACCGGGGCATGGATGGCTTTCTCCACATCGCGGCGCATGATCAGCCCGCCCTCGCCGGAGCCGGGGAGCTCGCCGAGGTCCACGCCGTGCTCCCGGGCCATGCGCCGGACCAGCGGCGAAATCACGGCACCGAGCCTGCCGGGAACCCGCGTGCGCAGCAGGGAGAGATCGTCCTCGGCAGGCTTGGCATCGGCAGGCTCAGCCACCGCGACGGATGACTTGGGCGCGCGCGTCCGCCGGGCAACGCCGTGCCCGCCCGGCGTGCCATACCCGATGAGGACGTTGCCGGATCCCGCCTTCTCCTCTTCCCGGTAGGCCTCCGCCTCCGGGTGGGCTTTGGCGGGTTCAGCTACCGGCTCGCCCAGCTCGGTTTCGGCAGGTTCAACCACCGGCCCGGCAGGCTCGGCGGGGGCGGCATCATCCGCGGCAACCCCGGCGACGCCAACGGGCGTCACCGAGATCAGCGGCTTACCGACGTCCAGCGTTTCGCCCGGCTGCCCGTGCAGTTCGGCCACAATCCCGGCGTACGGCGAAGGCACCTCAACGGTGGACTTCGCGGTCTCCACCTCGGCAATGGGCTGGTCAACAGAGATCTCGTCGCCAACGGCAACGTGCCAGGACACCAGCTCGGCCTCGGTGAGGCCCTCGCCCAGGTCCGGCAACAAAAACACACGCGTTTCACTCATGGTCAGTTCTCCCACTGAAGGTCGTCGACGGCGTCGAGGATGCGGTCCACGCCGGGCAGGTAGTACTTCTCAAGCTTGGGCGCCGGGTACGGGATGTCGAACCCGGTCACGCGGCGGATGGGGGCGGCCAGGTGGTGGAAGCAGCGCTCCTGCACCCGGGCCACGATCTCCGAGGACACGGACGCGAATCCGTGGGCTTCGGCGATCACCACGGCCCGGCCGGTCTTCCGAACCGACGCACTGACCGTCTCGTCGTCGAACGGCACAATGGTCCGCACGTCGATGACTTCCAGCGAACGCCCTTCCAGCGCTGCCGCTTCGGCGGCGGCGAGCGCGGTGGGGACGGACGGCCCGTAGGCGATCAGCGTTGCGTCCGTGCCGGGACGGGCGACGGCGGCGCGGCCCTCGGTGGTGCGTCCCGCCGCCGTGCCTTCCGAGTGAAGGCGACGCAACTCGTCCAGGTCCACCAGGTCCTTGGACCAGTAGAGCTTCTTGGGCTCCATGAACATCACGGGATCGTCCGAGTCGATGGCCTCGCGGAGCATCCGGTACCCGTCCGCCACGGTGGCCGGGGTGAACACCTTCAGGCCGGCGGTGTGGGCGTAGTAGGACTCGGAGGAGTCGCAGTGGTGCTCCACTCCCCCGATGCCGCCGCCGTAGGGAACCCGGATTACCATGGGCAGCTTCACGGCACCCTTGGTGCGGTTGTGCATTTTGGCCACGTGGCTGACGATCTGCTCGAACGCCGGGTAGGCGAATGCGTCGAACTGCATCTCGATCACCGGGCGCATCCCGTTGATGGCCATGCCCACGGCCATGCCCACGATGCCGGACTCGGCCAGCGGGGTGTCGAAGCAGCGCTGCTCCCCGAAGGTGGCGGTGAGGCCGTCGGTGATGCGGAAGACCCCGCCGAGCATGCCCACGTCCTCGCCGAACACCAGGACGGACGGGTCTGCGTGCATGGCGTCGGCCAAGGCAGTGTTGAGGGCCTTGGCCATGGTGACCGGCTGCGGGCCGGCGGCTTCCGCGCTGGCTGCGGCGGAGGCGGCTGCCCGTGCGGTTGCAGCAGAAACGTTGCCGTTGGCCTCGGACGAGGTGGTGATGGTGGGGCTCACTTGCCGGCCTCCTGTGCTGCTGAATCCTGAGATGCGGGGTTCTGGGATGATGCTGCGTCGCGGGCGAGCTCGTCGGCGAGCAGGGCGGACTGTTCCTTCAGCTGGGGCGTGGTCGTTTCGAAGACGTGGCGGAAAAGCTCCTGCGGATCCACGGGGACGTCCTCGCTGAGGCCTTCACGCAGCTGCGTGGCCACGGCTTCGGCGTGCCCGGAGATCCGCGCCTCCACGGAGGAGTCCAGCAGGCCGCGGTCCGTCAGGTAGGTGCGCATCCGGTTCACGGGATCCTTGGCCCGCCACACCGCAACCTCGCTGCTTTCGCGGTAGCGGGTGTCGTCGTCGGCGTTGGTGTGGGCCTGCATGCGGTAGGTGTTGGCTTCCACCAGCAGGGGGCCGGAGCCTTCGCGGGCGAGTTTCACGGCGCGGTCCAGGACGGCGAGGAGCGCGACGACGTCGTTCCCGTCCACGCGTTCGCCGGCCATGCCGTAGCCCACGGCCTTGTGCGCGAGCGACGGCGCCACGGACTGGTGCGCCAGCGGCACCGAGATGGCGTACTTGTTGTTCTGGATGAAGAAGACGACGGGCAGGTGGAAGACGGCGGCGAAGTTCAGGGCCTCGTGGAAGTCGCCTTCGCTGGTGGCGCCGTCGCCGCACATGGCCAGCACCACGGTGTCCTCGCCGCGGAGCTTGGCGGCGTGGGCCACGCCCACGGCGTGCAGCAGCTGGGTGGTCAGCGGGGTGCACTGGATGCCCACCTTGTGCTGGAGGGGGTTGAACCCGCTGTGCCAGTCGCCGCGGAAGATGGTCATCACCTGCACGGGGTCCACGCCGCGGGTCATCACGGCCACGGCGTCGCGGTAGGTGGGGAACATCCAGTCGCCGTCGGAGAGGCAGAGGGCCGCGGCCACCTGGCAGGCTTCCTGCCCGTGGCTGGACGGGTACACGGCCATGCGGCCCTGCCGGACCAGTGCGGAGTTCTGGTCATTGACGCGGCGGCCGACGACGAGCTGCTCGTACGCTGCCAGCAGTTCGTCATCGCCGGGCAGGGGGTATTCGTGGCCGGGTTCGGTGCCCTGCTCACTGTCCGGCAGGAGCCGGCCGTCCGGGTCCACCATCTGGATCTGGTGCCGGGCCGGAAGCATGTAGTCCTCGGCACTGATGCCGAACTTCTTGGCCGTTTCCGAGAGGTCATTCCCGGCGGTGGCCCTGCTGTGGTCCGCGGTGGTTTGGTCCGCCGCGGTGTGGTCTGCGGAGATCGTCATTGTTCCGTCCTTCTGTTGCCACTATTCCTTCCCAGTATCCGCCCGGGACAGGTTTCGTATCCAGCACCTCGCAGAATCGTGGAGAAGCTGCGCGATTCCGCCTGTGGCGGGAGACGAATTGCAAGTGTGAGCCAGATTACTGACTGGGTGCGTGGACGAATTGGCAGCAGGGGATGCGAGTGTATGGTGACCACGCTCATTCTTGGACTGCTCACGTGATGGTGAAGCGGTTTTAACTACCCCTTGACCTCGCCTACTCGCGCGGACCACACTCGGAAGGTGCGCAGGGCGCGGAGGGACAGCGCAGCCCCTTCCGCCCCGGAACCGCTGTGGGCAAAGCGGCATTTCACACACAGGGGAATTACAAAGAGTGGGGGGCAGCTGTAATGGACATTGAGAAGTTGTGGGACCGGCTTGAGCCGGAAACGCGGCAGTGGCTGCTGGATAATCCCGGGTGCAGGATCCTTCCCCGGGCCGTGGTGGCCGCAATCACCAAAGCCACGGGAGCTCAGCTGGTACAGGACAGGCACGGTGAAACTGTCCTCTCCCCCAGCGACTGCGATTTCATCCGCACCGCAGCGCACCTGCAGGATGCTCATAGCCACAAGTCTCCGTAGCCGGGCCCTTGGCCGGGTTTTCGCATCCGGCATCCCACTAACTGCAACGATCCTGCCCGATTCTGCCTACACTGGAAGACGAATTGCAGTGTGAGCCGGATTACTGACGGGGGCCGTGGGCAAAGTGGCAGCCAAGGATGCCGGGACGGAACCCGTCCCGCTGGATGAGATCGACCGCAGGATCATCGCCGAGCTGACCCGGGACGGCCGCATGTCCGTCACCCAGGTGGCGGAGAACGTCCATATCTCCCGCGCGCACGCCTACACGCGGATCGGCCGGCTCACCAGCGAGGGGGTGCTGTCCAAGTTCACGGCGCTCGTGGACCCCATCAAGGCGGGGCTCCGCTCATCCGCCTACGTGACCCTGAAGCTGAAGCAGGACGCCTGGCGCGAACTGCGTGACCAGCTAGCCGTGATCCCCGAGGTGCACCACGTGGCCCTGGTGGGCGGCGACTTCGACGTGATCCTCCTGGTCCGCGCGGTGGACAACATCGACCTGCGGCGGGTCATCTTCGACCAACTGCAGTCCATGCCCGGGGTGCTGGATACCCAGACATTTTTGGTGTTTGAGGATCTGGACACGCGGTAATTCCCTAAGAATGGCCGGAGCCGGCCGCGTCCGGGCGCATGGGCGCACCGCTTTCGTGGCGCTACTTGTTCCGGTGCGGTTGCCCCTTGTTCACAAGTCATTGAGCGCCGGCGCACCAGTGCGAGGACTTGAGCCCCTCCGAGTAGTGCCGCCGAAAACCAAGTAGTGCAGCGCTCAGGTGCGTGGATTTTCGGGTACCCGTACGTGTTGTTGCGCCCGGCAGCAGGCGAAAACATGGGGTCATCGATCCACCGAAAGGCACCGGCATGGGGCCGCTCATGGGGGAACGGCTTTCCAACCGCACGCACAAGGAGTCTTTCAATGCGCCCAACGACCAAGAAGAACAAGATCGCCGCTGTTGCAGCGTCAGCAGTGCTGCTGGCAGCCGGCGGCGGCGCCGCCTACGCCTACTGGAGCACCACAGGGTCCGGCAGCGGCTCTGCCGCTGCCTCGGACGGAACTCAGGCGGTCACCATCAACGTGACCGTGGACCCGGACGTCGCCCCCGGTGACCCCCAGACCATCACCTACACCGCTGACAACCCGAACACCAGCAGCACCCCGGTGACTCTGGTGGACCCCGTAGTCACCACCAACGTCGCCGGCTGCCTGCCCGCGTGGTTCGACGCCACAGTACCGGCGGGCACCACCACCGTCCTCGGGGGCGCCTCCCGCACCGCCCTGGGCACCGGACTCCTCACCCTCAACGACGACCCGGCCGTCAACCAGGACGCCTGCAAGGGCGCCACCATCACCGTGACCGTCGACAGCCAGTAGCAAACCTGCGGGCCGGGGACGGGTGGAAACCCCGTCCCCGGTTCGCCGTCATTTGCACCACATGGGAAGGGGCACGGGGTGCACAACCAAGAGGGACAGCCGCGGCAGCGTTTGCGTAAAGCAATGAAGGCGGCACTGATCGGGCTCGCGCTGCTCCTGGCCGGCGCAGGAACACTTTCCGCTGCGCCGCAGAACCCGAAGCCGGGCATCACCGCGCAGGTCTCCCCTGCCAGCCAGTCTGTCCAGCAAGGCCAGGGCGCCGTTTACACTGTGTCCCTCACCTCAACGGGCGGCTTCAGCGGCGCCGTCAGCCTCTCCGTCGCGGGCCTCCCCTCCGGCGCCGCCGGCACGTTCTCGCCCGCTTCGGTGAGGCTGGGCTCCGGGGCCACGGCAACGGCCACCCTCAACGTCACCACCGCGCCGAACGCCCCGGCCGGCACCAGTTCCTTGACCATCAAGGGCACCAGCGGCAAGGTTTCCGGCAGCGTCAGCGCCGGCCTCACCGTTAACTACAGGGTCTCCACGTCCTTCTCAGTGGCCGCCACCCCGGATTCCGTCGCCGTTCCGCCGGGCGCAACCGCGGTGTACACCCTGCAGCTGACGCGGAACGACTTCTCCAGCCCTATCAGCTTCAGCGTCCCCGGCGGACTTCCCGCCGGGGCCACCGCCTCATTCTCGCCCAACCCCGCCACTGGCAACTCCACCACCCTGCAGGTTGCAACCACAGCCGCTTCCCCGAAAGGAAGCTACAGCCTGCACCTGGTGGGCACGGGGAAGGATTCCGCCGGCAGGTCCCAGAACGCCTATGCCAACGTCCAGCTCGTCCTGGACGCCACCATCAAGCAGTTCGTCCTCTCCGGAAATGTCCCAGGATCCCTGTCACCTGGTTCCTCGGCAGGCCTGGACCTGCAGATCAACAACCCCAACAACAAAATGTTGTCCCTGACCAATATCTCGGTCGCCGTCGCCGGAGTCACCCGGAGCGAGGACGCTGCGGCCAGGAACCTGCCCTGCACCGCGGCGGACTTCGCCGTCACGCAGTACAGCGGCCCGTACCCGCTCGCCGTTCCCGCAGGCAGCAGCAGTAGCCTTTCAGGGCTCCGCATACCACCCACGGCATGGCCACAGGTGGCGATGCTTGACACCGCTGCCAACCAGGACGGCTGCAAAGGCGCCGCCCTGCAGCTCACGTACTCAGGATCAGGACAGGGGAACTGAGATGACCACCACCGCAAGGACGGCACCTGCCGGGCGGGGCCTCAAAGCGGCGGCCCTCACCGGAATCATGTTTGCCGCATGCGCCGGAACCGCCTACGCCTTCTGGACCGGCGCCGCCGGCACCGGGTCCGGTTCGGCCGCCGCCGCTACGATGCAGGCCGTGACGGTGGACGCACTCGTGGCCGGGGACGGCCCGCAGGCGACACTTGTCCCGGGCGGTACTGCCGACGTCGTCCTCCGGATCACCAACCCCAATCCGTACGCGGTCCAGGTCTACAGCGTCACCGCCGGCGGCCAGGCCACCGCGGACGCCGCCCACCCCGGGTGCACCACCACCGGGGTCACCTTCACCGGAACCGCCGCGCCGCTGTCCCCGGCAACCTACGTTGCGGCGAACTCTTCTACACTGCTCACCCTTCCCGGAACGGCTGCCATGGACACCACCTCACTCGCGGCCTGCCAGGGCGCCACCTTCCACCTCCCCGTCACGGCGGAGGTGCGCAAATGACCGCCGCCATCCGGAAGAGGCTGCCCGGCCTTCACCGCGCCCCCTCAAAGCGGCCGGCGTGGGTTGCCGCGGCGCTGCTGCTCCTGCTCGGCACGGGCACCGCGGCCTTCGCCTTCTGGGCCTCCTCCACCACCAGCAGCAACGCGGCCGCGGCCGCGGACACGTTATCGCCCGGCGCCCAACCCGCCGTTGCGGCCAACGGCGCGTCCTTGTCCGTCACCTGGGCGGCCGGAACCACGGTCAACGGGCAGGCAGCCACCGGGTATGCCGTCACCAGGTATTCGGCTGCCACCGGCGGAACGGGAACACCGGCCACCGGCGGCTGTGCCGGCACCGTCGCCACGCTCACCTGCACCGAGCAGGATGTCCCCGCCGGCATCTGGTACTACACAGTCACCCCAACCATCGCCCTCTGGACCGGCGCGGAGAGCCCGCGCAGCGACGGCGTCAGCAGCGATGCCATCGCCCCTGCGGCGACCGTTTCGGCGGTATCGCCCGCGCCCAACGCCGCAGGATGGAACAGCACCAGCCCCGTCACCGTGACCATCACGGCCGACGACGGCGCTGCCGGCTCCGGCGTCGCCTCCATTACGTACGCGGTCGACGGCGGCGCGGAGCAGACAGAGAGCGCCGCCACCGCCACCGTTCCGGTCAGCGGCGACGGCACCCACACAATCACTTACTTCGCCACCGACGCGTTGGGCAACTCGGGAGCGGCGCAGAGCTACACGGTGCGGATCGACACCACCGCGCCGGCTGCGCCGGGACTGACCGTCCCAGCCTATGTAAGCTCCGCCAACGCCGCCGCCGTGCCGGTGACAGGCACATCCGAGGCGGGAGCCGAAATCACCCTGACTGCCGGCGATGGTGCGCAATCAGTGACGGTTGCTGCCACCGCCTCCGGCACCGGGTCCTGGTCCGCCAGCCCCGACCTGTCCGGCCTGGCCCAGGGAACAGTCACCTTCACGGCCGCCGCAACGGACGCCGCCGGCAACACGGGCACCATCACGGCCGCCACAAGCACCAAGGACACCGTGGCCCCGGCGCCGGCGCAGGCCCTTGTTGTTCCGGCCTACGTCAACATCGCAAACGCCGCTGCTGTCCCTGTCTCCGGCACCGCTGAAGCAGGCGGGACTGTAACCGTAGCCGCCAGGGACAGCAGCGGCCAGACCGTCACCAACACGGCCACCGCCTCAAGCCCCGGCGGCGGATGGTCCCTGAACCTGGACCTGAGGCCCCTGAACCAGGGAACCGTGACCTACACGGTCACCGTTACAGATCCTGCGGGGAACACAGGCGCTCCCGCCTTTGCGTCAGACGTAAAGGACACCGTGGCGCCGGCCCTGACCATCACAGCCCCGATGTACGTCAACAGCAGCACCGCAACCGGTGCCACCGTCAACGGCACCACCGAGGCTGGCACGGTGGTTACCGTGACCGTCAGGGATTCCATGCTCAACAGCGTGCCGCCCACACAGGCCACGCCCTCCGGCACCTCCTGGTCCGCAACGCTGGACCTGTCCTCACTCAGGGACGGCACCCTGACGTACACGGCATCCACCAGCGACGCAGCCGGCAACAGCACAACGGCTGCCGCTTCCGGCACCACCGGCAAGGACACGGTGGCACCTACAGTTACAGGCGTGGCCCTGGCACACGGCGGCGGTAACCAGGGCCAAGGAAAGGCCGACAAGGGCGACACTGTGACCATCACGTATTCCGAGCCGATGGATCCGGCAAAGTTCTGCCCGGGCTGGAACGGGGCCAGTATTAACGGCACCGCCACGGTGGCCAACGGCTCCAACGCCGCGAACGACACCATCAGCTTCACGGGCAGCACCTGCACCGCCCCGAACATCGGAGCCATTCTCCTGGGCGGGAACTATGTGGGCACGAATGCTGCCGTCTTCGGAGCCAACGGCACCGCATCCACCCTTACGTGGGACTCCACTGCCAGGACCTTGACCATCAAACTGGGCAACGCGCCCAACGGCCAGGGAGCAGTGAACACGTCGGTGGTGGCAGGCACGCCCACGTACACTCCGGCGCCGAACCTCACGGACCTGGCAGGCAACCCGCTCGGAACCGGCAGCTTCACTGCCGCTGCCGCCAGCGGCTTCTAGACGGCGTGCGGCAGCTGGGGTCGCCGGGTGCAGTGGATCCGGCAGGGGACGTGGGCTAAGAGAGGGGTTTTGTAAATGGATATTGCCAAGTTATGGGACCAGCTGGAGCCAGGAACGCGGCAGTGGCTGGTCGACAATCCCGGGTTCAGGATCCTTCCCCGGTCCGTCGCGGCAGCTATGGCGACGGCCACCGGAGTCCGGTTCGAGCAGGACCGGCACGGTGAAACAGCCCTCTCTCCCAGCGACTGTGACTTCATCCGTAAGGCGGCAGAACTGCACGAGGCGCGCGCAGATAAGCTGTCGGGGCCGCGTCACTGAGCGCGAGTGGCCGCACCGCCTTCGCGGGAGCACCTAGTGGCGGGCTTTTGCCTTGATCAGTCCTGAGGCCAGGAGCCCCATACCTGCGAGTGATGCCAGCATGCCGCCCAGTGCCACGGCGTATTCAGTGATAGTCATTTCCGTTGCCCCTCCCCCTGCAGGCCTACCTTGATGGGCCCAAGCTACGCCCGAGTGCTCAGAGGCTGCAGTCCATGCCTGGGGTGCTGGATACCCAGACATTTTTTGTTTGAGGAGCTGGATACGGGGTAGGTCTCAGATGTTGACATATCTATGCTCTCTGGCGGAGATAGTCGATTTCGAGTTCAGTGACCGTGGCCCTGCCATGGAGTGAAATCTGGCCCAAGACCGAACACCCGCGGCTCAGGTCGCCTTTACGCACGGCCCACTCCAATGTCTGGGCCAGGCCTGCCAGACGACGGGCGCCCACCATCGCGGAGGACACCCTCAGGCTGATGACAGCATCAAGGGCTGCATCACAATCCTCATCAGCGAGTGATACAGCCAGCCGGGCCTCCCGCTGATCCCACAACGCCGCGTAGTCCTTCACAAAATTTGTTGCCAGATCGGCTCGCCCCAGCTGGTCTTCCAGATCCTGCAGGACTCCCGTGTCCACTAAGGGCAGGTTCTGACCGTCGCCCGTCCCTTCGGGCCCGGACGGGGGAACTCCACGCCCGTCGGGTTCGTCACCGCCGGACGGCGCTGCTTGCTGTGCTGAAATGACCATGTCTTGAGGCTAAGTCCTGTGGAGCCTCAAAGACCCGTTCTTCGGAGTATCCTGCGCAAACCTTAGTGCAGCCTTGAGCGCACGGACGCAATAGCCGGCGCACCGGAACCCTACGGATCCACCGAGGCCGCTGCCACTGGCTGTATGACCCAGGAGGACCAGTTCAGCGGGTGCACCGACGGCCGGCCAAGCAAGTAGCCCTGGCCGGACGTCAGGCCAGCGTCAATGACCGCTGCCAGCTCGGCCTCAGTTTCGATTCCTTCACCTGCCAGGACCGCCCCGATCTCGCGGGCAAGCCCTATGACGGCGGGCTCATCGTGGTCGCGGCCCGCCACGATTCCGTCAATAAACGTACGGTCAAGCTTGATGATGTCCGGCCGAAGGCTAAGAATCCTATCGGCAGGCATGAAGCCCGGGCCGGAGCCATCCACCGCTAGCCGCAAGCCCTGTTGACGTAGCGGTTCCATCGATTGGATGACGCTGTCCAACCGCGCGTCGTCTGCCCGGCCCCGCAGTTCAATGACGATCTTGTCCATCGCCAAGCCGGAGCCCTGGAGCACGTCTCGAACCCGGGCTTCCGTGCACGCTGCGGGGCTAAGGTTGAATGCGACAAAAAGATGGGAAGGGACCGTTCGAGCCGCGGACACGGCGCACAAGAGCGCCGCCAACTCCAATTCGGTGCCGAGTCCTACGGCTTCGGCTTCCCTGAACCAGGTTTCGGCGTCGGCTCCGTCACTGGTGACGAAGCGCGTGAGCGCTTCAAACCCCACGGTTCTTCCTTCCGGCAACTCGTGTATCGGCTGGAACGCCGTGAGCAACAGCCTGCTGCCCAGGACCGATTTGATCCTCTTGGTCATTCCGGCACCGCGTGATCGCGGCGCATCCGGGAGACCCCCAGGCGTAGCCCGCGAGTCGGGCCCGCTGGGTGCAGGTAGAGTATGCTGCCCGGCTTCCGGCTTGCGCGTCCCGATCAGATGTTCCAGAAACGCTCGTTCAGGATTGTCCGGATGGGCAGCCAGTCGGTCCTGGAGCTGCTGCCTGGCCCATGTCCCGCCGGGATCGGGATCAGACAACACGTCATTGATCAGCTCCAGCACCTGCCCGCGCAGAGTGGTATCTTCCGCCGTCGAAGGCGGCACTGCGGGTCCCCCCGGACCCGGTATGTCCTCTGCACCGATGCCTGCTGGAAACGAAGGCTCGTCCCTTGACATTGGCTATTCCTTTTTGTCCCCAGGCACCGGCTGAGCCCGGCACCGGGTCTTGGCCGCATCACTGAATCAGCACAGCGTGCAACCTCCACCTGAACAAAGAGTACAACCGACCCGCCCGTAAATGCGCTGTTCTTGGGGCAAGAAGTTCAGTCTTTCTAGAGCGCCGATTCCGGGATCCCATCCACGGCGATCTCATTGAGCTTGATCCACATGGCCCTCATGAAGCCTTCGCTGTTCCTGCGGACCACTGCGGACCGCACCCCTCGTCCATCCCATCGCTCCACCAGCACGTCGCCACGAAGGTCGCGGGTGACGAACACATCGTCCGCCACCCACGCCGTGCCGTCCCTGAAGCCAAACATTGCCACCGGTAAAGAAACCCCCGTGCGACGATCTGCCCGCCCGTCGTCCTCGCATCCACCCATGGGCCGAAATTAGCCCTGCATCCTGGCTGGGGCACCAGTAGGCGGTACCTGAGTTTCCCCCGCCGGGTACCTGTAGCACCTATCTCCCTACTTGCCTGCGCGTGCTGCCAAAACCGGTCAATGCGGCGGGCAGTGAGAGGGAAACGTTCTACCGGTACCCGTCCACGATTGCAGCGGCGATCTCCTTGTAGGCACGCCGGGTCTCAGGTTTCAGGACATCGAGGGTGACGAGGTCGCCGTCAGCCACGCCGCGGTCGTGCGGAACCGCGATGAGCTCGCGGCAGATCCCGGCCAGGTGTTCCTCGATGGCGTCCTTGTCCACCCGGGAGGAGACCGCGTCCTTGTCCGTAATAACGACGACGGCGTTCCGGGCCAGCTCCTCGTAGCCGTGGCTGGCCAGCCAGTGAAGGGTGCTGCGGGCACGTTTGGCACCGCTCACTGCATAGCCTGCGGCAATCACCAGGTTGTCCGCAGACTGCAGGATCCCGCTCATGGCGTTGTGCGTCACGCCCGTGCCGCAGTCGGTCAGCGCCACGGAGTAGTAGCTGGAAATGAGTCTGCGGATCCGCAGGTACTCAGCCGCCGTGAGTGAATCTGAGACCTCGGGGTCCTGCTCCCCCGCGATCAGGTGCAGCCGGCCGGCGTGGTGCATGTACCGGGCCAGGGCTGTCAGCGAGTCGATGGAGTCGATGTTTTTCAGGAGGTCCGTGATGGTGCGCGGGCTGGACTGCTGGTAAATTCCCTCACCCAGTGCCCGTTCCACCAGGTCACCGGAGTCGGGGTTCGCATCGATGGCGCAGGGTGCGTCCCCGCGGAATTCGGCAAGCGTCAGGCCCACGCCCACGGTAGTGGAGGTCTTGCCGATGCCGCCCTTGAGGCTGAGCACAGCGGTGTTGTAACTGCCCTGCAGCTGTCGCGAGATGCGGAGGGCCAGTTCGTCCTCCTCGCGCTGCTTGGCACTGGGGCCCAGGTTCCAGGCGCCGCCGGTCATGCTGTAGATCGCTCCGCGGAGGCCGCCTACGGGACGCGGCTTCTGCTCCTTTACGAACAACCCGGGCGAGCTGATGAAGTCCGGCATTGGGCTCTCAGCAATGCTGTCCGCAACGGTAGGCCGGACGCGGCGGAAGGCGGGAGCTTCAGCAGGGGCGGCCGACGGCGGCGGCGGTGCGCCTTCCCCAGCAGCGGCACCAGGGTCGGAGGTGAGGGTATCCTGCACGGCCGTCAGGGCGGCTGCAGGTGGCCGGGTGGGAGCCGGGACGGCAGAGACCGGCTGCGCGGCATCGGCGGCCGCGGCAGCTTCTGCCCACGAGGTCCGGCGTGTCAGCGGCACTCCGGCCTCAGGCGGGCTGGACGGGACGGGCGGTACGGCTGGCATGGTTCCTGTCCGGACATCCGCCGGCCCGCCGTCGGCGCGACGGAGGTCGCGGCGTCGGCGCAGTGGCGGCTGCCCTGCATCTTCTGCATTGGCGCGCGCATTCTGATCCGCCGGATCGGACATGTTTATCCCCCAGGACGTTCGGCAAGAAGTTCAGCAGCACTCTGGTTCAAACTGTAAGTCTACGATGCTTTCGAGTGTCAGCCCGGACTCAGCGGTGGGCCAGTGCGGCGGCAACTACGGCTGCGGTCAATATTAGGAGAACGGCCAGGACAGCGTAGCCCTGCCACCTTGGACGGTTTTTGTGGGGGTTGATGTCAACGTAGGGCATGGCTAGCGGCGGTTTCCTCGGGGCAGCGCTAAGGCGTAGCAGTCCAGCATCATGCAAACCTCCATCGATGGCAGTATTCCCAAGTCAAGCTAGGAAGGACGCTACCCTCGCGACGCGAGAATTGACAAACCTGTCAATCCTCGTTGCTTGGGGCTGCGCCGTTCGTGGAGGACCGATCGCTTGGCGGGTAACTCTCACGCGGCGCCGCTGATGCGGGCTTCCTTCCAGGTCTCCCATTCGCCGGGATGGAGGCTGGGACGGCCCAGGAAGTAACCTTGCGCCGATGTCATCCCCAGCCTGGTAACGGTAGCCAGTTCGGCCAGGGTCTCAATACCTTCTGCCACGATCTGGGCCCCGATTTCCTGGGCAAATGTGACCAGGGCCGCACCGAGCGCGCGCTGGGCATGGTCGCTGTCAAGCCCCGCAACGAGGCTGCGGTCGAGTTTAATGATGTCGGGCCGGAGCCGGAGGATGTGGCGCATTGATGAAAAGCCGGAGCCGGCGTCGTCCACGGCAATCTTCAGGCCCCGGCGCCGCAGGGGTGCCAGCGCGGACAGCAGCGGCGTGTACTCAGCCACTGGCAGCCTTTCTGTCAGCTCCAGAACTATCCGGTGCGCGGCCAGACCGGACCCCTCCAGCAGCACCGGCAATCGGGGATCGAGGCATGTATCGGGTGAGAGGTTCAGCGCCACATAGAGGTGTTCGGGGAGCTTCGCGGTCCTAACCAGGGCAGCCTCCAGGGCCGCAAATTCAAGGTGCCCCGCGAGTCCAACGCTGGCGGCATCGCTGAACCAGTGCTCCGGGCTTCTGCCGTCATCACTGGGGAACCGGGTGAGCGCTTCCACTCCGATCATGTTTCCGGTGCCAAGTTCGTAAATGGGTTGGAAGGCTGTAAGGATCGTTCCGTCCCGGACAGTGCTCTCGATACGTTCCCGGAGGCGCCCTTCGATGAGCGGTTGCACGGCCTGGGCGGACAACGGCCGGCTGGTTCCCTCATAGCGGGGGCGGGCCCCCTTCCCGGCGGGCCTTGCCCTGCCGGATACTTCCATCCACACGGATGTGCCATCGCGGTGGCGGTAGGAAACGCGGACCCCTTTCCAGCCCGAACCGTGATTGCCGCGGGCGTCTGCCACAGCCTGCCGCGCTCCGGCGAGTTCGTCCGGACCGATGACCGTGCTGAGCGGCCTGCCGATCAGTTCGCCAGGTTCATACCCAAGGAGTGCGGTGCTGGCCCCGCTTGAGTAGCTGAAATTCTCCTGGCTGTCCACGGCCCACACCCATTCGCTGCTCGTGTCGGAGACCGTTTCCATGAGGTTGGAAACAGCGCTGCTACGGTCGCGCTCCCGGACCTGGGCACGGACGCCCCGCGCGGCAGTGAACCCGGCAACGAGGATCAACCCTCCGGCAGTTGCGCACGCCAGAACGGGCCCTGCCGATGACTGCGGAAAGCTGTGGGCCAAGGAGCGCCAACCTGCGGCCATGGCCAGGGCAAATGCGGCCTGCACGCTTAGGACGCAAAGCAGCAGGTGACTGCCGAGAAATGACCGAATTGTCGTTTTTCCGTACTTGGCCATGCACTGTTCCCCCATTGCACCCCGCGTTTTAGTCCGGTCATCGTGACCGGCCGCGGCCAAAGGTAGGCTAACAGGGCCGCATCAGGGTAAGTCCCATCTTTGGACTAATCTGTGGAAATCCTTGAAAAGGTAGGCAAATACAGGGAAAACAACGTGAGTTCACCTACGGTGCCATGGTGATCGTCGGCGAAGGGGTGGCCGCCGTCGCGGTGGCGGAAGACGTCGCCGCCGGGGACGCCGTAGCTGTGGGGGCGGGCGCCACAGTGGGCGACGTCGTCGGGACGGGTGCAAGTGCCGATGGCGCCGAGGCGTCGACTCGGGGCGAAGACGTCACGGCCGCCGGTCCGGCTTCCGCGGGACCGTGGCTGTGGCCGTGGCCAGCCGATTCATGGCTACGGCTCTGTTCAACGGAGACTACCCATGCCGGCGCAGGTTTCGTTCTGTCGGCGCTCCGGTAGTCGGCCATCGTGATATCGGCCTTGGGATCGGGAGAATGCAGCGGCACCAGTGTCCATTTAGCAGGGTCGGTGTGGCTGCCGTTCAAGACCGTTTCGAAATGGAGATGGCAGCCCGTTGACGCACCGGTGGTTCCGACCTTGGCGATAACGTCGCCGGCCTGGACGGACTGTCCCGTCCGGACACCTATGCCTTCGAGGTGGTTGTAGGTGGTGATCAGCCCGTTGCCATGATCCACTTCAACCCGGTTGCCGCCGCCCCACTGATGCCAGCCCACGGCCCGCACCACGCCGGCATCCGCCGAGTGGACGCGCGTGCCGCAGGATGCGGCGAAATCGAGGCCCCAGTGGAATTCCCCCGCTCTTCCGGTGATGGGACTCGTCCGGAGTCCGAAAGGCGAACTGGGGAGAAGTGCCTCCAGCGGTGCCATCAGCGTTCCGGCCGCTGGGCGCTGCGAGGCGGTTGAGGCGGCACTGAGTTTCCCGTTCTCCTTCTTCGCCTCGGTAAGGACGGTGGAGCGGCTGTAGGTCAGCGAAGCATCGGCCGGGGCCGAGACAGCGTCCAGGGTTGAGCCGGCTGCCTGCGCAACCCCCGTCCCCGCTGCTAAGCCCTGGCCGGCTGTAGCTGCAAAACCGCCGGAAGTGTGCCCGGGCGCATGTTCAGCAGCAGGAACCGAGCCGTTTGCCTGCAGCCCCATAACGAGCACGGCCAGCACGCCTGTACCCCCGCTGATGGCTAGCCGGGCGGCATGCCGCCGGTGCTGCCGGCCGCGGCGGGCAGCAGCCCGCGCCAGATGTTTTGCCAAAATGGATTCCCCCGTGAAGAGCCGCCTGTTGATGTGATTGGCGGGCGTAGTAACTATGGGAACACGGAGGACAAGGCGATTCGAGGCATAAAGCCGCATCTGTGAATAACCTATGCAAACCCTCAGGCAGGGCTTGCCAAACTGGGCCGGTCTTCACAGAAAACTCAGTAATAGGCGCCCGCCCCGCAGCGGCCAGGACCGCTGCCTATCGTGTCCAAGGCCGGGGACTGAAATCTAATCCAGGGGAATGGTGACGGAGACCTTGGTTCCCCTGCCCGGAGCAGAGTCAACGCTCACGAAGCCGTGCGCTTCGTTGACGGCCATCGTCATCAGGCACACCCCGTATCGGTGGTTCCGGGAAGCCTCGGCCTGGCTTTCCGGGCTGAAGCCAATGCCGTCGTCAGTGATGGTCAGGCGGATGCCGTGGTAGACGGCCTCGAGCCGGACGGTCACTTCGGTTGCATTGGAGTGCCTGAACGCATTGGTGAGGATTTCCTGCCCGGCGCGGTAGAGCAGGATAGCGCAGGCCGCCGGAATCTCGAGGCCGTGGTGGGGAGTTTCCATCCGTACACAAACACCTTGCCGGCGGAGCGGCACGGTCAGCCTGTCAATACTGCCGGCCAGTCCCCACGTGCGGAACGCAGCGATGAGTTCATCGACGGTTGCGTCTTGGGTTCTGTCCCCATCCAGTGCTATTGCGTGGCTCACGATTTTCCCTGCTTCCCTGCATGCTTGCGGTCTCTTGTGTGGGTGCCATACCCGGCCGGTAAGCCCCTGGAACAAGAGTGGCCCGCCATCCTCAAGGAGTCCGGCAATTATCCGCAGCCTGAGTAAAGATTTGCAGCAGGTTTAGGCAAGCAGCCCCGCCGCCAGCCCATAGGACGGCGGCGAGGCCCTCACATGCTCGAGCCCGTGAGCTTCTGTTCCCCGCCGTGGACAACATCGACCTGCATCCACGTCATCTTCGATCAGCTACAGTTCATGCCCGGAGTGGAATACCCGGACGTTCCTGGTCTTCAAAGACTTGGATGCTCCGTAACCCACTATTTTGCGTGCGCCGCCTGTATCCACTCTGCGGCAAACCGCCTCCGCCGGAGTACCTAAATGGCGGGCTTTTGCCTTGATCAGTCCTGCGGCCAGGATCCCCATGCCCGCGAGTTGTGCCAGCATGCCGCCCAGTGCCGCGGCGTATTCGGTGATAGTCATTCCCGCCACCCCTTCTGATGTCCTGCCCTGATCCGCCCAAGCTACGCCCGGAGGCTCAGCATTGGCCGCAGGTGCGGCGAGGGTTTGATCAAGATCGGTGCAGGCCGTGACTCTGCCGGTACCCGTCCACAATGGCCGCGATTTCCTTGTAGGCACGGCGAGCCTCGGGCTTGAGCACGTCCAGAGTGACCAGGTCCACCCGGGAGGAGACTTCATCTTTGTCCGCACAATGGCGTTCCGGCCAGGTCCCCGTACCCGTGGCTGGTCAGCCAGTCCAGCGTGCTGCGCGCACGCTTGGCACCGCTCACGGCGTAGTCTGCGGCCGTCACCAGGTTGTCTGCAGACTGCAGGATCCCGCTCATCGCATTCTGGGTCACGCCGGTACCGCAGTCAGCGAGCGCCACCGAGGAGTAGCTGGAGATGACTTGCGGATCCGCAGGTACTCGGCAGCCGAGAGCGAGTCCGAGACTTCGGAGTCCTGCTCTCCCGCGATCAGGTGCAGCCTGCCGGCATGGTGCATGTTCCGGGCCCGCCGTGAGCGAGTCGACGGACTCGATATTCTCCAGCAGGTCCGTGATGGTCCGCGGACTGGACTGCTGGTAAAAATACCCTCCCTAGGGCGCGTTCCACCAGGTCCCCGGAGTCCGGGGTGGCGTCGATGGCGCAAGGGCGTCCCCTCCTCGCGCTGCTTGGCACTGGGACCCAGTGCCGGCCCCGCCGGTCAGGCCGTAAAGGGCACCGCCGAACCCACCCACGGGCCGCGGCTTTTGTTCCTTCACGAACAAACCGGGCGAGCTGACGAGATCGGCATCGGGTTCTCCGCAATACTGTCGGCAACCGTTGGCCGGACACGCGGAAAGGGGGAGGTTCAGCCGGAGCAGCCGACGGCGGCGGTCCGGCTTCCGCAGCAGGCGCACCAAGGCCAGAGGTGATGGTGTCCGGCGCTGTCCGCTGGGCGGGAGGCCCGCGGAACCCTACGCTTCCTGCGCGAACTTTGTCCCAGTCCTATGAGAACTGTGCAGGTAACCATCGGGAACCTTGATCGAAGCCACCCATCATTGAGTCAGAAGGCAAAAAATATCCCTACAACGAGAATGAAGGTAATCAAAGTGGCAACCAGGGCAGAAAAATCAAACTACCGCTACAGCGATTTCTATTGCTTCATGTCACTGGCCGACTTCACAGCTTATATCTCCTCAGACGACGACGCCGATGGCTGCATCTCGATCAGCTATGCTTCCCGGGGAGTCGGGCAGAGCGCCTGACACCTGACGCTGGAGCACAGTCAGTCCGGTTGCATGCTGGTTTGTTCGTCGCTGGAGAGCAGCTTCTCCACCCGCAGACGCAGTTCCCGAGGGCTGAATGGTTTGGCCATCAGGTCATGGATGCCGGCACCGAATGGGGTGTCGGCAAGGTCCTCGTGACCGGTAAGCATCAGGATCGGCGCGCTGCTGAAGCCCCGGATACGCCGGGCGGCTTCCACCCCGTTGAAGTCCGGCAAGCCGAAGTCGAGGACGATGATGTCCGGCCCATGCCGCCGGACGGCCTCCACGCCCGTCGCACCCGACTCGGCAGCATACACTCTCATGCCGGTGCTGACGAGGATTCCCTCGATGAGACTCCGGACGTCATGGTCGTCATCAATGACAACGGCTATCTTCCCCATGGACACCGACCCCCTTTTATCCAACCGTAGCCCCTGGAATCAGTGGATGGCAGGCAGAGTCAGCGTGAATGTTGATCCGTTGCCGGGTTTGCTGGTGCACGTGATGCTGCCGCCGTGGTTTTCCACGATGGTTTTCGTGATTGCCAACCCCAGGCCTATTCCCGGGATCCCGGATTTCCGTGCGGTCTCGGACCGGAAAAACTTGGTGAAGAGCTCCCTCAGGTCCTCCTGCTTCATTCCGATCCCGGTATCGGTGACCGAACAGAACACACCCTCTTTGGTGGCGCCGGCACGCACCGTCACATTCCCACCGTCGGGCGAGTACTTGATGGCGTTGGAGAGCAGGTTGTCCAGAACCTGGCCCATTCGTGTCGTATCTATCAGGGCCGGCACCTGGGGGTCTGATTCGTTGACCAGGTTCACGCCCGCAGCGCCGGCCAGCGGCACCGCCGTGGCCAGGCTGAACCCGATGATTTCGGCCAGGTCCGCCGGCTCCGGACGCACATCCACCGAGCCCGATGCTGCTGTGAGCAAATCCGTAACCAGTCTCTGCAGCCGTTGACCGTTCCGCTGGATGACCTGCAGCATGGCGCCGGCGTCCCCCGGCAGGTCTTCCCTGGCAGCCAGCACCTCGGTGTACCCCAGAATCGACGTCAACGGGGCGCGCAGTTCGTGGGTGACGTTGGAAAGGAACGCGTCCTTGGCGGTCATGGCCTCTATCAGGGCGGTGACGTCGGTGAAGGTCACCACCGACCCGTCGAACCTGCCATCGTCGCGGATTGCCCTGGCGGACGTCGAAAATACCCGCTGCTTGCCGTTTTCGCCGATCCAGACCAGGTAGTCGGAAAAGTCCTCTCCCCTGGCCGCCCGGCGCTCCGGCCGCATCTCGGGAACGAGCAGTTCCTTTCCCCCGCGGCCATAGACGTGCACCTCCGGCTCCCGGCCGGGAGCCGGAGAAGGATATGCAAGTGCGTAGTTGCGCTTCTGCTGCTGGTTTCTGAGGGTGCTGCTGCCTCCGGCGTCCAGGGCCAGGACGCCGACGCCAACTGCGTCAACGACAGTGTTGATGAGCCGTTCTTTGCGTGCCGAGCTGTCCAGCGCCGCCTGCAGCTGGCCCCGCGCCTCCTCCAGGGTGCGCTGCTGGTGGTCCCTGCTGGCGCTCAGGGTATGGACGGCGAAGCCCGTGGCAAACATCAGAACCGGCAACAGCACCACCACGCCGTACTCTTCTCCGGCGGCAGAGCCACGGAGAAGCAGCGGGACCCAGACCGCCAGCAGCGGGCCGAGGAAACTCATTACCAGGCCAAACCGCGGGTACAGCTGCGAGCTGGTCAACCAGACCACCGGAAGGACAGCCATGGCCCCGAGTGCGGGAACGGTTTCCACGCCTGATTCCCGGATCAGGCCGACCGGAATAAAGTCCAGGACGGGGACGGCCAGCGAAGCCGCCGGAGGGAACCGCTGCCACGGGACGGCCAAGGCCAGGCTGAACATCACCGCATGGAGCACCAGCCCGGCCTTAAAAACCGGATCCAGCAGCAGTGCGGGATGAAAGACCAGCACTATGCCCGCCACCAGGACCATTGTCACCGTGAGCGGCAACTGGCTCAGCACCACCCGCGCCCGGGGGGAGAGCTCATAAAAAAACCTGTGCGCCGGTAACCAGGCAAGGCCATCGCTCACAGGTGCTCGCGAGACGTTCATGACCACACGGCCCGCTCGGGTCCACTAATACGGCCAGTGTTCAGCAATGAACCTTGAGTGACCAGCGGAAAGCTGTCCGCGCCGACTTCGAACCATTCCGACAATGTTTCTCCATACCTTTGGCAAGCAGTTGCGTCTGCCTTGGCCTAGAGTCTACCCACGGTGCTTGGAGTTACCGGGAGGCTGAAACACCCTCAGGCCACGGACGGTGCTGTTGTCTGACCCGTGACCGGAACAGCGGTTGGTTCGGTGTCCTGTTCCTTGACGGGCACCTGCGTCATTTTCTGGGTGCGAACGGGGGCTGACGCCGCAGTCTTCTCAGGCGAAGGGGAAGGCGCAGGGGTGACAGCAGGGGCGACAGCAGGGGGCCGAGACGGGGTGGAAGACGAAACCTCAGCCTTGCTTTCCCCGGTGCGTGCCCGTCGTCGTCCGCTGTATGGCTGTGGCTCCGGATCTGCACAGTCGAAACCGCCCAAGCCGAAGGCGTTGCCGCCGAATCGCGGAAATCAGTCATGGTGGTGTCAGCCGGGCGCTCCGCGAGGGTCAGCGGCTGAAGTGCCCAACGCGCAGGATCGGTGTGGTCGCCGTTCAAGTCCGTTTCGAAGTGGAGGTGGCAGCCAGTGGACGCACCTGTGGTTCCGACCTTGGCAATGAGTTCGCCCGCCTGCACCGACTAACCGTGTTTCACGCCGACGCCTTCAAGGTGGTTATAGGTGGTGATGAGCCCGTTGCCGTGATCAAGCTCCACCCGGTTGCCGCCGCCCCACTGGTGCCAGCCTACGGCCCGCACTACGCCGGCATCAGCTGAGAAGACGTGCGTTCCGCAGGGAGCGGAGAAGTCGAGGCCCCAGTGGAACTCTCCCGCTGCTCCGGTGATCGGGCTGGTCCGCAGCCCGTAGGGTGAGCTCGGCGTCAGATCTTCGAGCGGTGCCGTCAGCGTGCCGGGCGCGGGCCGCCGCAGTTCCGCTGAGGCCGCGTGAAGTGACCCGGTTGGTTTTGTCGTTCCGGTGAGGACCACCGAGCGGCTGTACGACAGAAGGGCATCTGCCGGGGCCGAGACGACGACGGCGCTTGGGACGGGCTCGCTGCTCGCCGAGGTGGCAGCTACCTTTGTAAGGCCTTGACCGGGGCCGTCGGCAGCCATCTGGCCTCTGTCAGGAACCGATCCCACAGCTTGGAATCCGACAGCACACACAAGGGCGGCGGTGCCCGCGCTCACAGCCAGGCGGATAGCCACACGCTGTCTCCGGGAGGTGCGCCGGACAGCGGACCGTGCCAGATGTTTTGCCAATTGGTTCTCCCCGTAGAAACCGCCTGACTGCTACTTCCTTCGCATGCTTTCGGGGAGGGCCGTCCAGCCCCGGCTTATCAGGCCGGTTGCGCCCATTCCAACGCGGTTAGCCAGGCGGCGGCTGGGATCCTCAAGGAAGCGGAAGAAGACTTCCGTGAGGAGCAGAAGGAGTGGCCAGGCGACGATCAGGCCAAACCACGGATTCCCAGGGAATATCAGTGCTGTTGACACGACGATCGGCTCGTGGACCAAGTAAAGGCTGAATGATCTGGTACCAAGCCAGGAAATGACCCTTCCGCGTGACAGCTGAAGAGCCGGGCTCCAGACCATGAACGCCACGACTAGTGCCGTGCAAGCCACAAGCAGAAAAAGTCTCGGAAGAGGGAGCCATGCTGTAGACCAGAGCATGGAGAGAATCACTGCTGCGCCCATCATTGACGCATCTCCTATCGGGCGCCGCTCTGCAAGGATCAAGATCTGGTCCTTGCCTGCCGCGAGAAAAGCGCCAATTCCAAACATGGGCAAATATTCAAGATAGGCATTGTCGAGGGAAAATCCCGCAGCACTGAGCAAGATCATCGCGCCGGTTCCCGCCAGCCAAAAGCGCCCGAACAACCTCACAGCCAGGACATAGGCAGGAAGCATCAGTGAGAAAAGAATCTCCCACTTGAGGCTCCACAGCACCGAGTTGTATCTGCCTGTTCCGAGCAAAACAAGTGCCTCGCGGACGAGACCGAAGGGGCTTACGCCACCGTCATGGGAGTTCACCCACCAAGTTTGCTGAGGAGAAGCGACCCGGGGGACCAAAATCATGGTCAGTGCTACCAGCAGAACCGATCCCACGATCGGTAGATAAATCCGAAGCAGCCTCTTTGGAAAGTAGCCCACCCAAGTGGGGCGGTGCCCGCGAAGAAAGGGGAGTACCAAGACGAAGCCCGAAAGGATAAAGAAGACGAAGACCGCTTCGCCGCCGGCATGAGTTACATGCAAAGGCGAATGTTGAATCGCCTTCGCCCATGGCTCCGCCTGGTTCATGTCCGAGGGACGAGGCCCTCCTGCCCAAGCCTGGAAGATTAGTCCACAGTGCGTGAAGACCACGATCAGTGCAGCGATGCCACGCAGGCCGTCAAGGCCAAGAAATCTCCCGCCTAAGTGTCGGGAGCTGCGGTCGGGCTCTCCGCGGCTTGCCGAACTGCTCAACTCGGTTCCCTGTAGCCGAAGGGATTCGTCCTCTGCCATCTCCAGTGGTCCTCACACATGCTGGCGAGGTCCCTTCGGGCCGACCATCCCAGATCCGCAAGGGCGGAGGAAGGGTCCGCATAGCTGACAGCCGTATCCCCAGGGCGGCGGGCAACAAACTCATAGGGTATTTCACGTCCGGCCGCGTCGGCGAAGGCGCGGATAACCTCAAGCACGGAGGATCCCCGGCCGGTGCCCAGGTTCCATTGAAACGTCCCTGTCCTCGACTTCAGGAAGTCCAAAGCGGCTACGTGGCCGGCTGCCAAATCCATGACGTGGATGTAATCGCGCACTCCCGTGCCATCCGGCGTCGGATAGTCATTGCCGTAGACGAGCACCTTATCGCGCCGGCCTACTGCAACCTGCGCGACAAAAGGTAGCAGGTTGTTGGGAACGCCCCGAGGGTCTTCGCCGATCAGGCCTGATTGGTGAGCCCCTACCGGGTTGAAGTAGCGCAGGACGGCGATGCTCCAACGGGGGTCGGCTGAGCTGAGGTCCGACAGGATGTCTTCAATCTGCTCTTTCGTCCTGCCATAGGGATTAGTGGCATCCAGGGGCGTTTTTTCCGTCAGGGGGACTTCCTCGGAGGCTCCGTACACAGTGGCGGAGGAGCTGAAGACGAGTGTCCGCACGCCTTCGTTGTCCATGGCATGCAACAGATTCAGGGTTCCAACGATGTTGTTCTGGTAGTACATCAGCGGTTTTGCCACTGACTCGCCGACAGCTTTCAGTCCGGCGAAGTGTATGACGGCGTCAGCTCCGGAGCGCGCAACAACGGCTTCCACTGCTCGTTCGTCCAGCAAATCAACTTCGCGAAAGTCGATATTGCGTCCCGCAAGCTGTTGCACGCGCCGAAGAGATATGACTTGCGAATTTGACAGATTGTCAATAACAACAACTTCGTGTCCTGCTTCAAGCAAACAAAGCGAGGTGTGCGATCCGATGTAGCCGGCACCCCCAGTGACCAGTACCTTCATACGTTTCACTCTATGCGCAGATCGCGGATTTGAAACGCCAACTGCTTTAGTTTTTGATTCTCCGCCGCCGACAGCGCGTAGAGTGAACGAGGGAACAGAGACCATGAATTCCAAGTTGGGCTGGGGAGCAAAATCAATGGATCTGCAAGGAATGGATTCCCCGAGACGGGCACTCATTACTGGCATAACGGGTCAGGACGGGCTCTACCTTGCCGAACTTCTGCTCAGCAAAGGCTATATTGTCTTTGGCCTGGTCCGCGGGCAGAGCAACCCAAAACGTGAGCTTCTTCACCGGATCATCCCGGAGGTCAAGGTATTGACCGGAGACTTGACTGACGTCTCGAGCCTCATCCGTGTCCTGAGCATTGCCGGGCCGCACGAAGTGTACAACTTGGGCGCCATTTCCTTCGTCGGGTACTCGTGGGAGAACGCCGCCTTAACCAGTGACGTGACTGCCTTGGGTGTCTTGAACATGCTCGAAGCAACCAGGCTTTACGCCGGGAGCGACATTGGAAAAGTCCGCTTCTATCAGGCGTCTTCGTCCGAGATGTACGGCAAGGCCCAGGAGGTGCCGCAGACCGAGCGGACGCTGCTTTGGCCCCGCTCCCCCTATGGCGTGGCCAAGGCCTACGGCCACCATATGACCATCAATTACCGCGAATCGTATGGAATGCATGCTTCCAGCGGCATTCTGTTCAACCACGAATCTCCCCGGCGTGGACCGGAGTTCGTCACCCGCAAGGTCACCTTGGCAGTTGTACGGATCAAACTCGGCCTGCAGGAAACATTGGCCTTGGGAAACCTGGACGCCCGAAGGGACTGGGGGTTTGCCGGCGACTATGTGGAGGCCATGTGGCGGATGCTCCAGCAGCCCGAACCGGATGACTACGTCATTGCGACGGGCGAGTCCCGCTCCATCCGTGACCTGCTTGATGTGGCTTTTGCCGCCGTCGGAATTTCCGACTGGTCAGGCTACGTAACGCAAGATTCGGCGTTGATCCGTCCGGCCGAAGTGGAATCGCTAGTCGGCGACGCCAGTAAAGCCCATGCCGCATTGGGCTGGAAGCCGCAGGTGGATTTCAGGAGCCTGGTCTCGATGATGGTGGAACACGACCTGGCCAACCAGAAACACCTGGTCTAAGCCGGGAAACGGAGAGGACAGCGGATTGCCCGGGTTGATTGTTCATGAATGGATAGAGCAATACGGCGGTGCCGAGAAAGTCGCCGAGGAGTTCGCGATGATTTTCCCGGACGCAACCATTGCATGCCTGTGGGATGACTATCCGAAACGGTTTGCGCAGCGGAGTGTCATCGAATCTTGGTTGTCCAAAACTCCCCTCCGCCGGCGCAAGGCCCTCGCTCTTCCCTTCACCCTGCCCACATGGCGGTCTCTCAAGATTCCAGAGCGCCCCGACTGGATGCTCTGCAGCTCGCATCTATTCGCGCATCACGCGAAACTTTCCGGTGCCGGAAAGCAAGTTCCGAAATATGTTTACGCCTACACCCCGGCGAGATATGTATGGAATCCGGAACTGGATGATCGGGGCAATTCACGTGCAGCCCGGGCTATCTCCAAGCCTCTGCAGACTATCGACCGTGCACGTGCCCAGGAAGCCACCTCGATTGCGGCTGTGAGTCATTACGTGGGCGAGAGGATACAGAACGCCTGGCTGCGGGACTGTGAGGTCATCCATCCGCCAGTTGACGTCGAGTATTACAGCAGCAGCAAAATTGCGCTCCTTACCCCCGTTGAAGGCGATCTACTGGAATCCTTGCCAGAGACATTCGTCCTCGGGGCTTCACGTTTCGTTCCGTACAAGAGACTGGACGGTGCCATCGCGTTCGGGGAGGCCAATCAAATTCCTGTGGTACTCGCCGGTTCCGGACCGCAGGAGTCCGCACTCCGGGAGTTGGCAGAATCGGCAACAGTGCCGGTGCGGTTCGTGGTCCGGCCGTCGCAGCCGCTGCTCCGCGAGTTGTACGCGAGAGCCTGGGCTTTCATTTTTCCTGCAGTCGAAGATTTCGGCATCATGCCCCTCGAAGCAAACGCTACCGGGACACCGGTTATAGCTAGCACGGTAGGAGGCACGGCTGAATCGGTCAGGCATGGCGTCTCTGGACTTCTCCTGGAAAGCTTTTCAAGGTCGGAGATGAGGGCGGCGGCAAGCGCCTTGGAGGCAATTACCTTTGAGAACTGCCGCAAACAAACTGAAAGATTTGACCGACACGTTTTTCATTCTGAGATCAAGTCATGGGTCACATCTCACGGGACGACATTATGAGTAGCTTACAATCCTCGAATGCGGGGCGAATATCATCATTGATGATCCACGGGATCCGAAGCTCCCAGCGGGCCGATCTGATACTGATCCATATTCCGCCGCGTCCGCGGCGCGAATCACTTGTCGACGGAGGCGGGCTACGGCGTGAGTACGAATGAGGACATGAATGATTCGACCCCCGGTCGATTCTCTGTCGTGATCCCGACATTACAGAAGTCGAACCGGCTCGGTGAGATTGTCTCCATCTGTGCCGCGCACCCATTGGTACTCGAGGTGCTCGTTATCAACAACTCGCCGCAGCCACTGATCTGGAAGACGCCCAACGTACGCGTCCTTCAACAGGAGCAGAACATCTTCGTGAACCCCGCGTGGAATCTGGGGGCGCGTGAAGCCCGTGGGGAGTATCTTGCCATTATCAACGACGATGTCGTGTTCGACCCTGTGGCTTTCACCCATACCGCAAAGATCCTCCAGCGTGGCCGGTTCGGGATCGTCGGGCCGGACCGGTCGACCTTCACCGAGTCAACGTCTGCACGCCCAGGCCACAGGCTGGCACGCGGGTCCGGCACAATTTTCGGATTCGGCACGTTCATGTGCATGCGCCGTGCCGACTATGTTCCTATCCCGGAGGAGATGAGAATCTGGGGTGGCGACGACTGGTTGATCTTGAACCAACGCCGCCCGCCCGCTGCGCTCATAGGTATCCGGTTTAGAACGGAGATGGGAACCAGCTCAGCGTCGCCGGCGATCCAGGCCCTCCGGGCATCTGAGCAGGAACGCGCTGACCGAATCCTCGAGCCCCTGCACGGAACACGCTGGTGGCACCGACTGGTACGGTGGGCAGATGTCACCCGGGTTGCCCGCCACAAACTCCGTGGAAGGCTCGTCAGCCTAGGCGGCCGCGGACGCTGACAGTGGCAGGTGGTTCAGGCAAATCAGGGCCTGGGTGCTGTCTGCCCCAGGCTCTGATCGTTGCTGTGCCTGCCGCAAAGCCCTTCTCACCGATTTCATTTGCCTCTATCATCTTGGCCATCATATTCACAGCTCATTAGGCGAATACGAGCACCGGTTATCTCGGAATAGGCTGAGGAACCAGCACTGCACTAATAGGTCTTCTGTCTGGCGGGGTCACCGAATTGGGCGTCATGGTCGAGCAAGGGTGGAGCGCCAGTTAACAATCGGGAATGCTTGCCACTAGTCTATGAGGAAAAAGAGACTGAACGGTCGGCCGAAGTTATTTGTTGCGCCCGACTCCGCGGAGGCTGAAAGAGGAAAGTTCGATGGAAAATAGCATAGACTATGCCGCGAACCGGATCGAATGTTCGGTGGTTGTCCCTACGCACAGAGGAGCTCACCGTCTTCCTGTGTTGCTGGAAGCACTCGCCGCCCAGGACTACGACAAGCCCTGGGAACTCGTGATCGTCATTGACGGAAATCTTGACGCCACGGCTGAATTACTCGACTCCTACCGTGATCGCCTTCCTGTCGTCCCCCTGGCCCATGAAGAAGCAAAAGGCGTCGTTGCCGCTATGAATGACGGTATTCGCACAGCACGTGGGCGGATAGTGATCCGTTGCGACGACGATTTGTCCCCCGGTCCCTCATTCCTTCGCCTTCATATGCGGCATCACGAAGACGGACGACCTGTGGGAGTGATTGGCCCCACCCGGGACGTCTTTCCCGACTCTCCGTACGCGAAGGCATACGGAGTTCCAGCCAACGAGCGAGCCCTGGCCATCGCCTATCGCAGGGACGGTTCCTCCCGCTGGGTAGGCTGGGCTGCCAACAACTCGATTCCGAGGGAAGCTCTCCTGTCCGTCGGCGGTTTCGATCCTCGCTTCGTCTATGGGCAGGACTCGGAGTTGGGATACCGAATCGCTTCGCAAGGGATTTCAATCATCGTTGATCCTGACCTTGAGACCCTGCACAGGGGGCCCTCGACCAGCGTGGGATCCCGGGCGGGACGCGCCTTTGTCTCTGGCGCCTCACGCCGCCTCTTCGACAGCATTCACCCGGGCGCCCATCCTCCTCTCCCGAGACCGAGGGGTGTCAAGGGCAGGATTTGGAATGCCGGCGTGGGGACTCTGACGTTTCTGCTGCGGACGCGGGAAGCTTATGCACTTGCGGGCAAAGCGGTAGATCGCTTTCTGGCCGTGCTGCCGCTTCCAGTGGCAAGCCGAATCATTTCTTTACTGGTGGAAGCTGCGGGAAGATCCGGACGGAAGCACGGAAACGGTGACCTCGCCTCATATAAAGACCAAAAGTTGGTAGAGCTTTCCCGAGAGCTGTCCGGGAACAAGCGATAGGTTTGGCTCCAGGTTGTCGTAGGACCAGAAAATACTCTAGTTATTTGTAGTCTGAGAAGCTCGGTCGGACCGTATCATCCTGGATAAGCCGATGATGGTATTTCAGGGCAACCGGGGGAAGAATGTTTCCTAGAATATCAATCCAAGGAATAGGATATCCAGGGTTGTCCCCCCTCTCATTGCCGGGGTGCAGTTTGAGCGCTTCGGCGTAGAAATCCATTCGCTCCAGCAGACGGCTATACCACTCTCTGGTCAAAGGCGTCTGGGGCTTCATAATGAAGGCACCGTTTCCAATAAGTCTGCTGTAACGGCGCCGGACATCCCGGCCCAGCCTGCCCGGGAGCCTGGCCGTCATGTCCGAAGCCACCTCATGATACCCGAGGGCCCACTTGCCGGTATCCGCGTCGAGCCTGTCAAAAGCAGGCGACCAAGAGTGATGCAACGTCTTGATGTCGCAATATCCTCCGCCCCAAAAATTCATGAAGTAGCAGCGCAGGTAATCTGAACGGTGCACTAAGGAAAGATCGTGGAAGGCAGGATGGAGGGGTTCTCCAGCTAGAAGGTAATCGTCAAGCTTGTTTGGGGTGATGAGCCGCACATCTATGCCTGGATTTTTGGCGATCATACTCTCAAGCCCAATAAGGCGATTAGGCGTTATCGCATTACTGCCGGTCCAGAAGCAATAAATGACACGGTCGAGGGGACGGGCATACCCCGACGGCATATCTCGCGTCAACCACTCGCCGGAATAGTTCTTAGGATCGTACACATAAGGAAAGGCCCTGTCCGCGAATCGGAGAACCGCATCTTTTGAATTCTGGCGAAGGGGGTAAGTCCTTCGCATTGTCCACTTCTTGGCCAGAAATGCCTGATGCTTTCCGGATTTTGCGCCGCTAACTGCTGCCCCAATAATATCCTTATACAAGTCCATACTTCTCTCCACCCTTAGTTAACGTGCGCTTCGGAGTCCATGATGTGTGCCCGAGGCGCCCGCCCTAGGAACCGGTAATTCACATGACCCGCGACCACCCCCATGGCCCAGCCAAGTGCCCGTGCCTGGTCACGGCGGGTGCTTGTACGGATCAACCTGTAGGACTTCAGCATGCGGCGGAGCAGAGTGCTAAGGCTTCCACGGAAAGAAATTGGGCCGAGTGGATAGCCGGTGGCATATCTGCACCATAAGAGCACGGAAGATTTGGCGTAATAGAAGTTCTGCCGGGCGGCTCCATAGCTGTCCGGCCGCTGGCGGTAGTCAACAATAGCTTCCGGGCACCAGCCTAAAGAGTAACCAGCAAGCTGGAGTCGCCATGCGAAGTCGGCCTCCTCGTGACCACGATTAAAGGAGGAGTCAAAACCTCCCAAGGCCAAAAGCACTTCCCGTCTGACTCCAATGCATGCACCTAGGGCGTATGGCAGGAAGCCGAAGATCCTGCCTAGCCCCAACGTGACCGGGGGCTGGGTTCCCACGACTTCAGGGGGGTTCAGCCGGTCGAGCCGGGCGGCACCCCCCACGGCGTCATATCGGTCCAGCCCGTCCGCAAGTGCCTCAACCCATTTAGGGCAAACAACATCGTCCGCGTCGCAAATTAGTACCTTGTGCCCGCGAGCAGCGCGGGCACCCTCATTCCGGGCGTGTGAAACCCCTTGGACTTGCCCGGAATCGACAACGGTGAAGGCTGCGAACTGATCCGCTGCTGTAATCGCCACCTCGACGGTGTCGTCCGTTGAGCCATTATCCGAAATGACTACTTCAAACGGCCGGCGCGTTTGCTGCCCGGCTAATGCAGTGAGCTCTTCAGCCAAGGTAGAAGCGCCATTGTAGACGGGGATGACGACGCTCACATCGATAGCGTCCCCCGGGCTGCGCGTTCGATTGAAGACGATCTTGGGGCCCTCAGCCATTACATGCTACCTTTCTCCGGCTTCGATATTCCTTCTAGGGGCAAGGGACCATAGACATTGCACATTGCATCGGTGAATTGTTCCCCCCCGTAGACCCGAAGAGCCTTCTCCCGGACTTCCGCGCTTCGGTGATCGGCCTTGCCCTGTTCCTGAAGTATGTGAAGAACAGCATCTGCAAACTCCTGTGCGTCATCGTGCATTCCCGTGAACCAGGACGGATCGCCAATGCCTTCCGCCCCCACCGTCGTGGTCACGAGTGGGACCCCAGCCATCAGGGCGTCCACCACTTTGAACTTAACGCCGGCTCCAAGCCGGACAGGAACCACTACGACGGATGCCCGCTCATAAAGAGGCTCCAGGTCATCAACGAAGCCCAACAGCTCAACGTCGGGCAGCTTCGCGGCTTCCATGGTTGTTGAACGGACACCTAGGCCGGCAATACGGAAACGGGCCTCTGGCGCGGCAGCCTTTATTCGCGGCCATACATCGGCAAGGAACCAGAGAAGTCCTTCCTCGTTCTCCCACCGGGCAAGGAACCCCACAAAAAGTATTTCGCCAGGAGCCGGAGCTGAACGGTCAACGTGTTCCATCCCGGCCGCGAGAGGTGGGGTTACCACACGGACTTCTGCTGTTCCCGCTGGTAGCAGATCTGCATCCTTTTGGCTCAGCAGAACTACCTTGTCGGCCGCTCGAACAATGCTACGTTCAAGACGGCGCGCAGTTGATGCCGCCCACGCCCACCTCATGCGGGCGACGTGGGAAGTGGCTCCTCGGGCGGCGCGGCCGTAGCGCTGGGACAGTACGTCGTGGAATGTACATACCACCGGTGCTTCAGGATTGAATCGACGCAGCATCGGGATGAGGGCTCCATATTCCTCCCACTGCAGGTCGATGACATTCGCGCGTCTGATTGCCTCCAGAGCCTGCCGGTCCCGGAGCAAACTGATCACAAACCGCCAAGGCGGCAAGGAAGGGGCAACCATGGACAGCAGCCGGGTTAGCGCGCGGTGCCAAAAGCTTGCCATTCGACCAGCAGACCTGCCTAACAATCGGTAGCGAGGAACACCGCCAGATTTCAGCGCCCTCTGAGCGGCTGGCCCGTCCGGAGCAATAATAAACACATCATAGGATTTCGATGCCGCCTCACTGACCCATTTAACGTAACGGCCACCAGCATTATCCGGCTTAGCACAAGGCAAAGCAGCGGTGATCATGATGAAGTGTTTTCTTTGCTGTTCTTGGGATGAGTCCATCCTTATCCAAGCTTTCCGAGTGCCACAAGGTGGGCGAATTCAGCATTCTGACGCTCTACTTCAGCGAAACTTCCTTCAGCTTGGATGCGACCATCCGACATAAAGACCACCTTGTCAGCATTCTTTACCGTGGAAAGCCTGTGGGCCACGAGCACGATAGTCATTGCACCGCTAAGGGAATCAATCGTGTCCGAGATTTTTCGCTCCGTGGCATTATCCAATGCTGCTGTCGCCTCATCGAGCACAAGTATTGACGGCTTGCGGTACAGCGCCCTTGCTATTCCAACGCGCTGTCGTTGCCCACCCGACAACCGCACTCCGCGTTCGCCCACGCGAGTGGAAAGGCCCGCGGGCATTTCCTCGACAAGGGGTGCCAACTGCGCGAGCTGGACCGCCTCCAGGAGACGGTCCCGGTCGATGGCTCGAGGGTCCACGCCAAAGGCGATATTGCCCGCGAGCGTGTCGTCAAGGAGAAAAACGTCCTGAGGTACTACTCCCAGCCTTGAATACCAGCTAGGAAGGTCGTCGAAAATATTTTCTCCCCCCGAGCTGACTGTGCCTGATGTTGGTTCAAGGAGCCCGAGGATGACGTCCAATAGCGTACTTTTGCCCGCGCCACTGGAGCCGACAAACGCCGTTGTCTGTCCCCGAATGATTTTGGTTGAAACTTCCTGTACCACGAATACGTCAGAGTCCCGGTATCTATAACTTACGTGGTCCAACACAATGTCCCCCGAGAATATCTTTGATGACGGAGAGGACTCTGAGTGGTAGCCGTCAGCGTCAAGTCGCTCGACCTCTTCGGCCAGTATTCGCATCCCCACCTGGCCCGTTCGTATCCCGCCGATTGTGGCAACAACTCTATTCATGGTCGGTAGGAGACGTACGGCAGCAGCAGCGTAAACGCCAAGAACGGCCAAAGCCAGCTCCTTAGTGCCCGTGCTGAACAGCACTAAGGCAATGCTCGCGATTCCGAGAACGAAGCCCATTTCAAGGATGTACTTGGGTATTTCGGAAACCAGCGAGGCAAGTCGGCTGGCATGTGCCCGATCGGCTTTAGCTTGCCCGAACCTATTGACGAACAGGTCCGCACTGGACGAAAGGCGTGCCTCTCTGAATCCGTTCAAGCCAGGCATCAGAGCAGTCCACGCCTCAAGATCCGACTTTGCCATGGCCAGCCCGATCTGCAGATGACGTTTTTTCAGGGCCCTCTGGATGGCCCAGCCGAGCAGTCCAAAGACCGCAATGGCGAAGATTGTCACCAGAGGTGAAACGATCAGCAGGACAACGAGAATGGCGGCGAGCGTTAGCGCGTCTGCCAGAAGGCCTATGAGACCGAGGAAGACCTGGCCAAAGGTCTGGCTAACGGATGAAGCGAGGTTGCGGTGAATAACCGAAATTTCACGTTCACGGTGCGCCCAATAGGGGGCTAATAAATACCGGCGCAGCAGTTCCGTTGCGGCCTCAGCCTCGAGCTTGGTTGTATGGCCGAGTAACCACCAACGGAATGCGACGGTAGCCAGACTCTTGAGCGCGAATGCAAGCCCGACCGCCAAGGCTACCGCCAAGATCAGTGTTTGCTCGTCCTTTGTATCCAGAAGATTCGAGACGTGCGCTAGAACTCCCTGCGACGGGTCGGCGCCTGTCACAAGCTGCATAAGCGGGAGTGTGGCAGCAACACCAATCATGTCCAGTGCTGCAATGACGCAGGACCCTAAGACGGCTAACAGCACCCAAACACGTACTGGTCGGCGGATCAGCAGGCAAACAACTCTTAGATCGGCAAACATGGCATCCCCTGCATTCGGTTTCCTCATCTGCGTCCTTCCTGCCATGTGAAGTCACCCTTCCAATTCGTTTCCAAAATCAAGAATTTCGCGCCGGAGACGCTCCCGGAACCGTTCCTCGGAAAACTTGTTTGCATGCGCCCTGATCGCCTCTGGGTCCCATCTGGCTGGATCGAATGATTCAACAGCTTCCCGGATCAATTGCGCGCTGGGGCGTTCGATGAAACGCCCTGTTATCCCTTCGACAATCGTGTCCAGGTAACCCCCACCGCGTAAAGCAATCGTGGGTTTACCCCAGGCAGCAGCCTCCAGGGGGGTGATGCCGAAGTCCTCATGAGAGGGAGCTATCACAGCCCGGCACAGCGAATAGGCCCATCGCATCTGCGCGTCGCTCAGATGTTCAACAATCTTGACGTTTGCTGGACAGGATTCCCTCAACTCTGCGGCCAAAGGTCCGGCCCCGATTACCAGGAGACGCTCACCGAGATAACGGAACGCCTCTATCGCCTCGCCCACGTTCTTATAGGGCAGCAGACGGGAAACGATGAGGAAGTGCCCCCCCTGCTGAACAAAATCCTCCATTCCAGCCACGGGGGTACGCTCGCCGCTGATATCCACGCTGTGCGGCGGATGGAAGACCTCAGCCTCGATACCGTAAACGTCTTTGAGCCGTTGCCGGACCACTGTGGAGTTAGCCATATACTTATCCGCCCTCTTCGCGGCCCGGCTGTCCCACCGGCGCAGGAACGGCTTTAGGAGCATGAGCGCCCACCCCACCGGCGACTGCCATGCCGGACGTCCCAGGTACTGTTCTGTAAGATACAGCCAGCGGGCGGGCGAATGGCAGTATACAAAGACCTTGCCTGGCATGTGGAAGCCGTGTGCCCAGCCGGTGCTGGACACGATGACAATGTCGGCAGGGACCTTAAGCATGGATGAAGCGTGCGGAAGCAAAGCCAGCGCCAGCCTGTGATCACGCCGGAACAGCGGAATGCGGTTAAGAGGAGAAGTGACAATTTTGGCGGACCTAAACTCCGCATAGGTGTCATCCGGGTGATAAAGCGTCGTATAAATCGTCGCCTCGGGAAAAGCCCGGAGCATGGCTAGCACAACCCGTTCGGCTCCACCCCGCTGGGTAAGGTAGTCATGCGCTATAGCAATTTTTGGTCTCGGTTGAGCAGGCGGCGCAGCTGCACATAAAGCCCGGTCAATTTTGGTGTTCATTTGCCACCCCTCCCAGTTCAAGCTCGCAAAAGCGTTCCAATTAGAAATGAGTTCTGGCGCGGTGGGGATGGGCTATTCCCGCCCGTCCCGCAGATTCCACCACCAGCGCCACCAGCTTTTCGGCCAGCCTCCCAGGAAGAACAGCGGCGGCAACATCGATGGCCGACCCGCCCGCCTTGATGGTTCGCTCGGTAGCGATTGCGCTGGCCATAGCCACCAACGTGGACCAGAGGCTTGGGCCTTGGGGGCTCGCAGCCAGCGGTTCGGGACCATGTTTGGCTACGAAGATCTCCCTTGCTGCGCCGGAGTGGAGGGCACGTATAGCCCTGACGCCTGTCGTCGTTGCCGCCACGTGGTGTGCGGTGGTCAGCGAGGGATGAATGCGGACGGGAATACCCATTTTCTTGAGGCGATAGCCGAAGTCAACATCCTCCCAACCGTAGGCGCGGTACCGCTCGTCGTAGCCGCCGAGCCGCTCGTGAACTTCCTTAAGCACGGAAACGTTGCCGGCCCAGTACCGCCACTGGTCGTTGTGATTGGTTGCCAGGGCATCGGAGCGAAAACGCTCGTCAGCTGCCCGGCCGTAGACGCGTGCATATGCAGTTTCCGGAAAAACGTTCCGGCACATCCCCACGACGCCGGCAAGCTCTCCTTGGTGCTGGCTCACGTGGCACCGGACGTAATTCGGGCTGGGTTCAAGATCGTCATCAGACCTGATGAGGACTCGACCTTGGGCTGCCGCCGCCCCTGCGTTCAAGGCAGCTGCCCTGCCTCGGTTTTCGGGAAAGACAATAGTCCGTAAAGCCATTGCAGGATGCTCCACAGTTAGTCGCCGGAGCACGCCGGCACTGTTGTCAATATCCCCGTCCACAACAACAATTACTTCGAAGTCATCGGAGTCCTGCCTAGACAGTGCCGAAAGCAGGATAGGCAGGCGAAGCGCGCCGCCTCTAGAAGGAACTATGATCGATGCTTCGCCCGAGAATGTCATTTATATATTCCGCCTTCCTAAAGTAATGCGGTTCGCTACATAATCACAAATAAGTCGCACAACCCGAGCACACGACCACTGACTATTCAGGAGCGGAATTTGATCCTCCGCTTCGCACCCGGCGGTCCCTCATATCAGTTAGGAATCGTCTGGCACTTGAACTTCCGTATTTCTCACCGACCACGTAGCAACCCCACGCCAGTAAAATCGTTATCACCAACGCCAGAATAATGGCCCCATCGCGGCCAACGTAAGGCCAGGTAAGTTTGATCACGACGTATCCTGCGACCGAATGGACTATATACATGGAGTAACTAATCTTCCCGAACCATTGCAACGGCGGAAGCATGAGCCAGGACGTCCGTTCACGCAGGACAATTATGATGAAAGCAGCGCAAATGCCCGCCACAATAGCTGCATCCAGCCATGAATGAAGCAAGCCGGAAACGACTACCGATGCCATTCCGGCGACGAAAGTCATCAGATTCCTTCTGCCGTCTCGTCGTGAGAGGTATGCGAACATGCCGCAGCAGAATAGCGGTCCGTACTCAGCTAGCGTGATGTTCAGGACTAGCTTTACGGGGGTAATAACATTTTGTGGGTCCACGCCTCTACTAAAGGGGCCGGCCCAAAAAGCAACAGCTAGTGCAACGAATAGCCACGCCACCGTTATATTCAGTATCAGTCGATCACTTATTCGACAACGAGTCAGGAGCAGTAGTATGAATATAAGGATGTAGAACTGAATCTCAACCGTCAACGTCCAATAGACGTCGACAACGTTGGGGACTTGGAACCAACGCTGCACCATGGTGAGGTTGATAATCGTCTCCCCAAGAGACATCTCGCTGTGCGGGATTTGAAATAGGCGATTCAGGAGGACGGCAAGTACCAACGATAACCAATACGCAGGGTAGAGCCGCGAGGCCCGTGAAATGACAAAGTCACTTGGTTTCCGCGCCCGAGAGGCGGACATCAGGATGACGAACCCGCTGACAAGGAAGAAGAGTTGAACTCCGAACGCACCTTGTGGAAAGTCGAAGATAGGCTTCGGGTCATCTATATATCTGGAGTTATAGGCACCCGTAAAGTGCGACACGACAACAGCCAATGCTGCTAGGGCACGAAGGCCGTCTAATTCACGGAAGCGGGCATTCATGATATGGCCTTTGCAAATCGGCTTTGTTCCTGTTGCATTTGGCTACGCAGAGCATAGGCTATAAGGAGGAAGCCTGGCAGCGATAGAAATACTTCACCAAGCTTAGATGCGCATACTAGTAGTGCCACTGTGGCCGCCTCGATGATAACAGCTTGATTAGTCCTCGGGATGCCCAATTTTGGACGCAACCCAATCCAGAAATAGATTCCCACTATTGTGATTAGCATTATCCATCCCCCCTCTACGTACAGGGCCAAGTAGGAATCATGAAAAAACCACTTTCGATTTCCAATATCAACGTACGATTCGCTTAGTCCAAGTCCATACCAAGGCGCCCGTTCGGCCTTTTCGACCGTCGCTTGTTCGATCCATTCCCTTAACAAGTCCGAGCCTTCGCGGTCCCGGAAGATCCATACACGAGCGAAGTTATTTTCCAAGTATTGGAGTGCATAACCTAGCGCGGTCCCCAATAGCACACGGAAAACCGGCCCAGTTCTTCGAGCGAACACGATCCATATGAGAGCGAAGGCGTAAGCAGCTAGGGCAGTCCTCGATCCGGTTAGAAAGACTGCCAGTGCTCCCGTGCTGACACATAAAAGCTGGTGACTCTTTTTTGCTACGCCTGCAAACATCAATAGTGGTATCAGGCAATAGTAGAGGCCAGCAACGTTCTTGTCGCCGAGGAATCCGGTTAACGTGCCACCGTAGTTGTTGGGCGCCATACCCAAGTAGAACAGGACAGCATTAATAGCTAACGCAACTCCGAGCCCTTTCAGGCCAGAGATGAGATCGAGCCGTCCGCTAATTAGCGATCCTACAAGGGCGAACATAATGCAGATTCTAAAGAGCCGCCGAGACCAGTCGACGTCGTTGTACATGGAACCGAACGCTAAGTATCCGAGTAGGATGATCGCGAATGGAATCAGCCAAGTTGAAGACCCCATCCCCCGCTGGGGACGGCGGAATATGGCAATTCCAACCAAGGCGACCGCTGCTAAATCGCTACCTGGAATCACCACCGGCAAGCCCGGGACCCCGAACCCATCGAAAACGAACATTCCGAAAAGTACCGCTTCAGTTTTTCCCAAGGGAGTGCCTGAAGAAGCATCCACTGCCGTCGCCTTCGGTAGTCGACGTAAGTAAGGGTTGGTCCTTGCGGCACGGTGCGAGATAGGCATGGGATCAGTTGTCCTGGCTATACTGCGGAAAAAAGTCGGGCTGAGTAAGTAACTGCTCCACACGGCCGCGTCCCGCCGCAGATGAGAAGTTCAAATTCCAACGATGGAATGCGCGATTGAGAATCTCTGCTTGGTTAGTCTCTGTCGTGGCCTGGATATTTTCAGACAGTTTGAGCGCGTCACCCACTGGCACCACCCACGGATGCTCAGGCCCTGCTATTTCAGGGAGTGCGCCGGCGTTGCTAATAACAAAGGGCACCTTTGCTGACATGGCTTCGGCGACAACCAACCCGAAGGATTCAGGGGCCATGGAGGGGCAGACCATAACGTCAATCAGGTTGAAAAATTCGGATTGGTTCATCCAACCTAGGCGGTTCACAAGGTGCTCCACGGGTGCCAGAAGCTCTTCCAGGGCCCGCTGGCTTTTCTTATCGACGAAGCGCGGCTCCCCGGCCAAGACCAATCTGTACCGGCCGGGGTTTCTTTGATCGAGCTGATGCAAGGCTGCTGCAAGAACACCGACGCCCTTATCCAGGGACGGTCTCCCAAGGAAACCGAGTCGGACGATATCGTCAGTCCGGACGCGTTTGTTCACAAAGACCTCGGAAACCCAGTTCTGAAGGACCTGGGCGCCTCGGATCCGCTCCGCCATGAATCGGGACGGGACGAGCACAGCAAGGGATCGCAAACGTGCAGCCGCGGCCAAAAGCACTTGGCCCCCACCTTGGGGTAGCTGATGCAGATGGACAACCCGGCCTGACCGTGCCGCCGTTGCAACGGACGGAATGAGTCCGTTGCACCAAAGCAGTTCATCCCCGTGTTGCCGGTGCCACCGGCGCAGAGCGACCATGTAGGTCAGCCGGTTAAAGGCCGGAAGGACAATTGTGGAATGCCCAGCTGCCCGTGCAGCATCTACTACTCCAGAAGGACTTTTGGGCCCGATCACCCGCACGGGGATGCCCAACTCTCGGATTTCGCGGGCCAAGGCGAGGAGCATGACCTCTCCCCCGCCGATATCTCCGTTATTGGCGGCGATAGCCACGCCTTTGAAAGTCGTGGGCGATTCCGCGACTTTGGAATATTTGTCCACTATCAGCTGGGCCATTCCGTGCACGGTAGACCATTCCTCAGGTAGCTGCGGCCGTTGCTCCACATCGGATGCCTGCCGCTTGACCGCCTCCACAATGCCGTCCACGTCCCCGGCTTCAACCAGGCACTCGCGGGGCAGGATTTCCGGGTTGCCCCCAACAGGGGTCGCCACCACGCCCAGCCCGGCGTTGACGGCGTCCAACAATGTGTAGGAGCAGTTTTCCCAGACCGAGAGCTGTACCAGGACGTCGGCCGCGGCCATTGCTTCGCCCGCGTCGAGGAAACCCGGAAACCGGACGGCCTGCTCAATGCCAAGCTGCCCGGCAAGCTCTTGGAGTTCGCCGCGCATGGGCCCTTCGCCGGCCACGGTCAGGGTGGCGCCGGGGAGGTCCGCGTGCAGTTTCGCGAAGGCATTCAGCAGGTCCGGGAGGCGTTTCTCCGGGGACAGGCGGGAGAGGGACAGCACGCGCGGCCCCTCCGTCGCCGGCATCCGGGAGGCGCCAGCGGATCCTCCCCCCGAGGAGCGGTCCACGCCGTTCGGTATGACCTTAATGAACTTGCAGGGGTTCCATTTTGCCTCCATGGCCCGGCGCGTGGCCTCCGATACCGCGATAATCCCGTCGGCACGGCGCAGGCGCAGGGTGTGCAGCGCTGCCTTGATCCGGGACTTGGCAACCGACCCGTGGTACACGAGGTCGTCGGCAGCGATCCCGTGTTCGGTGGTGACCAGCCGGGTGCGCCTGTCCCCCGCCAAGGCACACGCCGCCACCACGTCCGCATAGGAGAGGTGGCTGTGCACAACGGCCGGCCGCAGGGTTCGCACAGTCCGCCCCATGGTCCGCAGTGATGCGCGGAAGCCGGCCGCCGGGCCGAACGGCCCGGTGACGACGGCGGTGCCGCTTTCCCTCAGCAGGTCGGCAAGCGGGCCTTCCGGGCAAAGGACCACCAGGCGCCACCCCGGCAGCCCGGCCCTGGCGACGTCAAGGACATGACGGGCCACGCCCCCGAGGTCCGCCACGGGAACCACCCACAGAGCCGTGGGCGCCGCCGTCGTCCTTTCCTGCCCGCTCAGTACCATGCCTCGAGCCGTTCCAGAGCGGTCCAGAACGCGGCACCGTCGTTGACGTGCCCCTGCCAGATCTCGGGGATGAAACCGGCTTCAGGGCTCAGCCTGTCGAGCTGCTTTGCCAGGGACGCGAAGTCCACCTCGCCCTCGCCTACCTGCACGCCCTCGCCGTCCACGCCCGTGGCGTCAACCATGTGCAGGTGGATGGTGTGCGGTGCGAGCGCTTCAACGGCCTCGGAAAAGGGCATGCCCAGGAAGTTCGCGGCCAGCTTGGTGTGCGAGACGTCCAGGCAAAGTCTGGTGCCCGTTTGTGCCGCGAATTCGGCGGTGTCGTGTGGGTCAAGGAATAGGTTGTGGAATTGCTGTCCGCCCATAAGCCAGGGATAGGGCGGCAGGGTCTGGGCCGCAATCCGGACGCCGTCGGTGTCCAGCCGTTGCAGGGCCTGCGCCACGCGCGCGTACTTCCGTGCCCGTTCCTGCGCCGGAATGTGCCGGTCCTTGGTGAACCCGCCCATGGTCACCACCATGATGGGTTCGTCTTCCTGTTTGAACCAGCGGGTCAGCGAGCGGGTGATGTCGATGGTCCGCTGGACTTCGGCTATGGACCGCTCCCAGTGCGCGCTGTCCTCCGAGGCCAGGTCAACCAGGAAGTCGCCCGCGAAAAGGTCGGGCAGGTGGGTGGTGAAGCCCATATCCAGCGGCGCCGTGAACACGGAGTCGGGGTCGATCTCCAGGTCCTTGTAGGAAAAGTGGAACTCCAGGAAGTCGGGCGAGCAGTCCTTGATCAGCGCCTCGTGGTCGTGATACCTGACCGGCAGCCCCCACGGGCGGCGGAAGTCAAAGTCTCTCCCCTTCGGTGCGTGGTCCCGGAGGTCGCCCTCGTAGAAAAAGTCCCCTTCGGCCACATCCCTTGGCGCGGTCCTGCCCAGCAGCAGCGGTAGGGCATTGGGCTGCAGGCCGCGCCCGGGGCTCTTGACGTCGACGTCGGCGCTGCCGATCACCTGTCCCTTGGCGATGGGACGGGCCGCCACGAGCGATTTGGCCAGGTTAATGCGGTTCATCATCTCGCCCGGGGAGACGGTGCGCGGCGACTTGCCGCCGATGGACTCCTCCACCTCCCGGATCCGGGTGACCATCCGGGCGAACTCTTCGGGAAGGAGGGAGACCGTGTGGTCGTTGCCTTCCATGGTGGTGTCAACCGTGAAGTGCTTCTCGATGATCCTTGCCCCGCGGGCGACGGCGGCAATGGGCACGTGGTAGCCGCGCTCGTGGCCCGAGTACCCAACGATGCACTGGCCTATCTCGGCCAGGCGGTCCAGGTACGCCAGGTTCACGTCCTTGAAGGGCGCGGGGTACGTCGATTGTGTGTGCAGCAGGGCGAACGCGGCGCCTGCCGAGCGCAGCAGCGCGGCGCTCTCCCGGATCTCGTCTTCCCGGGACATCCCAGTGCTGGCGATCAGCGGGACGCCGCGGTCAGCCACGTTCCGCAGGAGCTCGTGGTTGGTGAGGTCAGCGGATGCGATCTTGAGCGCCGGTAGCCCGTAATCAACCAGCGACTGGGCGCTGGCAATGTCCCACGGCGTGCAGAGCACATCAATGCCCTGGTCCCGGCAGTGGTCAAAGACCCTGAACAGGTCCTCAGCGTCCAGTGAGAACCGGGAGAGGAGATCCAGCGTATATTGCGTGCCCAGATCCTCGCCGGCGGAGCTGCCGCTGGACTGGCGGTAGAGCGACTTCATGTCCCGGAGCTGGAACTTCACGGCATCGGCTCCGGCCTCCTGCGCGAGGTCCACCAGCCGCTTGGCCAGGTCCACCGAACCGTTGTGGTTGTTCCCGATTTCGGCGATGAGGAAAGCGGGGTGGCCCGGACCGATGTGGTGCCGGCCGATGCGCATTTCATCAGCCCGGTCAACGGCGATGGCACGCAGGTGCCCGCGTGCGTCCACCAGCGGAAGATGGGTGACATTACGGGGCATCAGCACGGCCAGGTCCGCCGGGCTGGTGGTGTGGCTTGCGCTGCGGACGGCGCGGTTTGCGACAGCAAGGCAGCTGACGTTCAGTCCTTCGGCAGGGTTTTCAACAATCCACCGGCGGAAGTCGCCGTCGGACAGCGACCCTTGGAGCACGCCGTGCTCGTCCACGCAGAAGACGATGCGTTCCTGGTTTGCCGTGATTTTCTGGAGCCCGGTGAGCACAGGATCTTCGGAAAAGACGATATAGGGCAGGGTATTGCGTTCAATGATCATCTGCGGGCTTCCTTTTCTGTCCCCTGCATCTGCCTGGATACGAGCATCTGCTGCTCCACGGTGCTGAAATCCAGTTCGGTGTCTATGTCCACGCCTTCGGCCTCCTCCATCACGAAGAGACCAATGCGTCCGCCGAGCCGGTTGGAGAACTTGCGGTAGATCTCCGTGCGGGTCAAGTAGAGGGAACCTGTTTCCCGGTAGCGGTAGTCCCCCTCGGCCAGGTCCTGGCGGCGGGGCCGGCGGTCGACGGCGTATTGGGCCATGGGCGGGTCCCCTGCCGTCCAGAGGAACGGGGTTTGGGGCACGACGCCGACCAGCGAGTCCACGCGCGAGTCAAGGAACTGCGCAACGGCGCGGTCAAGGGTGCCGGGATGGCGGATGGGCGAGGTTGCCTGCAGCAGCATGACGGCGTCGGGTTCCCTGCCCTGCGCTGTGCGGTATTCGATGGCGTGCTGCACCACGGGTTCCGTTGCTGCTTCATCCCGCGCGAGTTCCTCCGGCCGCAGGAACGGCACGTCGGCGCCGGCTTGCAGCGCCACTTCCGCGATCTCATGGTCATCGGTGGACACCAGGACGTCCAGCCCGCAGTCCGCAGCCAGCGCCTGCTCAATGGTCCAGCTGACCAGCGGCTTGCCTGCCAAGTCGCGGATATTCTTACGGGGAATCCCCTTGGATCCGCCGCGGACCGGAATCACGCACAGGATATTCACGAAACTTCCCTCACTTGCTGGACAACGATTTCTGCAATAGCGCGGGCCGGTTCCAGATCCGGACGGGCGGGAGCGGGTGTCGGTTCAGTTCCCCAACGGGACATGCCGTACCGTTCCCAGAACTCCTCCAGCCAAGCGGGAGGTGAGGGATAAGTGACCCAGGCGGGGATGCCTCGGGCTGCGGCTTCAAGTACACCTGTGGAGAAGACCGACGCGATCGGAGCATTAAGTTCCGCGAGCGGAATTCCGGACCGGTCCAGCGTCACACCCCGCCGTTCCCAGAGTGCGTGCTGCAAACGCGATAGACGGTCCGTCTCGGAGGGATGTGGCCGGTACATGGCACCGGTTGTGGTACAGAACAGCGTTGCCGCCCGCGCAAAACCGGACCGTGGGAGTTCCGCGCCGTGCAGCTGGCCCAGAAACACCGGACGCGCGTCCTCACTCACCCGCCCGGAGCCTTGCGCCCCCGCCGTCCACAGCAGCTGCGAACCGACCACATCCCAGGTAACGTCGCAGCGGCCGGAGCGCCAGAATTCGGCGTCGGCGTCACTGAACGCGAGCAGGTGCGCGTCCTCGGGCAGCGGGGGCGCGTGGGGTGTCATCAGTCCGTGCTGGACGACGTAAAACCGCGCGCCCAGGTGCCGCGACCATTGGTATGCCACGGCACCGACGGGCAGATAGTGTCCGCTGCCGGCAACGAGTCTGATATCGGCGAGCTGTTCGGGGGCAGCGTCAGCATGGACCGGGACGAGTTGCCATGGCCCACCAGGAAGATTTTTCCGGATATCCTCCGGGGCCAAGACGGCAACGGACTCCGACTGAAGGAACTCAAGAGGACGGACTAGGGAAGCCAGTGATGTTGGTTTAGTCGAGTCAAGAGTAAACAAGGCTCGCGGCGAGGTCCCTCTAACGGCAAGGACCGGCTTGGTGGCAGAGTGCCTCGTGATGAGGGACTTTGCTCTGCGGAGCGGGCTGGTGGCCCTTTGCCAGCGGAACCAGGCCTCGAGGTCGTGCGGGTGGTTTAGCCCCATAATTCCTCCAGCGTTGCGATCCGGTGGCCGAAGGTATGTTGCTCCAACGTGCGTCGCTGGCCTGCCATTCGAATCCTTTGGGCCCAGTGGCCGTCAAGGAGCGCCCTCCGGCAGAGCTCCACCAGTTCTTCCGCCGATTCGAAGACCAGGACTTCGTCTCCGACGTCGTACATTGAATCCACGTCCGCCCGATCAAGAATCTGAAGCGCACCAACCCCGGCTGCTTCGAAAGTACGCATAGTGAAACCATCCTGGTCTCCATGAAGATTCAGCGTTGCCGGCGACCCCTGCATGACGCCGTAAGCTTCTGCGCGTGCCATGTCCCTGCCGACCGGAATCCCGGCACTTGAGAACTGGCGTGTACGCAAGACATCAAATGGATGCCTGGACCAGGTGCGGCCGTAGGCCTTGACGGGAACAGCGGAAGCTGCCAGCTCCCGCAGCAGGTTTTCCCGCGAGTCATATCTGGCGCCGATAAAGGAAATATGATCCTCGCGGATTCGGGGAACGGGAACTGAGTCATCGAACGCGAGCGGCACGTGCCGAGCCTCGATGCCCTGTTCCGTCAGGCTTTCCGTATCTTGGCGGCTGTAACTTGCTATCGGTCCGGCATTTCTTAGCTGCTCGGGTGTATACCGCATGCGCCGTAGCTCGTCGTAGAGCCAGGTCACGCGGGGAATTCGGCGCTCGTCCAGCGCCTGCCACCAGTCGGGACCGAGCTGGTCCCCCTTCACCAGCACAACGACGTCTGGACCGGCTGCGTTGAGGGCGGCGAGCGCACGATCGGTCAGCTTTTGTTCCACCTTGACAGGACGCCATTTTTCCGGCAGCTCGTGCAGCAGTTTGTTGCCCAGTCTCTGGTTGAAAGGACCGGCGGCGTCATAGCAGTGGACGGTGACCTGGTGCCCACGGCGTTCCAAGGCTGTGCTCATCGCGTTCCAATACCCATGGAACACGGGACTGACCAAAAGAATCCGCACAGGCTTCATTCGGTCAGACCCCGGGCCTTAAGCTCATCCAGGGCTTCGTCCCACGCTTCTGGGGCAGCGCCCCGTTCATGCCAGGAGGAGCGGATGAAATCGGCGATGGCCTCCTTTGTCTGCCATCGCGGCAATGGTGCTCCCAGCGCCCTCAACCGTCTCAGGTCCGCGCAGGCGTGATCGATGTCTCCCGCCCGGCGTACAGCGAGGTACTCAATCGGCACATTGACGTTGGGCGCTGCCTCCATGGCATAGAGCGCCAGTTCCTTGAGGGTGGTACGCACTCCCGTACCGCTATTCAATACGCGAGGTGTTTCCAAGGCTCCCTCCGTATTCTCGAGGCTCCATTCGATGAGAGCCACGACGTCCTCTACATGGACGAAATCCCTAGTCTGTGTGCCATCGCCGTAGAGGGTCAGCGGCAAACCGTCCTTGAGGCGGGCGAGGAACGCTGCCAGGACGCCGGTATAGGGGTTATGAAGCGCTTGGCCTCGGCCGATGACATTCTGGGGCCTGATGATGGTCGCGGGAACTTTTGCTGCCACTGTCTCCATGAGGACGTGCTCGGCCCGGGACTTGGTTTCCCCATAGACAGAAACGGGTCGGTGCCGGTCCTCTTCGGAGGAAGGGACCAGTGTGCCGTCTGCACCACCGTCGACTCCAGCAGGCAGTGACTCCCCTGGGGAAAGGACGCGCCCTTCCCCGTAAACGGCACGGGAGCTCAATAAGACGATCTTCGCGCCCCACCGGACAGCAGCTTCCGCAGCCATCCGTGTACCCTCCACATTCACCCGCCGGTAATGCTCGGTCTCATACATGGACTGGGCGGTGCCGGTTTCCGCCGCAAGGTGAACCACCGCGTCGTGCGGCGGCAGCGACATCCACGCACCAACGTCAGCAACATCGCCGAGGAACACCTCGCCAGGGAAGCGTTCGGCAGAATCCTGTGGATCCTGGTGAACCTGTGAGTCAAGGATGTCTAGGGCTGTCACGTCATGCCCGGCGCCGACGAGTGATTGAGCCAGATGCTGTCCTATGAATCCGGCCCCGCCGGTAATGAGCACTTTCATCGTCCGGTACTTCCTGATCTGTCCAGTTGATTCAGTAGTCGTCCAGCGAGGACGCGTGCGGGGGCTCCACCGACGGTGGCACCCGCGGGGACGTCACGTGTGACAACCGATCCAGCGCCGACGACGGCACCGTCTCCTATGCTGACGCCGCCAAGAATGATGGCGCGCTGCCCAATAAAGCATCTGTCTCCGATGCGGATCGGACCGGTGCCATGAACGGTGGAAAGGTCGCCCTGCAGGTGCGTACTGGAACCGATGTATGCCCCGTCAGCGATCACGCATCCTGAACCCACCGTGACATCGTCCAAGGCGTGAAGGTGCACATCATGGCCCAGATAGACGTCATCGCCGACAGCCAGGTTCCCTCCTCCTTCGGTGGCAAGCCAGGCCCCTTCGTAAATTGCACATCTCTTGCCGAGGCTGATTCGCTCCACGCCGCGCAGGACCAGCGGCTTAACAACCACGGTGCCTCCACCTAGCGCGCGGAATGCCCTCCGATAGACAATGGTGGTGACCGCTTTCGCGAGCCTCCAGCGAATGGAAGGCGGGGCCTCGGCAAGGAATTTCATGATCCCCATCAGTGATTTCTCCTTAAATAGCCCCACTCACGCCGAAAAATTTCCACGGCGTGGAGGTCGCGCCCAGCAGCCTGCCGAACCAGATTGACCCAGAAGTTGATGGCCGATGCGAGCCCAAGTGCTATCCGCAAGATTCGCGGATTGCCCCACTTCTCTGCGTAGAGCTTCCGCGAGTCCACCAGCCACTGGCGGCGCCTGGTGGAATCCGAGGATCCTCCGCCTTCATGGGTGACGGCGACCGTTCCAATAAAGACGGAGGGTACGCCGCGGTCACGGAGCCGGCGTTGCAGGTCCACTTCCTCCGAGTTCATGAAGAATTTTTCGTCGAAGCCGCCAACGGCCCGGAATTCGCCTGTGGGCACCAGCATGGCGGCCCCCATCACCCAGTCAACGGGAACCACCGCGCCGTCCACGCAGCGGGTATCGTGCCCCACCATTTCGTGCAGGAGGGTCAGATGGCGCCAGCGCGCGAGCGGCGTGAGCCACTCAGTAACCTGGTGCCGCACTGCGGGGAAATGCCTGCCCACCCACTGCGGCACGCCGTTGTGCCCCAGGACCTGGGGACTCACCACGGCAGGCTGCCATGGAGCGGCGGCGCGCAGGAGATCCGCAACGAAAGTGGGACTGATTTCAAGGTCGCTGTTCAGGATCAGCAGCAGGGGGTGCTCAGCCAGGGCGGCACCCGAGTTAACTGCGGAGCCGAATCCCCCGTTCACTGGCCTGCGCACAACTGCCACACCTGCAGTGTCAGGAAAGGGAACCGGGGAGCAGTCATCGACCACGACCAGCTGCAAAGCCCCGGTGCCTTCCTGCACTTGGAGTGCTTTGATGAGGGCAAAAGCAGGCCGTGGGTCTCCATAGTGGGGAACGACTACGGTGACAGGCGTCATCGGTTCTTCACTCATGGCCCCTGCCACTTTCGGTGGAACCGCAAAGAACAACCATCATTTCCCCCCTGCTGTTTGCCAGCGTTGCTAGGGCCGCCGGATGAGACGTTCCGACGTGGGATTTAACGCGCCCCACAACACCTGCACTTCCAACATACTATGAACAGAATTTTAATGACCATGCAGGTCGAATTTCTGCTCTAAAAGTTGACAAGTTTGCTTATTATCCTCTCCATGAACCTCGACCTGAAGGAGTGCGTGTATAGAATCAAAGAACTTGCCCCGTAATGGGGGAGGTCTCTTTCGAGGTCAGAAAGGTTTCACCCGTGGAGCTCAGCACCTATCTGCGAATCCTTCGCCGCAATTGGATTATGGTGGTGGCCTTCACGCTTCTTGGGCTGGTTGCCGCCACGGCCTATACGCTCAGTATCAAACCCACCTATACGGCCCAGACAAAGCTTTTCCTGGCAACCCAAAGCTCCGGATCGGTGGGTGACCTGCAGCAGGGAAATACCTTTATCCAGGCGCGCGTCCAGTCCTACGTCGAAGCCGCCATGACACCTGCGGTTTTGGAGCCTGCGGCTGAAAGCTTGGGAAAGCCAGTGGGTGAACTGGTGGGTAAAGTGACAGCCAGCGCCGGGCTGAACACAGTGATCATTTCGATAGTTGCCACCGACAGTTCGGCGGTGCAGGCGGCGGCGATTGCCCAAGCGGTGGGTGAGAGCCTCATCGAAGTGATCGATGAACTCGAAAAACCGACCAATGGCACAGGGTCCTCGCCGGTCCGGCTTTCGGTGGTCACCCCGGCCTCGCCGCCGGCTGAGCCGTCCGCCCCGAACAACCGGCTTAACATTGCCCTCGGCGGAGCTATCGGACTGGCCCTTGGCACGGGCCTGGCCCTCCTTCGGAACGTCCTTGACACGAAGGTGCGTGGCGAGACGGACCTGCAAAGGGTCACCGATGCGCCCATCCTGGGAGGAATCGCGTTCGACGCCGACGCCACCAAAAAGCCCCTTCTCACCCAGGCTCCGTCCCAGGGCACACGGGCAGAGTCGTTCCGCCAGATAAGGACCAACCTGCAGTTCGCCCACGTTAGCCACGGTTCCAAGGCCGTCCTGGTGACGTCGTCGCTTCCTGGAGAAGGCAAAAGCACAACCGCCATCAACCTTGCCATCGCCGTGGCGCAAGGCGGGCAGTCCGTAGCGTTGGTGGACGCCGACTTGAGGCGGTCCCGGGTGGGAGAGTACCTGGGGCTTGAAAAGAACGCGGGCCTGACCACCGCACTCCTCGGAAAGGCCGATCTAAGCGAGCTGCTGCAGCACTGGGGCCAGGACGAACTTTATGTGCTGACGGCGGGGCAGACACCGCACAACCCCAGCGAACTGCTAGGGACGGAAGCCATGAAGAACCTAATCCTTCGGCTGGAGCAGGATTTTGATGCGGTCATCATTGATGCACCTCCTCTGCTGCCGGTCACCGACGCAGCAGTGCTGGCACAGCACGTGGGCGGCGTCGTCCTGATGGTCGGGTCCTCCCGCGTGAAGCTCCCCGATCTCGAAAAGTCCCTGAATGCCTTGGACATGGTCGAGGCCGACGTGCTGGGCGTGGTGCTTAATTTCCTGCCTGTTAAAGGCCCGGACGCATACGCCTACAGCTACTACAGCTACGAAACCGACCAGCCCAAGGCAAAGAAGAGAAACAAAAAAACGGCGGATAGGAAAAATTCGCGTCCGCCTGCCCTTGATTCTGTTGAGCCGCCCCGTGACCATGCCGCCCGCTGACCGCTAGGAACCGGTTCACCATTCCTGCCGAAAGGTGCTTATGGCCATGCGTGAAGACCCTAATTGGCAGTCGCGTTATGCACGGCGGCTGGCCGTGACGGATGCCGCCGCGGTACTTTGGGCTACGCTGGGCGCTCTTGTCTTTCGGTTCGGCAGCCCGGACAGCGGCAGCATCATCAGCAAAGAAGGAATGCCCTATATTTCAATTTCCCTCGTCCTGGCCTGCAGCTGGTGGCTCATGCTTTCTGCCTGGGGCACCAGGGATTCACGCATTCTGGGACACGGGACCGAGGAATACAAAAGGGTAGTCAGTTCCTCGCTATGGCTGTTCGGAATAATCGCCATTGTCTCCTACACCTTCCAGTTCGACACAGCACGCGGTTATGTCGGCATCGCGCTCCCTGCCGGGCTGGGTATCCTGCTGCTGTCCCGGTTCCTGATCCGCCAGTTCCTGCAGCTTGATCGCCATGCCGGAAAGAGCATGTCCAGGGTGCTCATCATTGGTGGCCCCGGCAGCGCCGAGCACCTTGCCCGGTCCCTGTCCCTTCACCCCATGGCCGGTTATGTTCCTGCCGCCACGTACCTGCCGGGCAGTCCGGAGGGAACAACTGTTGCCGCGGATTTGAACCTTCCCACACTCGGCCATGCGACGGACCCGGAAAGCATTGCCATCACCATCAAGGAGTTCAAGCCCGACGCGGTGGCCCTGTCCGGCGGTGTCAACCTTCAGCCCCGGGCTATCCGTGCCCTGGGCTGGGCGCTGGCCGACATGGATGTCCGCATGATCATGGCTCCTGCCTTGACGGATGTTGCAGGTCCGCGGATCCACACGCAGCCGGTTGCGGGCCTGCCGCTCATCCACGTTTCCACCCCTAACCTGGCGCCCGCCCAGCGGTTTGTGAAGCGCGCTTTCGATGTGGCGGGAGCAGGATCACTCATACTGGCCTTCTCCCCTTTGCTCCTGGCGCTTGCCCTCGTGATCCGCCTTGACAGTCCCGGGCCCGTACTTTTCCGGCAGGAGCGGGTGGGAACCCAGGGGACGAGGTTCCACATGCTCAAGTTCCGTTCCATGGTGGTGGACGCCGAGAAGCAGCTGCGCGAACTCCGGCTCATGAACCAAGGCAGCGGGGTATTGTTCAAGATCAAGGATGATCCGCGGGTCACCAGGGTGGGCCGGTTCATCCGCCGCTACAGCCTGGATGAACTTCCCCAGCTGTTCAACGTCCTCAGCGGCTCCATGAGCCTTGTGGGACCACGCCCCCCGCTGCCCTCCGAGGTTGAGCAGTACGAGAACCATGTGCACAGGCGCCTGCTGGTGCGGCCCGGACTTACCGGGCTGTGGCAGGTGAGCGGGCGCTCCCTGCTGTCATGGGAGGACACGGTGCGCCTGGACCTTTACTACGTGGAAAACTGGTCCGTGTCCGGCGATATCTCCATCCTGCTGCGAACCTTCCGCGCCGTGGTAAGCCGACATGGCGCCTATTAGCCGCGGCGCCCGCCCGCAACACGAAAGGGTTGCTGCGTGACAGGAATCGAAACCGCCGAGGCACAGCAGCACCCGGGCCAGCCCGTCAAGGTCCGGAAGAAAAGTCGGAGCCACGCCCGGCGAAGGCTCCGCAGACGGCTGGTCCGGCTGGCAGTCGCAATAGGCATCCTTGCTTTGACGGGCGGGGCCTGCGCGGCCTGGCTCGCCCACCGCGCGGACCAGGTCAAAACCCATCTTGAGGCGACCGCTGTCCTGCTTCCCGCCGTCGAACAAAAACTCCTGGCCGGTGACGTGGAAGGCGGAAAAGCCGTCCTCGAAGAACTGCAGGATCACTCAACAGCAGCCCGCGAAGCCGGAACCGACCCGCTCTGGAAGGCAGCGTCGTCGGTCCCCCAGCTTGGTGCCAATTTCTCAGCGGTGACCGCTGTTGCCCAGTCCGCGGACGACGTCGTCCAGGGAGCTGTTACGCCTCTGGTCGGCACGTTCGGTTCGATCGCGTGGGAGGACCTGGCGCCGAAAGGTGGGAAGATCGACGCTGCAGCCCTTCGTGACGCCTCCCCCACACTCGGGACAGCCGCGAGGACAGTCCAGCTCTCCTACGAACGGCTGGCGGCCATCGACCAATCGGCACTCCTGCCCCAGATCGCCGGTCCCCTCGGCGAAGCAATAACGCCCCTTAATGAAGCCCGCGGCGCACTCAACGCCGCCGCTGCTACCGCCAAAGTCCTGCCGCCCATGCTGGGCATGGACGGGCCGCGGAATTACCTCATCCTCATTCAGAACAGTGCCGAGGTGCGGGCCACCGGCGGTATTCCCGGCGCCGTGGCCGTCATCAGTGCTGACAGGGGCATCATTAAGCTCGCCGGCCAGGCAAGCGCGGGCGATGTCGGTGTCTTTGATCCGCCCCTGGACGTCCCTGAGGACCAGGAGCGGATCTTCACAACCCGGATGGGAACCCAGTTGCAGAACGTTAACCTGACCCCGGATTTTCCCACCGCAGCGTCCACTGCAAGCAGCATGTGGGAAAGGAGAAACCCGGGCGCCAAAATTGACGGAGTCATTGCCCTGGATCCCTTGGTGCTGGCAAATGTACTGCGCGCCACGGGCCCTGTTGCCTTGAAGGACCCCGCGATGCTGGCGATGGTGAAGCCCACAGGGCTTCCCGCCACTCTGACGGCAGACAACGCGGTGAAAACGCTCCTGTCCGATTCCTATGCCGCCTTGCCGGACCCCGGATTGCAGGACGACTACTTCGCCCGCATGGCCAGCGAAGTGTTCACCGCCGTTGCCGATGGTCAGGGCGATGGCAAGAGGCTGGTCGAGGAACTGGTCCGGAGCTCGGAACAGAACCGGCTGTACGTCTGGTCCGCGCGGCCTGACGAACAGCGGGCCATCAGCACAACCGCGGTGTCCGGCATGATTGCCGGGTCCGCGCAGGAACGGGCCTCCTTTGGCCTGTATTTCAACGACAGCACCGGCGCAAAGATGGACTACTACGTGCGGCGGACGGCGCAGCTGGTACAGGCATGCATGCCCGACGGCGGATCGGCCGTTACGCTGCGCGTCACCTTAACGAACACTGCCCCTGCCGATGCCGCCGGGTCGCTGCCGAAATATGTCACCGGCCAGGGCGTCTTCGGGGTAGAGGCCGGGCGCGTACGGACCAACGTCATCGCGTATGGTCCTGGCAGATCCCTCCTGGAGAAAGCCAGGGCTGGCGGCGGCGCTGCGCAGCTGTCCTCGTTCCGCCAGGACCAGAGGCCGGTTGCTGTTCTTACGGCTGAAATCGGGCCGGGTGAAACTGAGACCGTGGAGATCGATTTTTCCCGGGTGACCGCGCAAAGTGATCTTGATCTCAATGTCACGCCGACCATCCAGCCCCTGGAGGATGTGGTCCGGCCTCCGGTAAGGGCGGAAACATGCCCGGCCCATTAGCGGTCCTGCGATCCCGGTGAATCCTTTGGGTAGCCTGCCGGAAAACTGGGTTGTTCCTGCGGTTTCCCTCGGACTGCCCTGTTAAGATTGTTACTAATCCCAACGGCGCTTCACGGCTATCTACGCGCGCGAAAATCCTGTGGGGGCCTGCTAATTCGATACACACATGATTTTGGGGAATCAGACATGAAGAAGACCGTTTCCGCCCTGGCCCTCGCCGGCTCACTCGCATTCCTTGGCGCAGGAGGGGCACAGGCAAACCATGACACGGACTACCCGTCCGCGCCGGTAACGGGAACCGTCAGCGACGGTACTGTAGCTCCCGGCGAGTCCTTCATCTTCAGCGGAACCGGCTTCAACCCAGGCGAACCCATCGCAATGGAAGTTTCCCGTGAAGATGCGGAGCCTTCCGCCGCCGGAGCTGCCGGGACGGCGGGCGGCCCTTCCGCCGCTTCCCCTGCAGGCATGATCCTGCCCCTGGAAAAGGTTGCCAGCGCGACCACCACGGCGGATGCCGCCGGGAACTTCTCCCACCCCTTCGACTTGGATGAGATCGGCCTCTACACCCTGGAAGCTACCGGCCTCCAGTCCGGCCACGTAGTCACTTCACAGGTTGTTGTTCACGCGGTTACCAATGAAGTAGCTCTTGCCAAGACCGGCGGTGTCCCCTTGGCCAACACCGGGCTAAGCTCCGGCATGCTGATCTGGGGAGCAGCCGGCCTGGGCGCCCTTGTTTTCGGTGCGGGCAGTGTGGTTGCGGCGAAGCGCCGCGCTGGCGTAACTGCGTAGGCGGCATGTAAAGCAGATCGAATCGAATTGGCTGACGATCGCAGTGTGCCGCAGAGTAAACACTGGTACGGTCATTCGCTCGACGTTGACCAAACCGGGCGGTGCTCACTTCCTTGCCACAACCGGTGTCATGGGCTGTTGCCTCATTGCAATACCTTCGGGAAATGTGCTTCGTTGCCTCATTTGAAAACCTCCGGGTGACTGCTTCGTTACCTCGTTGAAAAACCTCCGGGAGGGTCAGTCTTTCCAGGCCCTGTTGACGGTTTTGACGGCGGCGGGCTGTTTTGCCGGGGAGAGGGTTTCCAGTTGGGCTGTTAGTGCCAGGATCTGTCGTGAGAGTGCTGCGGGTCTGATGCGCTTGAACGCGGCGTTCATGCCGATGATGGGCGTTTGCGCATGGTTGGGTGGCGGATCGCGCGCTGGTGCGGGGTCGCGGGTGCGTCGTGTTTTTTGGTCACTTTCGCGCCGTGCCGGTGTTTCTCCAGGAGTTTTTGCTGGGGTAGGAGGTAGTTGGTGAAGACCCGGTCCAGCTCCCAGATCTCGTTGAGTTTCTCCAGTTCCGCGGCGGTGTCGTAGCGGAGGTAGCCGACCAGTTCCCTCACCCGCGCCCAGTTCTTCTGCTCCACGTGGGCGCCGTCGTTCTTGTTGCTCGGCCGTGAGCGGGTGAAGGTGATCTGTGCGCGTGGCAGTAGGCCAGCAGGTGGTCTTTAATGATCTCGGAGCCGTTGTCCGAATCGATGCCGATGATCGGAGAGGGGAACACCGCGGTGACGTGCTCGAGAGCCTCGAACACCCATTCGACGGCTTTGTTCCGTTCGGACCTGTTCACCGTCCAGCCGGTGGCAATGTCGGTCACTGTGAGGGTGAAGCAGAATTCCCCGAAGTTGTTGCCGCCTTCGTGTCCGACCAGATCGATCTCCACGAAACCGGGGACGGCGTCGTCCCATCCGGCCCAGGTCCGGACCGGATCTGGGATTTCAGGAGCGTGCCGGGCTTGGTGTGGGACTGTCCCCGCAGGGTCAGCTTGGCCGTTGGCCCGTTGGCCGGCGAGTTTCCGGTCGATCGTTGCCGTGCTCATCCGCATCAGCAGGTCCGCCTGGGCATCGGTGTCACGTTCATTGTCGCGGCGCAGCAGCGGCGGGGGTGTCAGATTGTTTGTGTAGGAGGGCTGTAGTCGCTGGATGATTGGAGAATCATTGTGGCTATGACAAAACCCCGTGAAGAGCTCGCGGAGGATCTGGCCCGTCGTGCCGCCGAGGCCGGCAGCATGGACGCGTTGAAGGCTTCTGGTGCGTTCGATGGGGGGTGTCAGCATAGGAGCCAGCAATCTGCCGGCAGCACCGCCCAACACCTAATCAGCGGATCCAGCAGATCCGGTCCGTAGACCGGCGTCCGGCCCGGTCTGGGTCTGACGGTCTTCAGGACCAAGGCCTCCCCCGGGCCGCCCTGGCGTAGTCACGATGCCAACCGGTCAGTTCGACCAGCTCGTTCAAGATGCGGGACTTCCCTGCACGATCGGCGCTCTTGTAAGCGAGGGCTTTCTTCTCCGTCACAGCTTGCCGCTGGGCCATCGTTAGCTCCATGAAAACGGGCATAGCCCCCATCCGCCGCAGGTGAGGAGAACCACGCCGCTAAGCGGAGGTTTTCATCTGAGGCAACGAATCGGGCCACGCGGAGGTTTTCAATGACCGACATCCTCGGGGTGTCCGGTCGCGCGATGATGCAGGCCTCATCGACGGTGAACGGGATCCACAGATCCTTGCTGGTCTGGCTAAACAGAAGTTGCGCCTCAAACACGATGCGCTGGTCGAGGCGCTGACCGGCAGTTTCAACGACCACCATTCGTTCCTCTGCGCAATCATCCTGTGCCGGATCGATGAACTGAGCGCCGTCATCGAGGAGGTGACCGCACGGATAGATACCGAACTCGCCCCGTTCGCTGACACCGTCGCGTACCTGGCGCCCATCCCGGGTATCGACCGCAAAGGCGCTGCGGTAATCATCGCCGAGACCGGCGGTGACATGACCAGGTTCCGGACCGCTGGGCACCTGGCCTCGTGGGTCGGAGTATGCCCTGGCAGCCACGAATCGGGCGGGATCAAAAAGTAAGGATGCCGTCGAAACGGCAACAAAGCACTCGGAGCTGCCCTGGGGAACGCCGCCATGGGCGCGGCCCGGAGCAAAAACAGCTACCTCCGCGAACGCTACTACCGCCTCGCTGCCAGACGAGGCAAACAACGAGCCATCGTCGCGATCGAACATTCTCTGCTCACAGCGATCTGGCACAGCTTCGTGAACAACCGCGACTCCCACGAACTCGGAGCCGACCACTTCCCTAGGCCCGAGCCCACCCAAGACATGCGCCGCATCACCATACAAGCCAACGCACTCGGCCTCACCGTCTGCTTCGACCCCGTTCATCAAACCGCACCGGCAACTTGAACCCACTCACCATCCATTTTCGAGTCAGTCAACGCGATGGGTAGCGCCGCCGGCCTCCTGTCGGATACCATCCGGACCCTCGACGGGCCACCACCTGACTGCCCCCTATTAGGGCGCACCCATCATCTGCCACATGCACACCGAACAGATGAAAGCTCCCATGCCGTTCATGATTCTCGGCGACACTTAGCGGGAGAAGCGGCGTGGTCACTTGGCCGCTCCGTCCTTGCTTGTTTAGCCATCAGGCCCAAGAGGGCAAGCACCACCCAAACGATCGTCGATGCCCGATTCACGGTGAGCGACGGGATACCCAAAGACGCCCCGGCAAGGAAAAGGGTAATGAAGATTCCCAGCATCCGGACCCCGGCATCCTCGATCCGCCGCGCCATCCACCATAAGCCAAGGTATACGAAAGCCAAAAGGACAAGACCCGCCACCCCGGCAAGGACCACAGCTTCAGTCCAGGCGCTGTCGTAGGAGACACCCAAACCCCCGAGGCCGAACCCGAGCAGCGCCCTGGTCCTGAATACCGCTTCAAACACATCCAGCATTGCCGCTTCTGCGTTCCACCGTCCGGCGCTGTAGAACTCAACGAGCCCTTGATTTTCGGCCGGGACGAACAGTCGGGCAAGGTAATTAAAGCCAGTCCACTGTTGCAGGAACCCGGACTGGGCCACACCGGCAGCGGCCACTGCCGCACTGAACAATGCCCACAGCTTCCTTGCCCCTGTGCGGGACACCCAAACGTAGCCGAGGATCAAGGGCAGGCCGCCGAAGATGAAAACTTTACTAACACATAGTAGACCTCCAATACAGATCAGCGTCAGTATGAGCACCATCATTTTCGGTCTACGCCGGAACCTCCAGACGGCCAGTATCCCGGCCATGCCGTAGACGACGCCAGCCTCCGCAGGTTGGTTGAAGATCCCCGATAACCGGCCAAGCTCCGCGGCACGCTCCGCCGTGGTCTCTCCCTCGCCCCCGCCACCACCCCAGAAGATCCTGAGGTAGCCGCTGAGGTCCATACGTGTTCCAATGATCCCCAACACCCCGTTCAACGCCGCGCCAACCGCGACGGCGGCGGCGGCGAGATGCAAAGCCCGTGCCGCCATCGACACCGGGACAACGGACCACACCAGCAGCATCACGACAAGAGGAAGGAATAAGTTGTCAATGCTGCTGAGCATGTTGGCGGGCGGATAGTTGCTGCTGTGCGCCGTCGGAGGAATGAGCCCCATCACCGAGGCGAGGATGAGTCCTGACCAGGGCAGGATGACTGGGATGTAAGGGCGGGTGAACGCGACAGTAAAGGGTAGAAGTACCGCCGCAGCCCCGTAAACGGCGAGTTGTTCCGTGCGGATATTCCCTGTCACGTAGGGGCCGAACGCCGCTGCCGTAAGCACCCCTACCAGAAAAAGTGGGAAGCGCTTGGGCGCAGTGTTGACCGTGGCCGTGAAACTCGTCAACTGACGGCCCGACCGCGATGGGGAAAAAAGCGCTCCGCTATGTCCGTCAGACGCCCGAGCGTCCTGTCAAAGATGCGGAACCAGAATCCACGCATACGCAGCTCGACACCCCGGTGTAGGACGTACGAAACGACGACGATCGCTACGCCCGCAAGCACCATCAGGGTCGCACCGAACCTGTAGGGATCAACAATCTGGATACGCTCCGCTACCCGCACCTTCGTTGCCGTACGCGTGATTACCATGAGTCCCCCGGGCTGTTGACAAAAGCTCCCTGTAGCTTACAGGCAGCTTTCCATAAGTCGGAGGCGGGACGGGGCTTGGTTTTCGGAGCTAGCCGATGCTAACCACCTCGAGCCGATTCTGCACTGAGCGCGGATTTTCCCCTACGAGTGTTGGCTCCCGGTCATTCGAGTATTACCGAGGCTTGGCAAGCAAATCCTCCACCAAAAACGAGTATCTTCCACTGTGGTTTCACACCAGCATGAAATCTAACTTCTAGTCACGGCACCCAAATGAGTTCAGGAAGGCTCGGTAGCGGCCATGACCAGTACCAACGGGAAGCAAAGCGTTCCGGCGGCAGAGAAAAGTTTCAGGCGACGCGGGCTTCTTCGTTTGGGAACCCTGATCACGGCCTTCACTGGAGCATCGGCAGTCACCTCCGCTGGTGGGGCCCAGGCTGCGCCCGGAGACAAAAATCCGGCCACCGCCTATGTCCCGCTAGCTGAAAAGGGCGCGCCGGCAGGCGTAGCAACACTGGACACGTCCTCGAAAATCCCGTCCTCCCAGATCCCGGACCTATCGTCCAGCTTCGTACAGGTACGCGAGGCACCTTTGACGCCCTACCAGTTCGGCGCCGTGGCACCCGTCGCCTCGTCAGATAACACGGCGGCGCTATCTCAGATGTGGGCTGCGGCTTGCGACGCAGCGAACCCGGAAATCAGGCTCCCCGCCGGCTACTGGAACACGACTGGTCCCACTGCGGGGTGCTTACCGCTTGTGACCAACATGAAAGTATCCGGCGCCGGTCGCCTCAAGACGAGATTGACGATATCTGCCTCATCCTCGCGACCCATGTTCACGTGGAACACCGAAACTAGCGGTGTAGACCTGAGCTCCATGTTCCTGAATGTGGGGGCGGGGGGCTCAGACATCTTCGCCCCCGGCCCGACGGGCGGGTTGCACGCCTCGACGTTCCGCAACATGTTCATCAATCAGCAGCATCCCGGTCGAAGAATCTGGTGGCAGGACAACGCTGCATCCTTCATACACAATACATTCGAAGACGTCGAAATGCAGCGCGTGACTGCGGCTACTGTTCCGGCCTTCCAAGTGCACAATTCCGGCGGCGCGGCCAATTTCAATCTGTTCAAGCAGGTCCGCATTAACGGCTACAACTGCACCAGTTCGCCTTTCTTCTCCTTCGAGTCCACGCTGCCGCAAACGTTCCTTACCGATTGGACATTCATCAACCTGCTCGGGGAACAGAACCCGGGCGGTATGATCCATGCCGCAGGCGCTTTCAACTGGACGCTGGTCAATGCTACGGACGAGGATGCAACAGTTCCCTACTCGTCTGACCTATTCAGATTCAGCGCAAACAGCGCAGGGCTGGCACCTCGCAACCTGACCTTCGTTGGCTGCGGAAGGCGGGGATCATCCATGGCGCCAGCAGCTTACGAGTTCAACATAGCTCCGAGCGGGGCTAACGTGACGCTCATTAACTGCAACCCAACACCGACCTCGGCCACTACGAAGGCACTCCTGCCTCGAAGTTCCACCATCATTGGGAGCAGGAACTACCCACAAACGTTGCAAGGCGCAGGCTCGCCGGAAGGATCAGTCTCGGCCGTGATCGGATCTACTTGGATGCGCACTGACGGAGGACCGGGGACTTCGTTCTATGTCAAGGAATCCGGAACCTCCGCCACAGGCTGGGCGGCCAAATAGCAAAAACCGGCGAAGTACTCATTGCTAACTTAGCCGCCGCGACGGCCTTCTCGAGCGGGCTGGCAGCTCGGCACGTGCTGACTAACAGACAACGCTCCAGAGGCAGGCGGCATGGCTCTCAGGACGAGCAGCAAGTGAACCGGGCGGACCTTTTGGGCCGCGTGGGACCGGGCCGCTGCAGACGGAAGCCAACAAAGCATTTCAAGACACGCGGGCGGTCGCCTTTTCATCACTTTTCATCAGCTGCCAATAACTTGCCCACCACAGAACGACGTTTAAGACAGAAATAGCAGCCATCATCCAGGCAGCTCCGACGGCGCCAGCCGCTGTACCGGCGGCTACAACCGCGACTGGTCGGACTATTCCAACGGTCAAGCGCAAAGTGAGAGCGCGTGCACCGGCGAGTTTTGACCTGTGTCCCGCCGACGCCACGCTGCCAGCGAGCGCCGCAGCCGACTCTATCGCCAACGGCGCCAGGACTGGTGCTACAACCTCCCAGCTTTCTCCCAACAATTCCGCCCCGAAAGCGTCGGGAATGAGTAGGAGAATAGCCGCTAAAGGCAACACGGCCAGCATGAGAGCGCTCGTAATCAAAGCAGCTGAGCGCACTTCGTGAGCAGCGCCCCTCAACCTGGCCCTCGTGAGATAAGGAAGCGCCAGCGATCGCGCTGTAGTAGACAAGAGGTTCATCGGGCCTAGAACCGTCCCGGCGCCCCGCAACGCGGCGACAACGGACGCGCCCAGAACAGCACCCAGCAGGCCAGTCGACACAAGTGAACCGCCGCTTCCTGCTAAGTAATCGACGGAAAACCAGGCAGCGGCGCGCGTGTCGCGTTCGTTTCTCCGCCATAGCGGTCGCAGCGGAAAGCGCCCCAACGCCCAAGCCACAAGCCCGATGACCGCGCCCGAACCGCTCCATACGGCGAAGACAGTCAATGGCTCAACCCGAACGAGGAGTGCGGTGACGCCGATTGCAAAGACACTTATTGTCCATGCCAGCCCCAGCCAAAGTGCAGCCATGGGCCGGTACATCGCTGAGTGGGTGACGCGGATGTAATCCAAGGCTGCTAACCCTGGAGTGCTGATCCCTACTACCAGCACGAAGTTCATTCCTGTTATCAGCCCCCCTATTATGAGAACACCGCCGATAACTAGAGAAATCAGTATTGCTCGCTGGAAGCCGTTGTGAAGGTCTACCTTCGATGGCCCGAGGGACAGTGTCGTCTCGGTAACCGCAGCCCGGATTAGGCCCATTGAAAAGAGGTATAGGACCGTCGCTAATCCAAAAGCGCCGAATTCCTCGACACTCGAGGAGCGTGCTATTGCTATGGCCAGCAACAGGCTGGACACGCTGAAAAGGCCGTCCACTGCCAAGGCAAGGTACGCCCGGCGACTCGACATCAGCGCCACAGCGCTTCTCAATATCCTGGACATGCGCATCAACTCAACGACCTACAGCGGCGTATCCGTATCATGCAGCGAATCACGCGTGACCAAGCTGATGAACCGCATCCACTGCTGAGATAAGCGACTCAACCACGTGTTCGACGCCAGAACGATCCAGCCCTGGGTATGTCGGCAAGCTTATGCCACAGCGGGCTAGCCGGGTCGCGTTCGGTGTCTCAATGCCCTGCGCCCCAAGGAGATAGGGCATCTGCTGAAGGGCCCGGAAGACCGGGCGCGTTTCAACTCCAGCCCCGCGCATCCGAAGGATCACAGTGTCTCGAAGGGGTTCGGTTGCCCCAGCCAATTCTAGTGAAAACATCCAAGGACTGGCCTGGGCACGCGAAGAAGAGCCTTGCGGCACGATGTCTGATCTGTTTTCCAGCAAATGCGAGTACCATCCGATGACCCGCTTCCGACTAGCAATGAGGTCAGATACTCTCTCCAATTGCGCGGTTAAGATCGCAGCAGAAAGATTGGTCATTCGGTAGTTGTACCCGAGCACTTCGTGATAGTACCGAACATCCGGGTGGTTGCCTTGATTTCGCAGTTGACGGATCTTACGATCTATTTCCGGATCGTTGGTCGTGATGGCTCCGCCTTCCCCGCACGTCACGACCTTATTTCCAAAAAACGAAAACGTCGAGATATCCGCAAGGGAACCAACAGGCCTTCCACTCAGACTTCCGCCAAGGGACTCTGCGGCATCAGCAACTATTGCGATTCCGTGTCGGGTACCGATGACAGCCAACGCATCATAGTCGGCAGGGTGACCGTATAGGTCGACCGCTATTATGGCCCGCGACCGGTCGCTGATAGCCGCTTCAACCGCCAGAGGGTCGATACACCACGTATCCGTCTTCACGTCGACAATGACGGGCGTCGCGCCAACGTACAGCACGGCATTCAGGGTAGCCACATACGTTGTTGCCGGCACTATGACCTCGTCCCCCGGACCGACGTTCAGGGCAAGAAGCGCAAGGTGCAGAGCGGTGGTCCCATTGCTAACAACGGCTGCATGTCTGGCTCCTGCCACTGCCCGCAATGCAGTCTCCGACCGTTCAATGTATGGGCCCAGGGACGAGATCCAGCCGCTGTCAAAAGCGTCCAAGAGATAACGCCGTTCGAGAGGCCCGAGGTCGGGCTCCGAGATCGGAATCATGGCGTCCCGACATCTTGGAGATGAGTGGGCTTGGCGCCTTTGCCTGATACCCAGTGGAAAACCTCAAGATAATCCCGGGCGGTGTCTTTCCAAGTTCGGGACCGGACGCCATGCGCCGCAATCGCCAATTTCGACTGGTACATTTCGTACGACTCTATTACTCGGTCCACGGCCTGCGCGGCATCCTCCGGGTCGTCCCACTGGAAAGTGGGCATATCAACGTCCAGCAGATCCATCTGGGCAGATATCGGCTCGATATCGCTGGCTACGAAAGGTAGCTCCCGCACTACCGCCTCAAATATGGGGCCGCTCGCGGCTTCCCAGCGGCTTGGCATCACCAGTATGTGAGCGCGAACGTACTCCTGTTCGAGCTCGTCCGCCGTGACGTATCCCCGCCACTCGACGCGCTCAGAAACCCCAAGCTGCTCGGCAAGTTTCATCAACGAAGCCAGATGTTGCTGAACGTGAGCACCGGTGCAGATCAAGCGCATGTTTGGGCGCTTGGCGAGCATCCGGATGATAACTTCGTGATTTTTGTGGGGCGTTACCGAAGCGGGGTAAAAAAGCCTTATGGGCTCACCGTGTGGCAGCGACCGGGGAGTAGTGGACCCGGGGTTAAGCACAGGCAACGGAACTAAGAATGTTTTAGATGCCGCCTGCGGGAACAATCGAATCAGATGCCGGTAGGGGTGAGCCCAACTGCAGACGATAGCGGCGGCCCGGGTGATGTTCGAGGCAATGATTTCCTGATCCATCACAGACGCGAGTTTCGGTTCAAATACCCGGAGATCATGCACTGTCACTACGCTTGACTCCGCGCGGGCTACGGACCGATGAAATGGGAACCATGTCGTAGCTGGACCGGCCGCTCGAGTAATTGCTCTACTCCTAAGCGTCCTCACCACACCTACGGCCTTCGACGTCTTCAGATAGCTCGGAAGCACTCCCCTCAGTGCCGACTGCCAACGGCTGCCAGGCCCTAAGGCAACATGGACTTCTTCGAGTTCCGGAAAGGACGCGTTGAGCTTATTCCTCCACGCTTCCCCGGTGCCGTGGCCGATCAAGCAACGTGGGTGAACCCCGAGCTCAATGAGTCCCGTGACGACGCCGACGGCAACCGCTTCGACACCTCCGGTGGCCCCAGGGGCAATGGAGGTTAGGTCAACCGTGTAGTTTGCGCGTCTCGGTTGGTTCCGTGTCGCCGCCATCAAGCGGAAACGCCTAAATGTCGATGCGAACAAGTTTCCCGGCCTTTTCGTCGCGGACGCTCTGTACGTCCTCATCAACCATCCGGTTAACCAGTTCAACAAAGCTCGTTTGAGGTTTCCACCCAAGCACTCGTCGAGCTTTTGAAGCATCACCGATCAGCGCGTCTACTTCGCTGGGCCGCTCGTACCTTGCATCCGTTCGCACGAACTTCTCCCAGTCGAGATTGACCCTGGCAAATGCGGCTTGCGCGAATTCTCTCACGGAATGGGCTTCACCGGTGGCAATCACGTAGTCATCTGCCGTTTCCTGCTGGAGCATGAGCCACATCGCTTCGACGTATTCCGGCGCGTAACCCCAGTCTCGGACTGCGTCCAAATTGCCGAGGACAAGTTCCGACTGGAAACCCTCCGCAATCCGAGCCACAGCCCTACTGATCTTCCGTGTCACAAATGTTTCGCCGCGCCTGTGGCTCTCGTGATTAAACAAAATCCCGTTCGAGGCATGAATACCATAAGCTTCGCGGTAGTTCACCGTCGCCCAGTAGCTGTAAACCTTGGCGACGCCATATGGGCTGCGGGGGTGAAAGGGCGTCGACTCATTTTGGGGAGGAGGTGTCGAGCCAAACATCTCCGAGGAAGACGCCTGATAGAAGCGCGTAGGAACACCACTGGCCCGAATGGCTTCCAGGAGCCTGATGGTAGATACGCCTGTCACATCGGCGGTGTACTCCGGCACAGCGAAAGAGACGGCGACATGACTTTGTGCCCCAAGGTTATATATCTCATCGGGGCGGATGTCACGGACGAGGTTCGTGATAGAGGCTGAGTCGGCAAGATCAGCGTAATGCAGCACAAGATTGTCCGGTCGGTGACCCAGCTCTCGGCTGATGTCCTCTAACCGGGATGTATTGAACGAGGATGAGCGCCGTTTGGTACCGTGGACTTCATATCCTTTGCTAAGTAGGAGCTCTACGAGATAGCTCCCGTCCTGGCCTGTTACGCCAGTCACTAGTGCTGTTTTCACGGTTCCCCTCATCTGACCCCAGTGTTCGCCGATCCGGGGTTCCTCGGTTGATCAGGATCGAGCATAGTTGAAGATCTTAAACCCTTCCAACGGCGTCAACCGCATCTATATGTACAAACGGAAGCCCGCTGAACGGATCAGTAGCAGTTTTCGTGAAGATAGCTGCAGTCGGACCCCGTGTTCATTTCCTCTGCCGATGGAATTGTCTGCCAAAGCGGCTTAGCGCATACCTAGTTCTCTTATACAAATTCTGTGACACGCACCGATCTGAGTTCTGGATTTTGGCAGACAGAACGCTCCCGCAAGCGCCGGATCGGCCGCCGCCCAAGTGATAGCGGACCGCGTTGGCGAGCGGCCGTAAAGGCTGACTGGCACCTCGTTAGCTTGTGCGCGCGCTGTGTCGGACGAGACTGCGTGTCCTTCGGCTTGAAGCTCGCATTAGGCAATAAAGTAACAGTGTTGGCAGGTAGTTTAACTCTGCCGAAAAGCAATCTTATGGACAGTAGTTCGCCACGCTCACTTCCCCCGTTCTGCGGGGGCGAAGGGAATTGCGAATACAAGCGGTCTCTGCTGGATGCTGATGATCAGGACGGAATAAGCGTGAAAAATGTTGTTGTTATTGGGCAAGGCTATGTTGGGCTGCCCCTCGCTAAGGAAGCTGTAGCGGCAGGCCTCCGCGTCACAGGCCTGGAACTACATGATGCGCTCGTCGAAAACTTGAACCGCGGCGTCTCCCATGTGGATGACCTTTCCAACGATGACATTCAAATGATGGTCAACCTAGGCTACGTGGCCTCTACTGATCCGTCTGTGATAGCTCAAGCAGACGTTGTTGTCGTTTGCGTGCCGACGCCTTTGGGAGAAGCTGGCAGCCCAGATCTAGGTGCAGTAACCTCTGCGATGCAGACAATCTCCAACTTCATTACACCTGGCACGCTAGTGATCCTGGAATCTACGACTTACCCTGGCACCACAGACGGCATGTGCAGGGCGATCCTAGAGTCGAATGGTGGCGAACTCGACCAAGGTTTCTACTTGGCATTCTCACCAGAGCGTATTGACCCCGGCAACGTGCGCTTTGGTATAAAAAACACTCCGAAGGTTGTTGGAGGTGTATCCACACAATCGACGACACTGGCCGTCAAGTTCTACAGTCTTTTTGTGGATACTGTTGTACCGGTCAAGGGCGCCAAGGAAGCGGAAACCGCGAAGCTCCTGGAGAATACTTACCGCCATATTAATATCGCATTAGTTAATGAGATGTCTAAGTTCTGCCATGAGCTGGGCATTGATCTATGGAATGTCATTGACGCGGCCAAGACGAAACCTTTTGGATTTGAAGCTTTCTATCCCGGACCGGGCGTGGGCGGTCATTGTATCCCGATTGACCCGAACTATCTCAGCTATGAGGTACGAAGGTCATTGGGCTATCCATTTCGATTTGTGGAATTGGCGGAAGAGATCAACAATTCGATGCCCGGCTACGTCGTAGACCGCATCCAAGAGCTCTTGAACGATCGGTCACTACCTTTGCGCGGCTCGAGGATCCTACTCTTGGGAATTACATACAAACCTAATATCGCGGACCAGCGGCAATCGCCTGCGCTTCCAGTCGCAGAGACCCTTGACCGTCGTGGGGCGGTCGTCGCTTTCCACGACCCCAAGGTGACTGAATGGAGGGTGTCATTCGGAACGCTCAAAACAGCTCCGGACCTACACTCGGCAGTTGATGAAGCGGATATGGTGGTCCTTCTCCAAAACCATTCTGACTACGACGTGCCCACGCTGGCGTCACGCTCTAAAATCTTTTTTGACACCCGTGGCGTAACTAAGGGTGCAGACAATTACCGCTTGTAAGCACTAAGAGAGTCCCTACATTGAGGATCAGCCTGGAACGCGGCCGCCCGGCCGCGCATGCCGACCGTCGTGAGGAACTAGGTGGTTTTCACAGACAGAAAATCATTAGACGAAGGCGGACAAAGGCTACGCGTCCAAGACCAAGCGCACTTGGCTGGCCGAGCGCGGTATCAAGACCACGGTCCCGGAAAAGCCTGACTAAACAGCGAACCGGAAGAGAAAAGGCTCCGCCAGCGGGCGCCCACCAGCCTTCGACAGTGAGGCCGATAGTGGCGCAATGTCGTCGAACCTGATTCAATCGACTCAAGAACTGGCGCCGCCTCGCCATGAGATCGGACAAAACCGCACGCAACTACGTCGCCGCCGTTCAGCTCGCTGCATCGCTAGTCTGGCTAAAAGCCAGCTTTAGCAACACTCCCTAGACCAACGAGTCCGAGAAGCTGCGCTTGAGACGTCTTTTCTCGAGTTCACAGCGCTGGCACTCCCTTGACAGTCACGCCAGACGACACATCTCGCACCACGCAGGCGCTGGCGCCGACCCTGGCATAAGAACCGACAGTCAGGGCCTCCAAGACCACTGCACCGGCGCCAACGAATGCACCTTCCATAAGATGAACCCCTCCCGAAATGATGGCCCCCGGGTTCACCGAGACGAAGTCATCCAACACAGAGTCATGTCCAATTGTTGAATTCGGGTTAAGCTGCACGTGGAGACCCATCGAGACATTCGTGGACACCTGAACGCCGGCGCAAATGACGGATCCGTCTCCAGGCAGGGCGCTGCTGCCAATGCCAGCAGAAGGATGGACGAGAGGCCACACCCTCAAATGACCAGCGGCCTGATATTTTGTGTCAATCCGAAGGCGAATCCGTGGATTGCCGATGGCCACGACATACCTGGCCAGCTTTCCGGTTGCGAGCCAGTCATCGTCACTGCCGAGATAGTCCACCCCGCGGGCCCTAAGACGACGCAGATTTTCGGGTCCTGGCATTGGATCAATTACGCCGACAACCGAGTACGTGGGTTTGTCGGCTGAAGAGTTGATTGCATCCACCACGTCCAAAGTCTCGCGGCCAAAGCCACCGGCTCCAATCACGACAAGATCTTCCATTAGTAATCCGTTCAAGAAGCAAAAGTGCGTTGGGCGCGGAAGTGGCAGTGCGGCATTTGACCCGCCCACCATAGGCTAACCGGAGCATAGAGGCTGGCGACAACTGCGTCGCCTTAACGCAGAGCAACAAAACGCCCGGGTTCTTCCTTCGCGTGGCCCAACAAATCATCTGTTCTAAGTATAGTTCCGCGTCCTGAAGGTCTATGCCGAACCGGCAAAAGCAAATCCCTTGCGTAGAAGCCCTTGCTACTCCGTGCCGCACTTTCGTTTTTCGAAGGCTCAACCGCGCGATAACGCTCCGCCCTTTAGGCACCGACGACCCGAATTAGTCTGGTTGGGTCCGACTACAGCAGAGCAGTCCATATAGACTGGTCGCGAGTGTCGTACCGGGAGAATCGTAAGCTCGCAGCGCAGAGGCGCTGCATCTCTGCTGTTAAGGGGAAGGCTGTCTTCCATGTCCACTCTCCATCAGCACGGCGACTTGGAAGGTCGAGTCATGGACAGCAGTTTTTACATATGGGACGCAGACGATCCAAAGGACCATCAAGCTTGGATTGACTTCTGGCTCAGCTGGCCAGAGCGGGAGGTCTCCTCACACCCCGGATATGTGGGTCTCTTCAAAGGTCAAGGTGACCGGATCATGTGCGCCGCTTACAAATCGCGTGATGGATTCGTCCTGTATGCGTTCATACTGCGAGAAGTCCGGCCATCACCTATCGCGGACACTGTATTGCGCGACATGACAACACCCTACGGCTACGGCGGGCCTTTTGTTTGGGGTCTGACTGACGTTGCAAATGTTTCAAAGGGGTTCTGGTCAACTTTCGATGAGTGGGCGGCAGCCAACTCAGTAGTCACGGAGTTTATTCGCTTCGCATTGTTTCCAGAAAAACTCCTTCCCTATCCCGGTGAAGTCTCCTGCCGGTCGCAAAATGTAGTTCGCTCATTGCAAGTTGATGATGACTCTTTGTTTAAAAGTTTCGAAGCCAAGGTGCGGAAAAATGTTCGAAAGGCGGTGCGACACGGTCTTGCTGTCAAGATTGACGAAGACGGCTCATATCTCGCGGATTTCATGCGCATCTACGAAAGCACAATGAACAGACGAGAGGCAACTTCCGGCTACTACTTTCCGCGGAAATTTTTCGAAGCAATAAAGCGCAATCTTCCCGGACAATTCGCCTACCTTCACGTAGTCCTTGACGAAAATATCGTTTCAACGGAGCTCGTACTTTTATCTCATGACACTTCCTACTCGTTCTTGGGCGGGACCGACAGTTCGTACTTCGACCTCCGTCCAAACGACCTCCTCAAGTACGAAATCATTCGATGGTCGCGGTCTAAAGGGCTAAAACACTTCGTTCTTGGAGGAGGCGCTGCGCCAAACGATGGCATAGAACGGTATAAACGATCTTTCGCGCCGTCCGGCAACGTCGATTTTCTAACAGGCCAACGAATCCTCATGCCCCAGGCATATGAGCAACTTGTTCTTCGACGCGAGGCCGAGAGTTCCGCGTCCGACGCACGCGACACAGATCACGCTTTTTTTCCTGCTTATCGGAGGCCAGCATGAAGACTACCGCTAAGCTCTTCAATAGGCTGAAGTGGAACCAACAAAAGGAGAACGGCCCAATCAAGGTCTTGATGATCACGCAATGGTTTGACCCTGAACCTACTTTTAAGGGTCTTCTATTTGCTCAAGAGTTGATGCGTGCCGGCTACAAAGTCACCGTGCTTACAGGTTTCCCGAATTATCCTGGTGGTAAGTTATATGAGGGATATCGTATAAAGCTGTTCCAGCGTGAAGTTATTGATGGTGTCACTGTAATCAGAGTCCCGCTCTACCCTAGTCATGATTCTTCGGGCCTTAAACGTGCCCTGAACTATCTGTCCTTCGCGTTCAGCGCGTCCGTAGGCGCGCTCATCATCAAGAGACCCAACGTCGCATACATATACCACCCGCCCGCTACCGTCGGTGTTCCTGCAATCATACTGAAGGCCGTAAAGGGAGTGCCGTATGTATATGACGTTCAAGACCTGTGGCCAGATACGCTTGCTGCCACGGGCATGCTAGACAGCCCGCGAATTCTGGCCGCGATCGACAGAATAATGCTCGCGGTCTACAAGGGGGCCACCCGAATTGTTGTGTTATCCCAAGGTTTTCGGGAAGCTATCATCCAACGTTCTGTTGCGTTGCAGCGCATTGAAGTCATTCCCAATTGGGCGGACGAAAAGCAGATAGACCTGACCTTGGGCGAGGCATCTTCCGATAGCAATGCCGTCTTTGGCAACAAGTTCACTATTACCTTTGCTGGGAACATCGGTAAAGCGCAAGCACTCGAGACAGTTCTTGACGCAGCCGACCTTTTACGTGACGAGGAGTCTGTACAGTTTTTGATCGTCGGTGGAGGGCTAGAATTGGACAAGCTGCAAGCTCTGGCGTCTTCCAAGGGCCTCAGGAATGTGGTGTTTCTGCCTCGGCGTCCAATTTCTGAGATAGGTGAAATCCTGGTCCGGTCACATGCCCTCTTGGTGCATCTCCGGGATGACCCGCTCTTTTCAATAACCATTCCCTCAAAAACCCAGGCATATATGATGGCCGGTCGTCCGATCTTAATGGGAGTGCGAGGTGATTCTGCTGAGATAATTGCTGAGGCGGGAGCGGGACTGTGTTTCGAACCCGAAAACCCTGTTGATCTCAGCAGAGCAGTTCGCCGACTGCTGGCAATGGACACTTCGGATCGGGAGGAAATGGGATCTTCAGGGCAACGATACTATCGTGAGCGCCTGTCACTCTCAGTCGGAAGCCGGCGTTTTGCTGATGTGCTCCGAACGGCGAGCGAGGCGAAAACGCTGCTCTTGAGGAACAAAAGATTTATTGACATGGGCGGTGCTGCCTTAGGATTGCTTCTGCTGAGCGCCCCCATGGGCGTGGTGGCTCTACTGGTACGCAAAAAAATGGGTCGCCCGGTTTTGTTCACGCAGGTGCGTCCAGGACTTCATGGCCAACCGTTCAAGATGTTCAAATTTCGAACAATGGTCACCCGGACCGACGACAACGGAGTTCCCCTTCCGGACGGACAGCGATTGACAAAGTTCGGGGCGTGGCTTCGATCCTCAAGCCTGGATGAGCTCCCTGAGCTGTGGAACGTTCTCCGCGGCGACATGTCATTGGTCGGACCTCGTCCACTGCTTGCCCGGTACACCCCTTACTTCACGGAAACGGAAAGGGCCCGTCTGGAAGTCAGGCCGGGAATAACGGGATGGGCCCAGGTCAACGGCAGGAACGCCGCTGCTTGGGACGACAGACTGGCACTTGACGTTTGGTACGTTCGACACATGTCTTTGGCCCTGGACCTAAAGATCCTCGCCCTGACAGTTTCAAAGGTGTTCCGAAAGCAGGGAGTCATAGCTGACCCTGAATCGGTAATGCAGAACCTGGACGACGAACGCAGGCTGAAGGACCAAAGTGCCGGAATTTGAAATCCGAACGCTAAGGCTCGAAGAGATTCCTAGAATCGTGGAGATGGTCCGGGCTTCCTTTGATAGCCGCCTCGGATCCTACATGATTTATGGACAGTCGGGAATAGAAACCTATCTCTCTGTGCCATTCAAATATCCAAAGCTGCTGCACGACGGCGTATCCTTGGTGGCCGTCATTGATGACGGCGTCGTGGGCTTTGCCGAATTTCGCCTTACCGACAGCAACACAGCCTTTTTGTCCTACATCTGTGTAGACCCGGACGTACAAGGAAGAGGAATTGCGGGCCTACTGATGAGGCGGTTCCTGGCAATGGAGCCTAGTATCACGGCGTTAAGCCTCGATGTCTTTCACAGCAATGTCCGGGCGCGCAACCTCTATGAGAAAATTGGATTTCAGAGAAGCGCAACTTCTGCATGGGTGAGCCGATCTTTACCGCCCCCCAAGGGCGCGGTGGGCATCCGGTCCCTGCCTGCCGCTATGGCTGCATTCGAGTCGCACGGCTTCTGCGAGTTCGACGTGGTATTGGATCACGATGTAACGCGAGTCGGACTCCTGGGCTTGCACACCGTTCGTTGTACTTCGGCCAGAAGCTTTGAAAATGATGTGTTGTTGGGAGGTTTGAGGCAGGTGTTCCCTCAACTAACTGCGGCTTTTACCGTCCTGCCGCAGGCTCAATTATCCTCCCTGAAAATCGCTCACGAAGTTCTGACACTCTCCGATCGTATGACACTCGCTATCTGAGCGACGTTGATTGCGCTACGCCCCCGAGGAAATCGATGCTACTGACTAAAACGGCCCAGCTCCACGATGTATACAGGCAACCGTCCTTTTTCTACACGTCTGCCCGAGAAGGAATGCTGGACTTTCTAACCAACGTCCTCGAGCCTTCAGATCGCGTCTTATTGCCTGCATATATAGGATGGTCAAAGAATGAAGGAAGCGGAGTGCTCGACCCCGTCTTCGAGGCCGGTGCAGAAGTAAACTTCTACAACCTTCATTCCGATTTGAGTGTGAACCTGGACGATCTCGAACGCCAGCTTCATGACGGATCCTATCGCGTCTTAGTTGTGATACATTACTTCGGCCGTAGTGATAGTCAGCTTCCAGCCGTAAGAGAATTAGCCGATCGCTATAATGTGTTGCTGATGGAAGACCTGGCCCACTCGTTTTTTTCGGCCTTAGGCACAGGAGTGGCAGGGAAGTTCGGTGATGTTTCACTTTATTCGCTGCATAAGATGTTTCCCTTCGAACAAGGTGGCCTTATCCGGTACTCGGACACCTCTTTAGTCCGCAACCAAAGGTCTACACTCCCACAAATTGCGGCGCAATTGCTCTCTTACGACTTCTCGGCCATCAGTAGGGCCAGACGGCTTAACTTCATGACCCTAATCGAGCTTTTAAGTTCGATTCCTGAGTTCGGTTCCCGGTTTCAGTTCCTATGGCCGGTGCTGAGCGACCAAGATGTTCCGCAAACATTGCCGGTTCGGATTTTTGGCAACCGTAGAGACGACATCTACAGGGGTGTTAATGAAGATGGCTATGGGTTAGTTAGCCTGTACCATACTTTGATTCCCCAAGTTCGTGCGAAGTTTCCTGAACTCAATTTATTATCGCGACAAGTTACGAATTTCCCCGTGCACCAAGATATCGATGCATCAATCCTGCCCGCAATGGTTGAGTCTTTCCGCAAACATCTAAACGCTTCCTAAAGTCGGGAGCTCATTCTTTACACTGATCGAGGAGTGCTTTTGCAGATCGTTGTCTTTAACTCCTTCTTTCCGCCTGCTTTTCTTGGGGGAGGTCCCATCCGGACACTGGGCGCAATGGTCACGTCCGCTCCACCGGAGTTTCGCGTGTCGGTAGTTACAACCAACACAGACCTGGGAAGGACGACTCCTCTAGACGTCGTGGCAGACGAGTGGGTTCCTTACGCGAATGGTGAGGTCTTCTACAGCTCCACGTCCTCGTGGCTGCGCCTGTTCCGGGCACTCAGTGAGGCCCGGTCACGGAGACCAAGGATTGTCTACGCAAACAGCTTTTTCGACGCGAAGTTTTCGATACTGCCGTTACTTTTATTTGCGGTGGGATGGTTGCGTCCGGACCTCTGGGTGATTGCACCGAGAGGTGAATTCGCTCTAAGCGCGCTGAGGCTCAAGGGGTGGAAGAAACGACCCTATATCTTGTTCTTTAAGGCGATGGGGCTTGCCCGGCGGGTGTCTTGGCATGCATCTTCAAGTGCTGAGGCCGCGGACGTTAAACGGGTTTTCGGCAACAGTGCCCCGGTTGTCATTAGAGAGAACGACACTCTATTGCCCCAGTACGCCGCAGCACCGATCCCATCCCCGGCCGATGGCCCTTTGAGGGCGGTAGCATTGTCACGTGTTTCACCCGTGAAGGGTATCGACACTTTGCTGGCTGGACTCAGCCAAGTTGGGTCGCCACTAATTCTTAATATTATCGGTCCACCGGAAGACAAGCAGTACTATCACCGTTGCCAGGCAATTGTGGCGTCGTTGCCCACGCATATCGAGGTAAATTTCCTGGGTGCCCTTCCAAACGACATGGTTCGTGAGGTACTCCGTCAGTATGACGTCATGCTGTGTCCGACAAAGGGCGAAAACTTCGGCCACGCCATTGCCGAAGCTTTATCCTCTTCTTGCCCCGTTCTGTGCGCCGACGTCACACCTTGGTCGGCTCGTCTAAGTGCTGGAGGAGGCATGGTCGTGTCGCCCAACACCCCGGATGGTTGGACCGCAGCTGTGAGTGAATATGCGCGGCAGTCGACCGGTGAGCTGCTTCGACGCAAGCAGCGCGCCGGAGCGATCTACGAGGAATGGCGTTCGGAGTCAGTTCAGTCGCATGCGTTCTCTCTGTTTGCAGAAGTTCTCCGAAACGGAGATAGAACGAAGGCATAGCTTCCGGAGGCAATTTATTGCGCTTGTCCGTGGCACCCCCTAAGCCCTTGGCTCGGGACTCCTTGCAAACGATTGGGGGCCCTTCGCAGATGAGCGTGGTTAGGGGGCTCTTCGCGGTTGATGGTGAAACAGGTTCCGTGTCTTGAAAGCTGAAGGGCTCGTAGCCCTGCTGTGATGGATGTTCTCTACGCATTCATCAGAGTCAGGAGCTACGAGCCTTGATCGAGCCTACTTCGCCGCGCCCCGATGCTGCCACCGCCATCTTCAATGGCTCTTCACGGTTCGTGGTGAATGGTCTGCCGTGATGGGTGTTCATGCCGCTGTTCTTGCGGCACTGCGCAACAGGATACGCGTTTTGTAGTTGCGTGCGTTGGTGAATCCCCGGCCTGTCCTTTTGATGTGTTTGATCGCGGTGTTGTTGGCTTCCACTTTTGCCGTTGTCGCGCCGGTGACGATGAGGACTTCGATCTCTTTCCACCATCGGCAAACCGTGCGCCAGAGCCGGTTCGTTTCCGGTTGCGCGGCGTGCTGAACCAGGGTTTGCAGCCGTTCTTTCGCGGCCGCGGCACCGGCAAGAGACCCTGTGGCCAACAGCGTCCTCAGCTGTTCCTTCACCAGCCAGGCGGCCTGCAGTTTCCCGGTGGCGTCGTCAGCGGCGAACACCGTGGCCAGCCTGTCCCGTGCCCGGTCCGAAAGCGTGTCCCCGGCCCGGAGCAGTCGCCGGTTGGCCCAGACCGGGTCGACGGAGCGACCGCGCCGGCCAAGGACCTGCTGGGTGAGCCGCTGCCGGACCTCGGCGAGCATGTCATTGCCGAGCTTGACCAGGTGAAACGCGTCGACCGACACTGCGGTGCGCGGCAGCCACATCCGCAGGTCCTTGCGGAACGCCGCGGACGGGTCGATCGCGACGACCTGCACGCCCAAGCGCCATTCCAGCGGGCGGGCGAAGAGCCAGTTACCGACGCCCTCGCTGTCGCGGCCATCGACGATTCCCAGGACCTGTCCGGTGTCCAGATCGACAATGGTTGTCATCCACGGTTCGTACCGTTTCCAGGCCTTGGTGGCCGGGTCGCGGAAGAACCGCACGGACCGGTAGCGGTGTTCATCAATGCGGCTCTTCAGAATTGAGAGTGTAGTTTTGGTCTGAATCCGCCTGATTCCAGCAGTGATCTGGCGATGTAGTTGGTGAGGTTCCGGAAGCCGAGGGCGGAGCCTCGGAGGTGTTCCAATCTTCCGTTGATGGCCTCGGTGGGGCCGTTGGAGGTGCCGGGCCGGTCGAAATAGGCCAGGACGTCATGGGCCCGGCGTTTGAGCGTCCGCCCCAAGGTTTTGAGCTCGGTGAGGGCGGCCGGAACTCCTGTGCCGAGGGAATCGATCACGGCCTGCATCAGCTTCTTTCCCAGGACCCGGTCGGGTTCCCGATAGGCGGCGATCATGCCCTGGTAGACGCCCCAACTGGCTTCGACCTCGACATGGGCGTCGGTGGCGAACAAATCTTCAAGGCGTTGGCGTTGCTTCCCGGTCAGGAGAGCGGTTCCGGTGTGCAGGGTCCGCCGGGCTTTATAAAGCGGGTCACCGCTACGTCCGCGGTGGCCGCACGTCTGCTGTTGAACGCGCCGCCGGCATGAATCCAAGGCATCGGCGGCCAGGCGGATGACGTGGAAGGGGTCCATGACCGGGACCGCGTCTGGCAGCTCCTCGGCCGTGGCGCTTTTGAACCCGGAGAACCCGTCCATGGCCACAACCTCCACCCCGTCCCGCCAGTGCTGGGGACGTTCCTGCAACCAGGTCGTGAAGACGTGTTTCGAGCGGCCCTCAACCATGTCCAGCAACCGGGACGGACCGGTGCCGTCACGGATCGGGGTGAGGTCAATGATGACGGTGACGTACTTATCCCCGCGGCGGGTATGCCGCCACACATGCTCATCAACACCAATGACTCTCACCCCATCAAAACGGCGCGGATCATCGATCAACACGCGCCGGCCCTCGGCCAGGACGGCGCTGTTCGCGGTATTCCACGACACCCCCAGACCCTCAGCGACCCGGGCGACCGTCAGGTGCTGGCAGACGATTCCTTCCAGCGCCCAACGCAGCCCGCGGCGTGAGAGCTTCGCCCGCGGCTCGGCAGCCTTGGACATGTCCTGGCGCCACACGTGCCCGCACCCCGTGCAGCGGTAGCGGCGGACGCTGATCAACAGCGTCGTCGGCCGCCAGCCGAAGGGTTCATGACCGAGCCGGCGGGTCACCGTGTCCCTCGGGACGCCCTGGCACCCGCACTTGCGGCACCAATCATCAAGGTCGGTGACACGGCAGGCCAGAACGGCACCACCCGGACGGACATACTGCCCGGTCACCTCAAGACCGAGCCCGTCAAGCCGGCAGAATGTAGTCAGGTCAGGGCATTGGAAGGTAGCGTTAAACACGAAGGCCTTGCGGTAGAAAATCCAGATCTCGACAATCTGATTCTCTCCCAGGGCCTTCACCCTTCCCTGAAGCAACCCGCCGCCCACACCAGGCGCCCCGCTACAACGCCACTACACTCTCAATTCTGAAGAGCCATCAATGCCGAGCATTCGCGGGGCCAGGGCGTCGACATCCGGCAGCGTCAGCGCCGCGGAGTCTAGTGCCCGCTGCACGAGCCACCAGGAAACACCGAACGAGGAGGCGGCCTCCGCGGCGGCCCTTCCGGACCCGATCACGGCGGCCACGAGGGCGTCGCGCAACCGGCGGGTGGACCGTGCCCGGCGCGGAACCTGGGCGGTCTCCTCGGTGAACGTCCGGCGCGGGCACAAGTACTCGTCGCAAAAGAATCTTCGCTTGGCCCACTGCACTTCGACCGGCCCCGCGACAGGGATGTCGCGCAGGCGTTGCGGCCGACGTGAATGAACACGGCCGCTGATCACGCCGCAGCACGGACAGCCCGCCTCAGCGGTGGCCACCACGTGGATCCGCCGCTGTCCGAACGCGAGGACCTCGGTACCGGTGACGCGGTACTCAGGCAGATTGAAGATGGCGGTGGCAGCATCGGGGCGCGGCGAAGTAGGCTCGATCAAGGCTCGTAGCTCCTGACTCTGATGAATGCGTAGAGAACATCCATCACAGCAGGGCTACGAGCCCTTCAGCTTTCAAGACACGGAACCTGTTTCACCATCAACCGCGAAGAGCCCGATATCCTACGCGCTGTATCTCTCCACTATCCGATACTGTCCCAATGTAGCCATGCCGAGGCGCCCCTGGGGTTTGCGGATTCGGTGGTGCTCCTCGTTATCGCAGCGATCCTTGGACATCGTTACCTTGACCGTATTTTGCCGCGGCCCCGGTGGCTGGGTAATCAAGAGATCCGAGGCAAGCGGCTCGTTTATAACGGTCGCCTCAACTGCTGCGCTGGGTTACGTCGGGGAGGAAAAGCATGAGTCCCTGGTTCCGCAGTCCGCTTGGGACCGCGCCCACAAAAAATTGTCTCAACTAGGGGCGAATACCGGTTCGCTGCCGGTGATTATGCACTGTTGAGCGTATGAAACCGACGACGCGTCGGGAAGTATCCGACACGTCATATTCGGCGGGCGCAGCAGGTGCACCGTCGGCGATGTACTCGTCCAACACTATGCGGACGCCATCAGCAATTGCGTCAGGAGAAACGCCGACGGCCATGATCCCCGCGGTATCGATCGATTCCGGACGCTCAATGAAGTCTCGAAGCGTGACGGCCGGGAAACCGAGGATTGCGGACTCCTCACTGATTGTTCCACTGTCGGAGAGAACAACCTTGGCTGACTGCTGGAGTGCGACGTAGTCGTGGAACCCGAAAGGCGGGTGGAACGTTAGTCCCCCCTTCGATGCTTCTGGCAGCACATCAAGCCGCTTCCGGGTTCGCGGATGCGTAGACACAAGCACCGGCAGACCATAGGCGGTTGAGAGTTGACTCAAACCGTGCAGGACCGACGTAAGACGTTCCACGCTGTCTACATTCTCTTCGCGATGCAGGCTCACGAGAAAGTAGCCGTCAGGAGTCAGGTTCTGGCGTTCCAGTATGTCGCTCGCTGCGATGCCTTCGGCGTTCGCACTGAGCACTTCACGCATCGGTGAACCAGTGAGCATAATACGGGACGGGTGGATTCCTTCCGCCAGCAGGTTGCGCCGAGCATGCTCGGTGTAAACAAGGTTGTAATCGGCTACATGATCCACAAGGCGCCGGTTGACTTCCTCGGGAACATTCTCATCGAAACACCGGTTGCCAGCTTCCATGTGATAGACGGGAATCTTCATTCTGCGGGCCATTAATGCAGAAATGCAGCTATTAGTGTCTCCGAGCACGAGCATGGCATCCGGAGCTTCAGCAGTCAGCACGGATTCAATTTTGGTTAAGGTCGTTCCCAATAGAGCACCAAGTGACCGCGTATCGGCTTCCAGGAAATGATCAGGCCGGCGGAGACCCAGATTTTCGAAAAAGACCTCGTTGAGTTCGTAATCATAGTTTTGACCCGTATGTACCAGTATGTGATCCGTGTATCTGTCCAGCCGCTTGATAGTGGCAGCCAAGCGGATAATTTCAGGCCTGGTACCAACAACTGTCAGGACTTTCAGTTTCTGGGTCATATTTAGACGGGCTCCGGGATCGTGTCAGGTGCTGTTGGATCAAAGATTTCGTTGGTCCAGAAGGACGTGTAGAGAGTATCCGTTCCGGTGTTGGTTATTTTATGGGTCCACATCGTGGGCATGTCGACGGCTACCGGGGACTCCCCTGTTACCTGAAACTCGTGCACTTCGTCAGTGAACATTTTCCGAAGCGAGATAGTGGCTGTCCCGGCAAGCACGGTGAAACGCTCGATCTTTCGCCGGTGAAAATGGTCCCCTCTGCTAATACCAGGCTCTGTCGTTGAAAACGACGTCTGCCCCGTTCCTCCCCGAGTCCTGAGGATCTCAAAGAACGAACCGCGGGCATCGGCATGTCGGTGCAAAGCCACGGGCGCCTGCCCCGGAAATGTGTAAGACCGATACGTGTTGAAGAGGTCGCGATCGAACTTGGTGGAGATATCGGGGATGTCCCCTTGGTTGTAGGCAGCTGCGATTGCTCTTAGCCGTTTCAGCAGCCCTCCTACTGACTCCCGGACTTGCAGCGCGCCGGCTGCATCAGTTCCAACCGCGCCAATCAGAATGTCGGCAGCGTCCTGCACATGGAGAAGGGTCAGTTCCTTGTCGTCCTCCACCGTCGGTTCACTTCCCCGTGCCAGGAGGTGGCCGAAGGTAGCGGTGACTGCGTTGTAGAACGGCAGTCCATGTTCGCCAAACAAGTTCGGCAAAAGCACGTCCTCAAACCGCGCACCTATCTTTTCCGTTGCTAGCCTGAGTATCTCCGCCGCTTGGCTTTTGGCTTCCCCATATACGGTACCGTTCCGTGCCTGTTTGGAGTTGGCGAACACAACAGTGCCGGGCGGATTCGCGCTCTTGACGAGCGCATCCGCTACCTGTGTAGCGAAGTGGATGTTGCCGTCATGGATTTGGTCGTCAGTTCCTCGGTTCACCCCGGCCATGTGTATGAGCCGGTGCGCTCCCTCCATTGCCACGGAAGCATCGTCGGCATTGAAATCATCCCCTACACGGAACGAGCGAATCGGACGGTCCCCGTACAGCGCCGCCCGTGTGTGCCAACCTAGGAAACCGTTAGCGCCAGTTAGCGCGATCACACTCATTCGCGTACTAAGTCCTTATCCGCGGAGAGGCCTGCTGACGCAAGCTCCTGACGTACTTCGGGCAGAGTGAGGAGCATCTCCTCAACTTCAGAAACAGTCATCCTCTCCACAGTGTGAGAATCATAATCTGAGTATGCTGCCTGAACGAGGTCGCCTTGCTCAAAGTAGATGCTGTAGTTCAGATCGCGTTTATCCGCTTGAATTCGGAAGTACTCACCCATGTCTTGAGCACGTGCAAGTTCCTCGCGGGTGGCGAGCGCCTCAGACACTTTTTCTGCGTGCCTGGTGCCAATCACGTGAATGAGGGAGCGTGACCGGAAGAGGTTCACAGTTGCCTGCGCAAGATCTCCGATAGTGCAGGCTCTCGCTTTGCGAATGAACAGATCTCCCTGCTTCGCATTGTGGAAAGCAAATTCAACCAGGTCCACGGAGTCGGCGAGGGACATCATAAATCTCGTCATGTCAGGGTTGGTTACGGTAAGGTCCTTCCCCGCCTTGAGCTGTTTGATGAACAGCGGAATGACAGAACCGCGTGAATACATCACATTTCCATAGCGCACGCAGGAAACGGTGGTTTCAGCGTTTGGGTTGTTTAGTCCGTGCGACTGGGCCACCTTCTCCATCATCGCCTTGCTCATTCCCATGGCGTTTACGGGGTAAACGGCTTTATCGGTACTTAGGCAAACAACCGACTTCACTCCGGCAGCATCTGAAGCCCGTACGACATTTTCACTACCAATGATGTTGGTCTTCATGGCTTCAATGGGAAAAAACTCGCAGGACGGCACCTGCTTAAGGGCGGCTGCGTGGAATACAAAGTCTACGTCGCGGACTGCCCTCTCTACGCTTTGGTAGTCGCGGATATCTCCCACGTAGAACCGCAGGCGGGCATCGCCAATTTCATGGCGCATTAAGTCCTGCTTGGCTTCATCCCGACTAAGAATCCGGATCTGGTCGACGCCCCGCGTCAAAAGTTTCTTGGTAGCGATGTGACCGAACGAGCCGGTACCTCCCGTGACAAGGATGCGCTTTCCCTCGTATTGTCCCGAACTATCCATCATCAGATATCACCTTTCCCGCTGAAGACAGCCCTGCTGGTAGACATAGCGCTGTTCCTGAACCGCATGATTCACGCTCTGCTGTCAAGGAATTGCCCGATGGTTGATTCGACCAGTCCGAGAGAGGACTGTGTCATCGCTGACCCACTGGGTAGTGTTAGCCCTTGGTCGAACAATCGGTTCGAAGTCCCATTAATGAGGCCGCGCGCATGGCGGAACACCGGTTGGAGGTGCATAGGCTTCCAAAGGGGTCGGCTCTCGATATTCCGGGAGGTCAAAGCCGAGCCAAGCTCAGCTGGAGAGAACCCGCTATTCTCTTCGTCAACGAGTATGGAGGTCAACCAGCAATTGTCATCCGCATCAGATGCTCCCCCGAAAACTGATATGCCGGGAACACCGTCAAAGAGGCGCTTGTATTGCTGACGGTACTCCCGCCGTCGCGAAATCATTTCATCGAGCCGAAGCAACTGAGCCCGCCCCAAGGCAGCCAATAAATTACTCAGCCTATAGTTGTACCCTATATCGGCGTGCTCATAGTGCACGACAGGCATTCTGGCCTGCGTGGCCAAATACCGGACCCGGGATGCAATCTGCGCGTCGTCCGTGAGTAACATCCCACCCCCCGAGGTGGTCATAATCTTATTACCGTTGAAGGAGATTACGGCAACGTCCCCCCAAGCCCCGGCAGGTTTTCCTGCATGCATTGCACCGAGCGACTCTGCTGCATCGGCAATTAGCGGAACGCCGTAGCGCTGAGATATTTCGCTGATCGCCGTATAATCCACGGCTTTGCCCAGAAGGTCGACTGGTACGATGGCACCCACTCGTTCACCGGCAGCGGTAAGTGTCCGCAGTGCGTCTTCCAGTAAGTTCGGATCCATGTTTCCGGATTCCGGAAGACAATCGATGAAGAATGGTTCGGCACCTGTATAGCTGACCGCATTGGCTGTGGCGGCAAACGTCATGGTGGATGTCAGCACAACGGCTCCCGGTCCCACGCCCTGTGAGAGTAGGGCCAGATGGAGCGCCGCCGTACCCGAGCTTAGGGCAACGGCATGACTTCGGCCTATGCGCTCAGCCATCTCCTGTTCAAAGCGGTCAACATCCGGTCCTAAGGGTGCTATCCAGCCGGAACGGAGCGCGTCCAGGATGTATTTTTCCTCAAGTTCACCCACATCTGGAGCCGACATGTAGATCCGGTCAGTCATTCTTACTGCCTAGCGAGGTTGCAAGATAGGGCTTCGGGACTTCCGGGGTTCGGCCCGCGGATAGTCTCCATAGATCGAAATCAAGGGAAGCCGGATCCAGCAGTGGTACAGAGGTATGCGTCACCTTGTCGTGATAGGGCCGCTCCCCGTGCTCCTCCCGTCCAAATAACTCCTCGTGCAGTTTTTCGCCGGGACGGAGACCCGTGAACACGATGTCGACGGCCCTACCGGACATGGAAATCATTCGTTTTGCGACATCGAGTATTTTGACCGGATGCCCCATGTCCAGAATTAAGGCCTCACCCGGCCGGCCGATTGCCCCCGCCTGGATCACCAGTTGGCAAGCTTCCGGAATCGTCATGAAATATCTCGTAACCTCGGGGTCTGTCACTGTTACCGGGCCGCCAGCCTCAATCTGGGCAATGAAGGTTGGGAGCATAGAGCCGCGGCTTCCGATCACGTTACCGAAGCGAACAGACAAATAGGATCGCCCAGTTCTTTCGGCCGCCCAGGCTGTCAGTCTTTCGGCAAGCCTCTTCGAATTCCCAAGCACACTTGTGGGGTTCGCCGCCTTATCCGTAGAAATATTGATAAAGGTCTCGACTGCAGCGTGCTCGGAAGCTCCCAACACGTTCAGCGTGCCCATGACATTCGTTTTCCAAGCTTCTTCAGGATATTGCTCCAACATCGGCAAGTGCTTTAGCGCTGCAGCGTGGAAGACAACTTGTGGTCTTCTATTTTCGAAGATCGCGCGGACTGCCTCCCTGTCCCGGATGTCAGCCAGCACCACATCGCTGCTATTGAGCAGGCCATGGCCGGACAGCGTCAATTGAACACCGTGCAGCCCGGTTTCATCACGGTCCAACATGATGAGCTCCTGCGGTGCGTACTTTGACAGTTGGCGGCACAGTTCTGACCCGATAGACCCGCCAGCACCTGTAACAAGGACGCGCTTCCCAGCGACATATCCAGCAATCGATGCGATCTCTGTGTCCACTGGTCGGCGCCCAATGATGTCTTCGATCGCCACGTCCCTCAGATCGGCCAGCCTCATCCCGTCCTCGAGTATTTCGGAAAGAAGTGGCATCACCATCAATCGCAGGCCCGCCCGGTCAGCTGCATCTGAAATCCTCCGAATAAACTCGGCGTTCGCCCGCGCGACGCAAAGGACCAGTGCAGTAGCTTCCGTCCTTTTCGCCAATGCCTCCAACTCTGCGCCGGTGCCCAAGACCGGGACGTTCGACAGCCTTAGGTTGCGCTTATCTGGATCGTCTTCAATAAGCCCGACGGGCCTATACGGGGACGCCGGATCGCCCAGCATTGTTCTTATGAGATACGCACCAGTCTGGCCCGCTCCGTAGATCAGTGCACGCTCGGCAGAGTCCAGGGGACGGAACCTGCGTTCTGAGAGGAGCCTTCGAAGGTACCGGCTGCCACCCATCAATACGAATGCGACGGGCAAAGCTACCAAGGCAGTGCTTCGCGGCAAACCGGCAGCACTGAGGAAGAACAGATTGACGACGAACAGCACGGAGGCGACTGTGACCACGGTGGCGAGGAGCGTTTGTGCTTCATCAAAGGCCCCGTGCTGGTGCCGTCCCCGGTACAGGGCAAGCACCCACCCGACGGCCGCCTGGAAAATGATTGCCAACACAGCGAGGATTCCCACGGAAAGCCAGTTGACGCGCTCCACTACAAAATCGAATCGAAACAAGACAGCGAAGGTAATCGCCACAACCCAGACTTCAGCGTCAAGCGAGTACTGAACTACCCGTGATGCCCATCTGGCGGCGCGACCATCATCCGCTGTGCAACTTCGCGCGCCCCATGTCAATCGCATTTGACTTGTTTCCCCCCAAATTAAACTGGATACACTCGCTTCGTCACATCAGTCACGGGGGCGAGCTTCGTTGGAGGCCCCGTCGAATCCCTGAATCCCCGCTTCATTAAAGCATCTTCCGGGGAAGCCGCCGCCGGCGAGCATCGTGAATATGTTTTTTCATCCGCCGTCACGAAAATGACGAGTCGGCAGAAAGTGCCGGCAAGCTACAGCGATGGCGTCGAGGGTGATTCCGATCCCGTCCGGTTGTGAGCTGAGGAACCGGGTACGATGAGGGAAACTTCCCCTCAGAACTTCATCCGGAAGGGGCTCGACTTTGGAGCTTAAGGACTACCTGCGCATCATACGACGCAACTGGATTGTGGTCGTCGCCTGCGCATTGATCGGCATCCTGGGGGCAGGTGCGGTGTCCTTGCTCATGAAACCGAACTACAGGTCCGAGACGAAACTCTTTGTTGCCCTCCAGAATTCCGGCTCCGTCTCTGAGCTTCAGCAAGGCAACGCATTCAGCCAGGCCCGCGTGCAGTCGTATGTGAAGACAGTTACCACACCCACAGTCCTGCAACCAGTAATAGATAGCCTGGATTTGAAGGTAACCCCCCAGGCCTTGGCTAAGACAATCGTTGCGACGTCGGACCTGAATACTGTTCTCATCAGCATCTCCGTCCAGAATGAATCCCCTGTACGGGCAGCCGCAATTGCGCAATCGGTAAGCCGAAGCTTGATAGCTGCCGTTGAGGAATTGGAGAAACCTTCAAACGGCGGCACCTCGCCAGTAAAGCTGTCAATAGTTACCCCGGCCGTTGCTCCAGTTTCGCCCCACTCACCCAACGTTCAGATGAACCTGGTGTTAGGGCTCTTTGCGGGATTGGCTTCCGGAGTCGGCCTTGCAGTTCTTCGGGCGATTCTTGACACAAGAATCCGCGGCGAGGCCGATCTGCGCCGAGTCACAAGCTCTGCCGTGTTGGGCGGGATCAGCTTCGACACGGACGCCATCAAGAAGCCGCTGTTGACGCAGGCCGGGCAACAAAGCCCCCGTGCGGAATCTTTCCGACAGCTTAGGACCAACCTTCAATTCGCCCACGTAAGCCACGAATCGAAGACCGTTTTGGTTACATCTTCCATTCCGGGAGAGGGAAAGAGCACGACCGCAACTAATCTTGCGATTGCCATGGCGGAGTCGGGACAGTCCGTTGCTCTAGTAGATGCAGACCTGCGACGGCCGATGGTCGCCGAGTATCTGGGGCTCGAACGAAATGCCGGATTAACGACGGCATTGATTGGCAAAGCTGACGTCAATGATGTGTTGCAGTCTTGGGGCGACGGCGAGCTCTATGTGCTGACATCCGGCCAGATACCTCCGAATCCCAGCGAATTGCTCGGGTCCGAGAAGATGAGGCAACTGATCACCCGGTTGGAAAGCGTCTTCGACGCTGTCATAATCGACGCTCCTCCCCTCCTCCCGGTGACTGACGCCGCGGTTCTCGCGCAGCAGGTTGGCGGAGTTGTGGTAGTTGTGGGCACACAAAAGGTGCGAACCGGCGATCTTGAGAAGTCCTTGGCATCGCTGCAGATGGTCCACGCCGACGTCTTGGGTATTGTCCTCAACCGCCTGCCTGTAAAGGGTCCAGATGCGTATGCCTATGGCTACGGATCCTACGGCTATACCAGCCCATCCGAACCGCAGGTCAAATCCTCGATTAACGCAGACCACGACGATGCATCGAATACGGATGGAGTCTTCGCCGAGGAAATTTTTCATGGAAGTACCCGCGAGGCCACCCGTTTCACGGGCGGCCGGGGGCAGGGAGCCTAGTGCTCGCTGGCAAGAGACAGAACCTCCTGGGACATCAGTCCGAAGCGTCCGACACCAGATATTCGCGAACACGGCAGCCCCTACCCGACCCAAAGGGACGCAGACGTATTTTTCGCCTGCGTACGATAAGTATCATCGGGGGTCTCGTGCTCGCCGCCGCTGCCGTGGGCGGCTGGCTCTTGTACCGAGCCCTTGAGATAAGGAGCGAAGTAGAGAGCGTTACTAGCCTCGTATCTGAATTCAAATACAGTCTGCTCGCACACGACGATGCGGCGGCGCGTTTGACATTGGCACAGCTCCAGGACCACATTGGGCGGGCCCGCAGTGCCGCAACGGATCCGCTATGGAAAGCGGCCGGTTCGGTCCCCGGGGTCGGCGCCAACTTCTCCGTTGTTTCTGAGCTGGTTCTTTCTGCCGATGATGTCGTAAACGGCGCCGCTCAACCGCTGCTTTCTGCCTACAGCTCGCTTGATTGGAAGTCGCTGAAGCCTGTCGAGGGGAAATTCGATGTATCAGCTCTTGCCGCTTCCTCGCCGAGCATCGTCGCGGCCGCCAATACGGTTGATCTGACTTACACACGGCTTGCCGGCATCGAGGATGAGGGTCTTCTCCCAGCAGTAGCCCTACCCCTGGCAGACGTAAGAAACACCTTGCACGACCTTCGGCGCTCGCTCAACACCGCGGCGGATACTTCGAGAATTCTCCCTAACATGATGGGAACAGCCGGCGCCCGGAACTACCTGGTTCTGATACAAAACAATGCAGAAATCCGGGCGACTGGGGGTCTGCCGGGAGCATTGGCTGTCCTGAGAGTGGAAGACGGGACCGTTAGCCTTGCAGCGCAGTCCAGCGGAGCGGCGCTTGGCAAATTTTCGCCTCCAGTAGATGTGGATTCCGCTCAAAGCACCATCTACAGCAAGCGCTTAGGCGCCTATATCAGTGATGTCAACCTCACACCGGACTTTCCGACGGCGGCGAAGACCGCAAAGTCGATGTGGGAGACCCGGCACGGGACGCCGATAGACGGCGTCATTGCTTTGGACCCTGTGGTCTTGGCACATATCCTCAAGGCATCAGGACCCGTCTCCATACCGAGCGTGGACCCAGAGTTGGACTCACGCCTTCCCCGAGTCTTAGACGGGGGCAATGTCGTCAAGGTCCTTCTCTCTGACGTCTACTCGAGTGCCAGGACCAACGAGTTGCAGGATGCCTACTTCGCCTCCGTCTCCAAGGCAATTTTCAGCCTTTTGTCCTCTGGGAAAGTTCAGAGCGACCTGCTGCTCAGTGCCTTCACAAAAAGTGCTGAGGAGCACCGACTCCTGGTTTGGAGTGGCTACCCGGATGAGCAGGACGTTTTACAAAACACGCCGGTTGGAGGCTCGATATCTGGCCCCGCCGTTGGCGGTGCTTCCTTCGGCGTTTACTTTAATGATGGCACCGGTGCCAAAATGGATTACCACGTGCGAAGAACTGTCCAACTGATAGGGACTTGCACAACTGGGGATTACACCGACTACAAAGTCAAGGTCACGTTGGCGAATACAGCGCCGCCGGACGCTGCGACGTCCCTGCCTAAGGCCGTAACGGGAGGGGGAAGTTTTGGCACCCCTGCCGGGTCCATCCAGACAAACGTCGTGGTTTACGGCCCGGCGCTATCACATCTGGATACGGCTCTCCAAGACAAAGGGCAGGTCGCCTTTGGGTCCTATCTGCACAAGGATCGCCCTGTAGGAGTCGTCACAACCCGGTTGGCGGCAGGCGAGTCAACTGAGCTTGAGCTAACCTTTGGCAGAGTCGTACAAAAAACGGATCCTGTCGTCGTTGTCACTCCGACAGTGCAGGAAGTCAACGATGTGCTTATACGGACCGAGAGATTTGACTGCAGCACCGCCATTAAATAACTGCTAACAGGATCTTCCATAGAGCAGTCCCTTACCCCGAAATCATTTTGTAAACAGATTTGACCGCATTGCTCCCGTGAACTCACAGGTGGTAACGTGCTTTTGGGATATACGTCCGGGATTCTGCAGAGGTCTCATGCAGGGAGGAACCTTCCTCACATCGGATTCATCAAAAAATAACGTCTCCGGGGGGACACAATGAAGAAAATATTCGCTGCACTTGTACTCGCGGGCTCTCTCGCCGCCGTCGGCACTGCTCCGGCAATGGCGACGACCTACCCAGCTCCTGACAACTGCGTAGTTGTATCAGACGCAACCGTTGCCACGGGAGAAACGTTCGTCCTTTCCGGTAACTGCTTTGCGGCCAACGAAACCATCACCATCACGTTGACGCTCACGGCCGCTCCCCAGGCAATCAGTGGCGGAGCCGGTGGTGCCAGCATGGCCGTACCTTCGAAGATCAGCGTGCCGATGGCACCGCAGACCTTCACCACAACAGCCGACAGCAACGGTGATTTTACCTTCCCTATGCAGATCAGCGATCCGGGAACCTACACACTGACGGCCACGGGTAATACGTCCCGTGTCTCCGACAGTGCAACGGTAACCGTTGTAGCAGCAGCCAGCGCTCCTCTGGCCAACACCGGTGGAGCTCCCTTGGCGAACACGGGTGCTGACGCCAGCCTGCTCCTTTGGGGTGCAGCAGGCGTGGGCGCACTGGGCCTCGGCGCAGCAGGCGTCATTATCGTCCGCCGCAACAAGAACCAGGCTTCCGCCTAGCAGCAACGCGTCAAGAGCGAGAACAGGTGGGTGGTTTTCCGGGCAGCCGGAACACCACCCACCTTTTGCATGCCGCTGCATTGGACTGGCCCAACGACGGGTTGTGCGAGCTATGACTGGTATGGGAAGACACTGGCGCAGGACACCACGAGAGTTCGACTTCTCAGTACCGCTCCCCCGCCCCCCAGTGCTCCGCTATGTCCTTGTGGGACTTCTGGGGATTGCAGCCCTGGGCACCGCAGCACTGGCCCTGCTCCGGACTACGTGAGGCCGTCTTGAGGCACCTCCGTAACCCCAGGCATTGGCGGGTACTTCTCGTCGCGATGCTGGTCCCCCTGGCTTTCGTCGCCTTCTGGCCCACCCCGGTGGACAAGCCTGTGGCCGGCACCCTCGCCGGCATCCTGGACTTCCTTCACCGCCACGGAATTCCAGCTTGGTTTAACTACAAATTTGTTGAGGCATCGGCAAATGTAGGGCTCTTCGTGCCGCTGGGGATAGTAAGCTCACTGGCCTTTCCTAATAAATGCTGGTGGCAGGTTGGAGCATTTGGACTGCTGATTTCCGGCTGCATGGAGCTCGGTCAGTTGCTATTTCTTCACAGCCGCTTTCCTACCCCGCAAGACCTCGTGACAAACACGTCAGGAGCGGTCATGGGCGCGCTCCTGACAGGGTGGGCGCTCAAAAGACTAGAGGCCCGCAACCCTTCGGTAGCGGACCTCTAGAAGTCATTGAAGCGTAAAGCTAGTTCACGAAGCCCTTCATCCAGGTCTTCAGGTCCTCCCCGAACTCGACGCGCTCGGACGCGAGCGTGATGACTGCCTTGAGGTAGCTCAGCTTGTCGCCCGTGTCGAAGCGGCGGCCCTTGAACACCACCCCGTAAACGCCGGAGCCCTCCCCCTCGCCGGTGGCAAGCGTCTGCAGCGCATCGGTCAGCTGGATTTCGCCGCCCCGGCCGGGCTCCGTCTCCTCGAGGACGCCGAACACTGACGGGTGCAGCACGTACCGGCCAATAACCGCCAGATTGGACGGTGCCTCGCCCACTGCGGGCTTCTCCACCAGGCTGTTCACGCGGACGTAATCCTCACCGTCCACTGCGGTGATGTCCGCGCAGCCGTAGGCACTGATCTGGGAGGGATCAACCTCGATCAGGGCGATCACCGAACCGCCGGTCTTCTGCTGCACCGCCATCATGGTGCTCAGCAGATCCTCGGCTTCGTCAATGAGGTCGTCACCCAGCAGGACAGCGAACGGCTCGTTGCCCACGTGCTGCGCTGCGCACAGCACCGCATGACCCAGGCCTTTGGCCTCGCCCTGGCGGACATAGTGGATGGGGCCCAGCTCGGACGCGTGCTCCACAGAAGCGAGGCGGTCCGTGTCGCCCTTCTTCTCCAGCGCACGCTCCAGGCCAGGCTCGCGGTCGAAGTGGTCCTCCAGGGAGCGCTTGTTGCGCCCCGTGATCATCAGCAGGTCGGTGAGGCCCGACTTCACGGCTTCCTCGACGACGTACTGGATGGCTGGCCGGTCAACCACCGGCAACATTTCCTTCGGCATAGCCTTGGTGGCGGGCAGGAAGCGAGTCCCCAATCCGGCAGCAGGAATGACGGCTTTGGTGATAGCTTTCCCCGTAGTCATAGCTGAACCTTACAAACCAGCTATGACTGATAGCAATTTCCTTGGCGGACCACCTATGCGGACGGGTAAGGCCCGGACTCGGCCGAGAACGTGGTTCCGCCTTCATCCGTCACCATCTGGTCCGATTCCCTGAGCACAGCCGATGCGGAACAGTCATCGCAGCGGCCAACAAACTGGTGGGGGCAGGCCGCGAGGTTGGTCCCGTCCCCGGTGGACATTCTGATTCGCATGGTTCCCGCCGTTCCTGAATCGTCCCGGCTCACCAGGAGACTCATTCGTCCAACCGCCGCGAGGGTGGTGCCGGCGAATGCTGCGGTGGGAGCGTGGCCACTAAGCCCTCGCCTCGCCGGCACTTCCATTGAACAACCAGGCCAGGCGGGAAACACGAGTAGGCGATACGTGTTTACAACGGGCCAACCGTACTTACCCAAGTCCAGGGAACCGGGCCCTACCTAAGCCCCCATCGGGCCTGGCTCCACAGGCGCCTAACCCCCAAATACCGGCTCCCGCTTCTCCTGGAACGCCCGGAAACCCTCGGCATAATCCTCGGTCTTGCAGAGCCTAGCCTGCTCAGTGTTCTCCTCCGCCATGGCCTCCCACAGGCCCAGGCGCTGGTCCCGGATGTGCGCCACCAGCTCCTTGCTGGCCACGAACGCGCCGGTGGCGCCGGTGGCCACCTTCGCCACAATCTCCCGGGTGCTGTCCAACAACGACGCCGCCGGCATGGCCCGGCTGAACAGCCCCTGGGCCACGGCCTCGGCGCCGGAAATCAGCTCCGCGGTGTAGATCAGGTCCAGCGTCCGGTGCATGCCCAGCCGCTCCGTGAAGTACCAGTGCCCGCCCGAGTCCAGCGTGGCCCCCAGCTTGGCGAACGGTGAGCCGAACTTCGCGTTCTCCGCCACGTAAACCACGTCCGTGGCCAGCAGCAGCCCCAGCCCCACGCCCAGGCACGCCCCGTGGGCGGCCGCGAACGTCGGAGCGGGGAAGGACGCCATCTTCTTCAGCAACGGCTCCACCAGCCCGCCCAGGTACGCGGCAGCGACGTCGCTCTCCGGCTTCACCGCAGAGATGTCGCGGCCCGCGCAGAAGGCCCGGCCCTCTCCCCTCAGCAGCAGCGCCCGCACCTCACCGCGCGAGGCGGCGGCAGCAGCGTCGTCGTACGCCTGGGACAGCTCCGCCAGCGCCTGCTCATCCAGCGAGTTCAGCTTGTGCGGGGCGTCCAGCACAACCTCGGCAACGCCGTTGGTGATGGAGAGGGAAATCATGGGGCTCCTATTGTTCAGACGGGCAACTTGGGACGGGTCAGGACTCAGACGTCGAAGTCGACCGTGACTTCCTTGCTGGTGGGGTGGCTCTGGCAGGTCAGCACATAGCCCTTGTCCAGCTCATCCTGCTCCAGCGCGTAGTTTTCGTCCATGGTCACGCTGCCGGTGACCACCTTCGCCCGGCACGTGCCGCACACTCCCCCGGCACACGCGAACGGCACATCCGGACGGACCCGCAGCGCGGCGTTGAGGATGGACTCGCGGGCATGGGTGGGGCTGGCCACCTCGCCCTGCAGGCCGTCCAGCTTGAACGTGATCTTGTACGTCTCCTTGGACTCGTCCACCAGCACGGGACGGCCGGCGTTGCCCTCCGGCTTGTCCGGCTTGCCGGACGTGAACAGCTCGAACCGGACGTTTTCCGGCTTCACGCCGCGCTCGGCCAAAGTGTCCCGGCACAGCTGCACCAGCTCGAACGGCCCGCACAGGAACCACTCGTCCACATCGTCCGCGTGGATGGCGGTGCCAAGCAGCTGCCGGAGCTTCTGCGAATCGATCCGGCCGGACAGCAGCGGGGCGATCCGCTGCTCGCGGGACAGCACGTGGTGGATGGCCAGCCGCTGCGGGTACTTGTCCTTCAGGTCCGCGAGCTCCTCCAGGAACATCACGTCCATGGCGGCCTTGTTGGCGTAGATGAGATCGAACCGGCACTCCGGGTTGGCGGCCAGCAGTGTCCGGGCGATGGCGATCACCGGGGTAATGCCGGATCCGGCGGCAATGGCCACGAAGTTCGCTTCCCCCTGGGAGGCGACGTCCCCCGCCAGCTCCTCCGGGTTGTTCATGGAGTTCATCCGGTTCTGCTCCACGGCCTGGCCGTCGCGGCCGTGCCGGGACACGAACGCGCCCATGGGGCTCATGACGTCCAGGGTGTCCCCGGCCTTCAGCTCGGCGTTGGCCCAGGTGGAGAACAGTCCGCCCAGGTCCTTCTTGATGGCCACGCGGATCTCGCTGGTGCCGTCCCCGAAGCTGCGCGGCTCGGCGCAGATGGAGTAGCTGCGGCGGATTTCCTTGGGCTCGCCGGCCTCGTCCGGCAGCGTGGTGCGCAGGGCCACGTACTGGCCGGGCAGGTAGTCGAACTGGCCGGCGAGCTCCGCGGGCACATGGAATGCGACCTCGATGGCGTCCTCGGTGAGCCGGCGCACCTCCTTCACGGCGAGGGTGTGGAAGGACGGACGACGGCGGCCGGTGGCCTGCGCCTCTTCGGCGGCGGTCTGGCGGACAACAGGCATGGGGCTTCCTTACAGCACTTTGAAGTAGTCGAACGGTTCCCTGCAGTCCTGGCACACATAGAGCGCCTTGCAGGAGGTGGAGCCGAAGCGGGTGAGCTCTTTGGTGTTCAGGCTGGCGCACTGCGGGCACTTGACGGCCATCTTCAGCCGGATGGGGCCGGCGTGCCGTGCCGCTCCCGCCTTGCCGGACGGCGGGGCGATGCCGTACTCCTGCAGCTTCTGCTTTCCGGCGTCCGTCATCCAGTCCGTGGTCCAGGCCGGGGCGAGCACCAGGTCCACCTCCACGTCCGCGTAGCCCTCCTTGGCAAACGCCGTCTTGAGGTCATCGCGGATGGCGTCCATGGCCGGGCAGCCCGAGTAGGTGGGCGTGATGGTGACTCTTACCTTTTCGCCCGTCACGTCCACATTCCGCAGGATCCCCAGGTCCTCGATGCTCAGCACCGGGATCTCCGGGTCCACCACGGTGGCGGCGATGTCCCAGGCCTTCTGCCGGGGCGTCCGGGTCCGGGTTTCGAAATCGGAGATGTACATGTCCATGACGGTCACCAGCTTGCCCCGGGATGCTCGCGGGCCAGCACCTGCATTTCGGCCAGGATGTAGCCGAGGTACTCGGAATGCCTGCCCTGCCGGCCGCCGCCGGGTGCGGCGGGAACGTCCGGGACCTCCAGCCCGGCCTCGGCCAGGACTTCGCCGGTCAGCCGGTCGAAGTCCCCTTTGAGCGAGGAAGGCGCGACGGCGATGCCAGCCTCCGCGAGGCCGCGCGTCAGGTGGTCATCGCGGAAGAGTTCCTCCACGTACGGCCACATGATGCGCAGGCCGTGGATCATTCGGGTGCGGGATTCCTCCGTGCCGCCGGCCAGGCGAAGGATCCACTGGGCGCTGTGGTCCCGGTGGTAATCCACTTCCTTCACGGCCTTCGCGGCGATGGCGGCCAGCGTGGCGTCTGCTGACTCCGTGAGCCGGCGGTAGAGCTCGTACTGGTAGTAGCTCACCACGAACTGGCGGGCGATGGTGGCGGCGAAGTCGCCGTTGGGCTGTTCGAACAGGTGCGCGGAGCGGAACTCGTGCTCGCGGCGGAAGTAGGCGAGGTCATCCTCGGACTTGGGCGTTCCGTCCTCGTTTTCGAGGGCTCCCCCGGCGTAGCTGAGGAACGAGCGGGCGTGGCCCAGCTGGTCCAGGGCGATGTTGCCCAGCGCCACGTCCTCCTCCAGCTCGGGCGCGCGGGAGATCCAGTGGCCCAGTCGCTGGGCGAGGATCAGGGCGTCGTCGCCCAGGCGCAGCGCGTATTCGGCCACATCCTCCGTGGGCTTGGCCAGGCCGGTGCGGACCTCGAGCGCGATGTCCTCCGGGCGGAGGGCGTTGCCGGGGGTGATGCGGGTGGCGGAGGCGTTGCTGTCTCCCGCCACGCCGGTGGAAATGTCGCCGTGGCCGCTCACAGGTGCTTCACCCCTTCGCTCTTGGTGTAGTACGTGGCGTGGCGGTAATCCTTGCCCTGGGGCGACTCGAAGAACGAACCCTTTGCGTCCGGATCGCTGGCGGCGATGGCGTCCGCGGGGACAACCCAGATGGACACGCCCTCGTTGCGGCGGGTGTAGAGGTCCCGGGCATTGCGCAGGGCCATGGCGGCGTCCGGCGCGTGCAGGGACCCGGCGTGGACGTGGCTCAGGCCGCGGCTGGACCGGACGAAGACCTCCCAGAGGCCCCAGGCGCTCTTGTCATGGTGCTCCTGCGGAGCCGGGGATGCCTTCGGTGCGTCGCGGTTGATCTCGGTGGCGGAGCTCGCGGGGGCTTCCGGGTTGCCGTGGGGTGTCATGCTGCGTATTCCTTCGTCGTCTTTGACTGCTTTGCTGCCTGTTTCGCGGCATATGCCGCGGCTGCCTCGCGGACCCACGCGCCGTCGTCGTGCGCCTGCCTGCGGCGCTCAAGGCGCTGGGAGTTGCAGGGGCCGCGGCCGGCGAGCACTTCCTGGAACTCGTGCCAGTCCAGCGGGCCGTGCTCCCACCGCTTGGTGTCCTCGTTGAAGCGGATCTGGTCATCCGGGAGGGTGAGGCCCAGGACCCTGACCTGCTCCACCATCATGCCCACGAAGCGGCTGCGGAGTTCGTCGTTGCTGAAGCGCTTGATGTTCCAGGCCATGGACTGCTTGGAGTTGGGCGAATCGTCATCCGGCGGGCCGAACATCATCAGGGCCGGGGCGTACCAGCGGTTCACCGCGTCCTGGGCCATCTGCTTCTGCGCGGGGGTGCCGTTGGAGAGTTCCAGCAGGATCTCGAAGCCCTGGCGCTGGTGGAAGGACTCTTCCTTGCAGATGCGCACCATGGCGCGGCCGTACGGGCCGTAGGAGGCGCGGCACAGCGGGACCTGGTTGCAGATGGCGGCGCCGTCCACCAGCCAGCCGATGGCACCCATGTCCGCCCAGGTGAGCGCCGGGTAGTTGAAGATGCTGGAGTAGCGGGCCTTGCCGGCGATCAGCGCGTCCGTCATCTCGTCCCGGTTCTGGCCCAGGGTCTCGGCGGCGGAGTAGAGGTACAGCCCGTGGCCGGCCTCGTCCTGGACCTTGGCCATGAGGATGGCCTTGCGCTTCAGGCTGGGGGCGCGGGAGATCCAGTTGGCCTCCGGCTGCATGCCGATGATCTCGGAGTGGGCGTGCTGGGAGATCTGGCGCAGGAGGGTCTTGCGGTAGGCCGCCGGCATCCAGTCCCGGGGCTCGATGCGCGAGTCCTCGGCAATGACGCGGTCGAAGTTGGCCTGGCCCGCCGCGTCTGCCGTTTCGCTGGTTCCAGCCGTTCGCTCAGCTGGCACTGACTGCAAGTTCTGCGCTGCCATGGTTGCTCCTATGCAAAGACCTTCGGGACGGACGGAATTATTTACCGACCGTTCGTTCAGGATATGCGGGAGCGCCGGACCCCGTCAAGCGCCGCCGCCACCCCCGCGATGAGGGACACTCCGGCGCCGGTGGCTGCACGGCGACTGACGGGGACCGCCCGAAGCTCCTGCGAAAGGTGCGCGGCCACGGTCCGTAATGTCTGCGAAATGTCCCGCCCGGCCTACACCGCGGACATATACTGGCCACGCCCTACCGGGCCTAATGACAGCCACAGGTCTCCTCACGTCGGCGTTTGGGCGCCGCCGACAGCACCCAGCCCGCACACAGTTTTCCTGCATCGCCTGACGCCGGGCCTCCATGAAACCGGTGTTTGCACGGACGTCGGATGCCGACTTCTAAGAATGGATGGTCATGAGACGGTTCCTGGTATTGATGACTGCTGTGGCACTGGCCTGCCTCGGCATGCCCGTGCTGGTTCCTGGTACTGCCCAGGCTGCACCGGGGCCCTGCATAGGCGCGCCGGCAGCCGACGGGACGAACTACGCCGAAACGCGGCAGTTCGTGGACACCCAGGCGTGGTGGGTGCCGGACGTGGATCAGGCGAACAATTCCACCACCAACACCGGCCATGTGCACCTGGGGGCGTGCATACCTGAGCGCGAAACGATCAGCTCGGGCAACCTCACCGTCAAAGTGAGGGTGACTCTCCACGACAACCCTGGCAAGGCGAACTACGTCTCCATGGTGTTCAAAACCTCAGACAGAGAAACAACCGTCCAAAAGTGCTACCTGCGGGCCACTGCATCAAACTTCAGCTGCCCCGGACCTGCAAGCAACGGCAAAGGGGATTTTGTGTGCTCCGGCACCTGCGAGCGTTGGCTGACGTTCTCGCAGCCCATCTCTTCATTCAATCATTCCGGCCTGCAGGAAGTCCGCTTCCGCGCTTTCGTCCCGGAGCCGGACGGCAAGGAAATGGTCGCCAGCTTCAACTGGCAGGTGGGCATCCAAAACGGAAAATCCCCGTCGAACGTCTCCAGGTACCCGTTCCTGCGCGGCAAGGGCTGGTACACGCACGCCCTGTACTGCGAGGCCTCTGTCCGCAGCCTCCCCCTTCCCGACGGTCCGGTTTCAGGCATCTGGACGCCAGTAGTGGGGCTGACCACCCATCCTGACGGCTCACTCCCGGCCACCCACTCATTCATCGCGATCGACCCGGACTTCCATGCTTCCCCGCCAAACCGCGGAACCGTGCTGTGGGACGCCGCCGGCCCCTACGGCCCCGAACCTTTTGGGGCTGCTCCCCTTTCCATCGACACCCGGACACTGGCCAACGGCGTGCACAAGCTGCACCTGAGGACCTCGTGCCGCGACAACACCCTGGGTTCAACCAACGCCGGCGTGACCGTGATTCCCTTCACGGTGGCCAACTGACGGCCCCGCGGCAGCGCTTTGGGCTGGGGACGCGGGAAACCAGTTGGACCCCGGCTGTATGCCGATGATTTCGGAGTGGACGTGCTGTGAGATCTGGCGCCGGGGGTCTTGCGGCAGGCCCCCGGCATCCAGTCATTGGGCTCGATGAGCGAGTCCTCGGCCTCCGGGCGTCAAGCGCCTCACCCACTGCGACGCTCTCGACTGGCAAATTCAGTTTCGACACGGATGCTCCACTGCGCAGCCCATATATCGGGTGCGTCAGGTCAGAGGAGCGTCGAGACGGAACAAGGGCGTCGCCCACCCTTGTCCACATAGCAGCAGACACCCCTCCCGCGCCCGCCCGGCAGCTGGGATCGTCGATCCATGCCAGATATGCCTCCGCTCTTCTTGTCCCGCGAGCGCATCCTGCTTGGGATCACCCCGAATGAGCTCGCCAAGCGCGTGAAGGCCGGGGATTTGGCCCGCATCCGGCACGGCGTCTACACGGACGGTGCAGCCTGGCGCAATCTGAAGCCATGGGAGCAGTACCGGCTCCGCGTGCAGGCAGCGGCCGAAACGTTCGAAAAGCCCACGGTCTTCGCACGCCACTCCGCAGCCAGCGTCTGGGGAGTGCCCACCGTCGGCTTGCACCACCCGGTGGAGGCCCTCACCATGAAGAACGACGGCGGCCGGTCGCGGGCCGGGGTCAGCCGTCACTACGCGGCGCCGGCGGGGCTTCAGATAGTCAGGCGGGAGGGGCTTCTGGTCACAGACCGCATCCGCACCGTCCTGGACCTGGCAGCGTATACTCCCTTCGCCGAGGCTGTTGTACCTATGGACCATGTGCTTCGCCCGGACAGAATACGAAGGCTGCCTGCCCTGACCAAGGCCGAACTCGAAGGCGCCATCGAACCGAACTACTCCGCTGCCGCCGGGCGGAGGATCCGTGCGGTTATTGAGTTTGCTGATCCTGCCTCTGGGTCGGCCGGAGAATCGTTGAGCCGGGCACTGATCCATCTGGCTGGCTTCGAGCCTCCGGTTCTCCAACAAGAGTTTGTGGACGCAGCCGGCCGTGTGGGCTACGCGGATTTCCATTGGAAGCAGTGCAAAGTTGTTGGCGAATTCGACGGCGACGAAAAGTATGTCAAGCCGGAATATGTCAAGGGCAGGACCGCGTCGCAGGCCGTGATAGCGGAAAAGAGGCGCGAGGACCGGATCCGGGCCTTGGGGCTGAAGGTTGTGCGCTGGCATTGGGCTGACCTCATGGAAGCCGGGACCCTGCAACGGAAGCTGGCGGCGGCCGGCGTGCCCCGCCGTCGTACGCGCTCTGCCGTAATCGACGCGCAAACGCGTCCGTGACGCGCATGTTCCCTGGCGCCCCCGTTATCCCCGCGTCGACAAGGAATATGCGCGTCGAGAAGGAGTTTGCGCACGAGGAACGGGATGCGGGCGCAACCAGCAGGGAAACCGCCGGGAGAGGCTTTGCAGACGAAGGTTCGGGGCTTCCCGAGACGCAGCGGCCGGGGCTAGCCTGAGCCATGGTCACTCTGGGACCGGCAGGCCAGGGCATGGAGCTACAGGCCGGGCTCGCCACTGAGCTGCGCGCCTTGCCCGGCCTGCTGAAAGCACTGGGCATGCTGGCCATGACCCACCTGGAGGTGCAGCAGGCCACCGAGAACTGCCTGGCCGAGAACCCCATGCTGGAGCGGCTGGACGGCCATCCGTGCCCCGGCTGCGGCCGCCATGTCCAGTCCGGCTCCTGTTACCGTTGCCGGGACAAGGGACCCTCCCTGCACTACCAGGACGGGCCCGAGCCGGGCATTGACCCGTTCAGCACCCTTGAAGCAGATGCCGGGCTGGAAGTACGGCCGGACTCCCGCACTGCCCTCGAATACGTGATGGCGCACCTGACGCAACGGGGAACCCTGGACGCGGAGCCGGACGAGATCGCGCAGTTGCACGGGCTGAAGACCGGCCAGGTGCAGGAAGCCCTCCGGGCCCTGCGCGCCGTAGGGCCGCCCGGCATCGGGGCACCAAGCGTCACGGCCCTGCTCACCGCCCAGGCCGAGGCGCTGGTGGAGGCGGGCGAGGCGCCGGCCTGGCTCCCCCGCCTGGTCAGCGACCACCTGGGCGACCTTGCCGCGGGAAGCACTGCCGACGTCGGACGCGCCCTGCAGATCCCGGAAGTGCAGGTCCTGGAGGGACTCGCCGTCATCAAGGAACGGCTGAGGCCCTTCGCCGCCGCGGAGACCGGCCGGACGGACGCCGCCCCCACCGCCGACGTGTTCCTCTACCGCAGGCCCGACGGGTCCCTTGAGGTGGAGGTGCCCGGGAGCGCCTGGTTCGGCCTCAAGCTGGTGGAGCTGTGCGACGGCGTGAAAAGGGCTCCCGAGGCGAGGCAGTGGCTTGCCGAGCACGAACTGGCTGCCCAGCGGCACATCTACCAGATTGACCGCCGGGCCAGCGTCCTGCTGCGCATCACCGAATGCGCCGTGGCCCGGCAAAAAGATTTCCTGGACCACGGCGACGGGCACCACCGGCCGCTCACCCGCACCGCAGTAGCGGAGGAAATCGGCGTGCACCCTTCCACCGTCAGCCGGGCTGTCCGCGGGAAGCGGCTGCGGCTGCCCTCCGGTGCGGTTGCCGACCTTTCCTGCCTGTTCGGCAAGGGCCTGGCCCCCAGGGCTGCACTCCAGGGACTCCTCGCCGGCGGCCCCGAGCGCCTGTCCGATGAAATGCTCCGCGCAGAACTGAGCCGGCAGGGCTTCAGCATCGCCCGCCGGACCGTCACCAAGTACCGCCACTCCCTCCAGTAGGCCCGGGCCGCCGCGAACCTGCTTTCGCGCAAGCGAACCCGGCTTCGGCTCCGCGCTGCCGCGAATGAACCACCTGCCAGCGAACCGGCCCTCCCCGAAGCACCCATCCGCGTTGGCACGAATTGTGCAGTAGGAGGGGTATGCGGTGTTCCGCGAGGGTGTCCCCCAAGGCACCCGCAAGACTCCGGGAAGGAAATACTCATGCACGACATCGACAGGGCCCTGTTCGAAGGCCAGGACGAAGGCACCTGGGGCGAGGTGATGGATGAAGAATCCGGCCTCTCCTATGAAGGCGAACAATCCCCGTTCCAGGCTGAAGAGTCCACTGAGGACAGCGCAGGCGAATTCTGGGGCGAGACCGACAGCCAGGAGATGGATGAACTGTCCCTGGCCGCTGAACTGCTGGCCGTCAGCGACGAAGGCGAGCTGGACCAGTTCCTTGGCAGCCTGGCCAGGCGGGCCGTTTCAGCAGCACGCGACTTCGCCGGATCCGACGCCGGGCGGGCCGTGGGCAACATCCTGAAGTCCGCGGCGCGGAAAGCACTTCCGCAGCTGGGCCAGGCCGTGGGCAACTACATTGTCCCCGGCGCCGGCGGACAGGCCGGACGCCAGGTGGGCAAGTGGCTCGGCAGCAGGTTCGAGACAGGTCTCCAGCTTGAAGGCCTCTCGCCGGAAGACCGCGACCTCGAGACCGCCCGGGCGTTTGTCCGCTTTGCCACCTCCACGGCCCAGCGCGCCGCGGCCATGCCCAAGAGCGTCCCGGGCCCCCTTGCAGCGCAAAAGGCCGCAACCGCCGCGGCCCGCCAGCACCTTCCGGGGCTGCTGAAGCGCCCCGGCCAGGCCGGCTCCCCTGCGAAACCTGCGAACAGCGGCCGCTGGGTCCGCCGGGGCAACAACATCGTGATCATCGGCGCCCGATAACCCCACCCACAGAACAACCGACCCAAAGGATATTGACATGAGCACCAACTACTACGCAGGCGAGACTGAATCGGCTTTCCCCTGGGCGCAGGAGGAAGAGGACGAAGGCAGCTTCGGCGGTTACGAAGGCGAACAGGACAACGAGGAAAACCTGGAGTCCGAGCTGGCCATGGAGCTGCTCAGCATCACTTCGGAGGAGGAACTGGACCAGTTCCTTGGAAAGCTCGCCCGGAGCGTGGTGCGGAACGCCTCCAAGTTCGTCAAATCACCCATCGGCAAGGCCCTGGGCGGTGCCCTGAAATCGGTGGCCAAGAAGGCGCTGCCCATCGTGGGAGGCGCAATCGGCTCCTTCGTTGCTCCCGGCGTCGGCACTGCCATTGGAAGCAAGCTCGGCTCCCTGGCCGGCGGGCTGCTCGAGGCCGAGGAGGCGGAGTCGATGGACGAAGCCGAGGCCGAGGAGGAGGCGGCCCGCCGCTACGTCCGGTTTGCCCGGGCCTCCTACCGCAACGCCGCACGCACCCCGGTGTCCGTGCCGCCGGCCGCGGCTGCCCGCGCCGCTGCCACCAGTGCGGCCCGGCGGTACGCCCCGTCCCTGCTGCGTTCCCGCCGCGCTGCCCGCCGCGGTTACCGCGGGGGAACCCGGATCTACGGCGACCAGTACGCCGGTGCAGTCTGGGGCGCCCCCGACGAAGGCTGGGACAGCCAGCCAGACGGCGGCTCGAACGGCAACTCCAACGGCGGCGCCGACGAAGGCCGGTGGATCCGGCGTGACGGACGCGTCATCCTGCTCGGCGTGTGACGGCCCAGGCGACGAGCAGAAGGGAGGCGAGCCGGATGGACACAAAGACCCTTGGCACCAGCCTGATCGAGAGCGAAGCAACCGGCCTGCTGACCCGCCTTGACCAGGTTAAGCCGTTCGTCATGCACGAAACGATGGTCCTCGCCGCCGCCCTGCCCCGGGACGCCCAGCTGCTGATCGAACGGTTCCTCCACTCCGGACGCAACGACCTCCGCCGGCAGCTGGCATCCTTCCTGGACTGGCTGCACGATGAGGGCCGGTTCGCCACGGCCGCCGAGCAGCAGCACCGGTTCGTCCTCATCCGCCTGCAGTTCAACGTGGTCCTGGCCCAGTTCGATCTCTTCACCGAAGTGGTGACCCAGCGCAGCGAACACTCCACCGGCGTGTGGCTTTCGGGCCTGGACATCCTCGCGCAGGATGCGCTGCGGGTTGAAACGTCCGACGACGGCGACGCCAGGCTGGTGGTCTACCTCGCCAGGGGTGCGGGTGCTGCGATCCGCCGGGCCAAAACCCGGCTCCCCGGGGGCAAGCCAAATCCCGTGGGGATCATCAGGCTTCCCCGGGAGCGGATGATCGGCAGCGGGATCGCCTCGTCACTGGTCCATGAAGTGGGGCACCAAGGTGCCGCGCAGCTGGAACTGGTCCCCTCCCTGCGCGCCGAAATCGAGCGGCGCACCACCGGGAACCCGGGCGGGGTGTGGGAGGCATTCTCCCAGTGGGTCAGCGAGGTGGTGGCAGACCTGTGGTCCGTGGCCACGGTGGGCATCACATCCACAATCGGGCTGCTGGCCGTGGTCAGCCTCCCGCGCTATTTCGTTTTCCGCCCCAGCGGCACCGACCCGCACCCGATGCCGTACCTGCGGGTGCTGATCTCCGCCGCCATGGGAAACGCCCTCTACCCGCACCCCCAGTGGCTGGAACTCACCCGGGTCTGGAAGGCGATGTATCCGCTTGCCGGCCTTCCGGCCGAACACGCTGCCTGGATCCGAAACTGCGAAGCCCGGATCGGGGACTTCGTTGAGCTTCTGCTGGCCCACCCCGTGCCGCTGGCGGACGGCCGCGACCTCGGTTCCATCTTCCCCCTCGGCGAGCGCCAGCCCGAACAATTGCTCCGCCTCCACCAGGCGTGGGGCGGCGACTTCGGCGTCATGGCCCGCCAGCGGCCGGCCCTGGTCTTTGCCGTCCTGGGCCAGGCCAAGGCAGCCGGACGCATCACGGCAGAGGAGGAAAGCTCCCGGCTGTCCTCGCTGCTGACCGCCTGGGCGGTCCGGGGCAGCCTGGACGTCCTGGGCTCCCCCGCGCCTGTCAGGGGACACGCAACGCCCAACTTCACCACAACAGCACCAACAACAAGGAGATAGCCATGGATTTCACCCGACGGCCATCCGCTCCGGTCTATGCCGGACAGGAAGTGGCCTTCCGTTTCGAGCTCGAGGGCTGGGAAAAGCCGGGCGACTACGACTTCCAGATCATAGACGAACGGGGCCGGACTGTCCCGATGGGAGGGAGCAAGGGCGGCGTTGTCACCAAGCTCATGGGACCCGGCAAGGACTTCGAACCAACGGTCATGCTTTCTGATTCGGGCGAATACAGGGTGCGCGTCCGCTCCCATGTCCTCCGCGGCAAGCCGGCACGCTGGTCCGTTCTGGACACGATAAACGTCGAACCGCCGGAGTCGGCTCCCGTGCTCAAGGTCGCACTCCAAACGGACGCGGCGCCCAACAGCGGCCACAAAGACCTGTGGGGGTTTATAGGGGGCGTCGCCTCGAACCTCAAGTTCGGAAACTTTGCCCGCTTTGCAAAAGCCAAGGGTGCCAGCCTGGGGACCAAGCCGCCGTTCGGGTCCATGACGTACGACATCCTGCATGCGCTGTCCAAAGAGTTTGTTACCGAGGGTGCCCTGGGCAACATGTACCCGTCGTCGGGCAAGAAATCGGCCTGGGGTCCAGGAAAGCTTAGCGGCACGGCGATCCCTTTGTCGTACGTCACCGACCAAAGGAACGTGCCGTACAAGCCCTTCCCGACAGGCATCCCGCGCGGCCAGTACCCATTGGAGCTGGTGCCGTTCGTGGAGCTGATCTACGTGTACTGGCTGGAGGAAGCCATGCTGTTCCAGTCATTGAACCGCATCATTGCGCGCTTCCAGAACCGCCGTGCACCCGGGGGAAGGGATCCGCTCTCGCGGCTCGCCGTCAACCCGCTCATGCCGCTGCGGGGACTCTTGTGGGGCCTCGCCGAGGCCGAGGACGAACGCCTCTCGCTGCGGCGCCGGGCCGCCGAGTATGAGTACCAGTACGGACTGCAGCTGATCGGCCGCGCGGTTCCGCCGGCTGAGCTGCTGGTGGAACGGCGGACGCAATTCCTGGAGGCCTTCCACAGCCTGCTCAACGCCTGCCACCACTATTACAAGGAGCTCAACGACAAGACCGTGGACGCGGACGCGTTTCCGCTGCTCAGCCACCTGCAGGAGCTGCACCTGGTGCTGGCCAAGGGCGCGAACAACCAGTTTGCCGACATGGCCCTCATAGCCCGCATTGAAACCATGGATGTGCAGTGGATGCTGGCCCAGCCGGAAATGCATCAGTTCCTGGGCGGGCCCACCATGGTCCCGTATGAAGAAGAGTGGATGGACCGGGTGGACACCATGAAATCCATGCAGGGGTGGTCCGACGTCAGCGTGACACACTTCTACGATCTGGCTGTCCACGGCGAGCAGCTCCTTTTGTCCGTCCGCCACGGACGCTGGAACGAATCCACCATGAAGAGCGATGACGCGAAGAACTGGGCCATCGCCTGGAAGTCGTCAGTCCAGCGCTACATCCACGCCTACCGGGCCGTCACCGGGGTGGACCTCAGCGAGCGGGTGGATACCACCATGCCGTCCACGCTGCTGCAGCGCCGGCTGGCCCAGAAGCTCGTCCGATACTGAGGGGCGGAGATGTCCGCAGCATTCGGGAAGGCCGACGGCGGGGCGGACTTCACGTCCGCGCTCTTCCTGGGCCAGCACCATCCCAGCGCCGGGTTCCGTCCGTGGGCTGAATTCACCACGGGCGTTCCCGCGGCGCTGCGGGAACTGCCGGACGCGGAAAGGCTTGCGCGTGTAATCGCCGGTCAGCAGCAGGCCGGGTCCGGCCTGGTGGCCCGCTCGGCCCTGCACGGGATGATGGATGTGCTGCAGGCACTTCCCTGCCCCGGGGACCTGCTGCTGGTGGACGGGGGCGCCTACCCTCTGTCCCAGTGGGCCTGCCGGGCAGCGCAGTCCCGGGGCGTACGGGTGGTGACGTTTCCGCACTTCCGGCCGCCCGCCGTCGTGCCTGGAACCAGGACGTGGCTGGTGACCGACGGCTGGTGCCAGGGGTGCGGCCGTCCGGCGCCGCTCGCCGCGCTGCAGGCGCTGGCCGGGAAGACCGGCGGCCAGGTGATCGTGGACGATTCCCTGGGCTTCGGTGTCCTGGGGCGGCGGTCCGTGGAGGGCAGCTTCGGGGACGGAACGGGGACGCTGCGGTGGGCCGGGTTGAAGCACGACGGCGTGGTGTGGCTTGCGTCGCTTGCGAAGGCGTACGGGACCCCCGTCACGGTCATCACCGGGGAGGGCGGGGCCATTAGCAGGCTGGCCCGGCTCGGCGGCAACCGCCTGCACAGCAGTCCGCCGTCGGCAGCAGACCTCGGCGCCGGCCTCAGTGCCCTCCGCGACAGCCGCATGCCCCGCCTGCGTGCCCGCCTGTTCCGGCTCACGCGGTGGCTGCGGCAGGCGTTGAACGATCTGGGACTGGCCCCGTTGGGGCTGCCGTTCCCCATTGTGGGAACCCGCGTGGACTCGCTCCTGCTGGCACGGCGGTGGCGGAACGGCCTCGCGGCCCGGGGCGTGCAGGCCCTGGTGCAGCTGCCCCGCTGCCAGCCCGGCGCGCTGCTGTCCGCGGTGGTACGGGCGGACCACTCGCAGGCGGACCTTGACCGCCTGGTCCGGGGCCTCGCCCGAGTCACCCGGGACCGGCGGGCGGCGTGATGAAGCACCTGGTCATCGACTCGCACGTGCACGTAGGCACGGCCGGCGTACCCCTTGGGCCGGCCGATCCGGAAACGTCCTTTGCCCTGTGGCAGGCCCGGGCCGCCGCCGCCGGGATATCCGGGGCGGTGCTGATGGCGGCGCCGGTGCGGACGTATGCGGCGGCCAACCGCACAGTCGCGGAACTTGCCGGGCGCGATCCCGCCACGTGGCTCTGGTACGTCTTTGTGAACCCGGCCACGGACCGCGGGAGGGTGGGCGCCGTGGTGGCTGCCGCCGTCGTCCGTCATGCCTGCGGGATCAAGGTGCACTGGTCCGACGCCATGGCCACGGACGAGGTGGCCGACGCCGCGGAGCGCCACGGCATGCCCGTCCTGTTCGATCCCGGCGGGGACGTGCAGCGGGTGGCCTACCTGGCGGCACGCCACCCCGATGTGCCGTGGATTGTGCCGCACCTCTCCTCCTTTGCCGACGACTGGCGTGCCCAGAAGCGGCTGATCGATCTCCTGGTGCGTGCGCCCAACGTTTTCACCGATACATCCGGGGTGCGGTATTTCGACCTGCTGGAGGAAGCCGTTGCGCGGGCCGGCGCCCACAAGGTGCTGTTCGGCAGCGACGGGCCGTATCTCCATCCGGCCCCTGAGCTCGCCAAGATCTTCGCGCTTGGCCTGATGCCCGAAGACCGGGACCTTGTCCTGGGCGGCAACATCCTGCGGCTTACCGGTCCAGCCCGAAAGGCCGCCGGCGCCCGAAACCCCACCACGCACTCCAGGAGGAATGAAGCATGGCTATGACCACGTTGGGCAAGGGACCCGAAACCATCACCGATGCGGGCCTCGCCGAGATCAAGCCGGACAACACTGCGGCCATCCGGAAGGGACTGAACCAGCTGCGCGACTATGTAAAGCAGAGCAAAGCGGCGCGCAGCGGAACCGGTGCACCCCGGCAGGCCTGGATGCAGGGAAGCGAGCCGGAACGGAATTCAATATGGCTGGTCACGTACTCACCCTGGTCGGCGAAATCCGGCCCTCCCACCCATGTTCGCGTGTTCGCCCACCAGGTGGACCGCAGCGAACTGGTGAAGGGAAGTTCCCTGCCCGGCGTTGACCGCCTGCTCCTGTCCCGCCGTGAGCTCCCGAAAGTGGAGCTGCCCAAGATGATCCCGTTTCCCCACCCCAAGAAAGCCGACCTGTTCGGCCTCACCGTGGAATCGTATGTGCGGGACGCCTTCGCGCAGGCCTACAAGCGCCCCCGGCAAAAGCCGCAGCGGCTGGGCCGCAAAGGCCCGGACGTCCTGTGGCGCGAGCTCGAAGAACTGTTCCGCGAACTGGCGGAGGAGACGGGCGACAGTTACTGGCGCGAGGTGGCGGACGAGCTGTCGGCGGGTGTCTGACACGCGCCGTCGGGGCCCGTTTTCCTGGCCTGCCGCTGCTGGATGGCCCGGTCAGTGAGGCCCAGCATGGCGGCGGCGGAGTGCACGTTTCCGCCGCTGCGTTCCACTGCCACGTCCACCGCCGCCTCCGCCGCACGTTCCTTGATGTCGCGCAGGCCCAGCCCGCGGTCCACGGCCCAGGCCACCGCTGCCCTGAAAGGATCGCCGCCTGCACGTGCTCCGGCGGCCGGCGCGGAATGCATGGAGACGGGCCGGTCCTCCCGGGGCAGGTCACCCGGAGTGATGGCGCCCGGACCCACGTGGCGTGCGGCAATCCGGAAGGCCAGCTGGCGCAAGTCGCGGAGGTTGCCCGGGTAGGCCCTGCGCAGCAGCACGTCCTGGACCGAGGCGTCCACGTCCGGGTCCGCAGCTGAACCGCTGACCTCCCGGCAGAACCGGGCAAAGAGGGACAGGATGTCTTCCACCCGTTCCCGCAGCGGCGGCATGGTGACCATCGAGGCGGCGATCCGGTGGTACAGGTCGGCGCGGAAGCTGCCGGCCGCCACTTCATCCTTGAGGTCCCGGTTGGTGGCACAGATGAGCCGGAACTTGCTGTGCAGCCACTTGTCGCCGCCGACGCGTTTATAGGTGCCCTCCTGGACCACGCGGAGCAGTTCGGGCTGCAGGTCAAGCGGCAGCTCCCCCACCTCGTCAAGGAAAAGGGAACCCTGGTCCGCTCCCGAGCACGCTCCGGTCCGGACACTCACGGCGCCTGTGAAGGCTCCGCGCTCGTGACCGAAAAGCTCGCTCCCCATCAGGGTTGGCACAATGGTGGTGCAGTCCACGGTCACCAGGTTGCCGCGCTGGTGGCTTACCGCGTGGGCCACCCGGGCCGCCAGCTCCTTGCCTGTCCCCGTTTCGCCCTGGATCAGGATGGGGCCCTGCCCGAACCGGGCCGCCACCACGAGGTCCCGGAGCGCGGACCGGAAGGCGGGGCTGTTGCCGGTCAGTTTTTCCCGGACCGCAACCGAATCGAGGACCGCTTCAACATCCTGGATCCGCTGCATCCACGCCGATACCGCTGGCACCTGCCCCTGCCACGCAATGCACTCCGCTGCGCCCGCATCCAGCACAGGCCAGGGCTTCAGCTTCCCGTTTGGAGGCCCGATGACCATCACCCGGCTCCCGCCATACTCGGCCGCCCCGAGGGCAGCCCTCAGGTCCTGGGAATCCGATACGGACAAGATGATGCCGGCCGTTGAGCCGCCGGACGGGGCATCGGATTCCGCCAGGGCCACCCCTCCTGCGCTGAGCGCGGCGATCGCCTCCCGGGCCCATAATTGCCGCCCTGTGAGATCGATCAGCCATGGCATAACACTGATCCCCTTCACATGAGGCACCCCAGGAACGAATGCAAAGACGCGAGACATATGATCATCCGTCGCGTTACGGGAGCGTTACAGTCCACGCTGCAGGCCGGGGAACGAGTCAGCTGACGGCGGTATCCATCCCGGGCATGGAAGCGCCCCGATGTTATTGGGGGATACATCGGGGCGCCTGCAAAACAGAATAGGTCCGGGTTTTATTCAAATCAAATGCCAAACCCGTACGGCAAGGCGAAGGATATGGCCCAACCCCCAATAGGATTCCTAGGCCATATCCCCGCCGGTCAATGGGTTCCCGCAGGGACGCGAAAACGCTGTTTTCTGCACAGTGGATCCCATAGCGCCGGCGTACCTGCGCACGGGGGCGAGGCGCCGACTGGCGACGGTCGGAGGGTGACTGGCCCCGGCCCTGCGGACGGCGGGCCTGGCGGCCACAGACAGGGACCTCCGGGAAACACTGAGAGGCCGCTGCATGACCTCTCAGAGAATACCAAGATCAGCACCCCGGCGTTAATGTCACCGCTCCGTCCCAGGCGGATGCCGCGGAACTAGGTGCCGGCGTGGGCGAGGATTTCCGCGGCAGTTGCACCGGGCGCCCCGTGCTGGACGATATGTGGCTTGCCCGGTATTTCCACGAACCGGCCGTCCGGCGCGGTGGCGGCCAATTTTTCGCACCAGGGCCCCGGTGCCACCGGATCGCGCGAGCCGCGGAGGACCAGGACCGGCTGGGACGCGACCGCCACGTTGGCCTCCAGCGCGTAGGACATCATGACCGGAAGTTCGGTGAGGTACCAGCGCAGGCCGGAGCGGACGTAATCCCCGAGGACGATCGCATTTCCCGCCGGGCTTTCCCTCAGCGCGTCCAGGCCCAGGGCCAGGGATTGCTGGCGGACGGTCCGGCGTGCCGGGTCCACCACTGGCCCCAGGAGCACAAGGTGGGAGACGCTGGCGGGGTGCCGGACTGCGAGCTCGGCGGCGAACTGGGCACCCATGGAGTGTCCCACCACCACGGCCGGACCGGCGCCCATCTTTTCCAGCGTTGCGGCGGTGTGATCAGCGTAGTCGGGGATGCTGAGCTGCCGGTCCGGCGTGGGCGTTGACCCGAAACCGGGCAGGTCGATGGCGTGCGTGTCGCCGTGCCGGGCAAGGATGGCCTGCAGCCTGCGGAAGTACCGGTGCGACATGCCGATGCCGTGCAGCAGCACGAAGACCGGTCCGGATGAGCCCGGAGGACCTGCCAGGGTGTGGACGTGTGAGGTCAGGGATCGGGTGGTGACGATCCTCGGAACCAGCGGCCGGCGCATCCAGGGCAGGGACCCGCGGAATGACGGTGGTTCGACGCCGGGCGGCTGGCTGGGTTGGGTGTGCACGGGTTTCCTTTCAACGCGCTCGTTCTGCTGGTTCATTACCCTAAAGTGGCCAGGGCAGCCGGGACGCTTTCAATGGTGATCCGCGTGTTGGCATCAACGGATTTCACTTCTCCGTCCACCTGGTACGGAATGGGTTTGAGCGTGGTGAACCAGTAACTGCTGGCGCTGGGCTGGTGGCCGAGGCCTTTGGTGGCTGCCCGGAGCGCTGTCAGGAGCACCTGCAGTTTGGAGCGGTGGGGGAACATGACTACTTCGAATTTGCCGTCCGAGGGCAGGTTGTCGGCTTCGCTGAGGGTGGCGTATTTGGCCATCCGCGGGATGTTGGCGAACACAAGGCTGTCGAACTTGCGGCGCCCTCCTCCGCTTTGGCGGATTTCGAACGGCTTGAACTTCGAAAAAGTCCTCATCACGGAGAACAGTTCCTTCAAGGCGCCCTTGCTGCCCTTTTCCAGGTCGATCGCCATGACCGGCGTCAGGCCGAAGCCGATGTAGGAATGTGCATACTCGGCAGCAGCGTCCGGCCCGTCGCCCGTCCTGATGCGCAGGAGGTCGATATGGCGGACGGCACCGCCGGTGATGGCAGCCCCCAGCGGCCGGGTGCCGGTGGTGCGGCGGTGATCGTTGGCGTTCCCCGCCGCCATGACCGCGCATACCGCGCGGGGGTTGCCGGCCTGCATCACACCGTTGACAACTTCGTTGTAGCCGCCGTCTCCGCTGACGGAGACGATCAGCACGTCCCGGCCGCCCGAAGCAGCATCGCGGGCCAGCTCAACGGCATGCCCGGCGTGGTCCGTGGGTTGCAGGGTGACATCCGAGGCATAGGGAAGAAGCTCTCCGAGCTCCTCCCGCAGTTGCTCGGCAAGCCGTGGGGCGTCGCCGCTGCTGTTGGGATTAAAGATGATGACGATTGACTCAAAGGCCTGTTCAGTTTTCATAATGGCTTTCGTGGTGTTTACGCATCCTCAGGCCGGCGGTCCCTGCGCTCTAGCGGCCGCATTCTTGGCTCGGGCTCAGGCGCGGGGGCAGCGGCCTCAAACTCAATGCCTTGCGCGGGACATCGGGGGGATCTGAGGGATTTCCAGGCGTCCGCGGCTGGAATCCCGCAGGCTGGACAAATGGAACGTGGACTGATGCAGGGCGCGGCACCGTTGTGGTGCCGCGCCCTGCATCAGGTCAGCTCCCGGCCTTGCGGGCCGGATAAGCGGTGTTAGGCGTGCGTGCCGTGGGCACGGTTACCGGCCTTCGCCAAGCCGCGGGCGATCATCAGGCCAACTGTGAGGAAGGTGATGTACTGCATGGCCTGGCTGGCGTTGAAGACGTCGACGCCGTTCTCGCTGGCGTCATCCCCGACAACCGCGGCCGTGATGATGGTGGCCAGGACCGCTGCAACGTAGACGGCGAACTCGAGGGTGCGCGTCGAGATCTTGATGTCATTGGCGTTGCGGACAGCGCTGGAATGGTCATTGTGGGTGTTTACAGACATGTAATGCTCCTGAGGGTTTGGTGAGCGGCCCAGATTGGCCGTGCAAACTCTGATCCCTCTACTCGAAACCATGTCAACAACTTCTCTACACCGTAGACTTTACTTGTAGACCGCTTAATAAGCAAACTTATGTTCATGCCCGCGTTGCCGTTATCCGGAGCTGCAGCCGCTTCGAACGGGCGCTGGTACGTGTTAGGTAGAACTGCCGCGAGATTGGGTAGGCGCCGGCGAAGATTGGGTAGATACAGCCCCGCGATCCAGCGCGGACGGCGGCGTTACGGTTGACGCAAATTCCTAAGTTCCGCAGCTGTATCCGGGCTCCTGTTCACGACTCTCGTTGTCGTGGCACCGGCGGCTTCGGCCGCTCCCATCGCCTGTCCCGGCGGGCAGACCGTCACCAAGGTCGATGGGGCTGGCAGTGCATCAATAACGGCGGGAACGGCAGCAATAAGGAGAACCCGAAGAACCCCAACGCGGGTAAGGACAAGTTCTAGGGTTGCGCTCAATCGGGCCGCCTCCAGCGTGGCGGCGGCCCCCTTCATGCACCCGGTCTGCCGGTCATGCCCGGTTCGCAGGTGCGGTTGCCCGAGGCATGGGATGTTCGGTGGCGAAAGCGCCAGCGGGAACGAGTAACGACCTACTTGAGGGTGAGGACGAGTTTGGGTGCGGCCGTGCTGCCGGCCTCCCTGGAGTTCAGGTCCAGGCCGTCGCTGCTGCTGGTGTCCATACCCAGGGAAAGCAGCTGGCCGAGCTCACCGTTCACTGCAGCGGGGTTCAGCGAAACGCTGTAGTTGGTGTTGGTCGTTGTCGGCCCGACGAGCGTGCCGATGGTGGTGCCGAGCGGCGGTTTGTTGTTGTACGTGATCCCGGTCTCACTCCAGTCGTCAATGCCGACCAGCTTGACGTTCTGCGTACCTTTTGACCCGCTCCGGGCACTGCGCAGCTGCAGTGTCGCACTCTCCAGCGTCCTGCCCGCATACGCCGACAGGTCAAACTTCAGGTACGTGACCTCCACCGGGCTGTTGTCCACACCCAATATCGTGCTCGTGCCAAAGTTTGTCGTCGCTGTTCGGCTGGACACGTAGCTGTCAGCGATGGCCGTCAGCGTGACCGTCTCCGACGCGCCCCCGCCGGAGACGACACTCCAGGAATGCGTCGCTGCTGTCGCGTCGGTGTTGCCGGCTGCATCGGTGGCCCAGACATCGAAAGTATGGGATCCGATCGACAACCCGGCATAGGTCTGCGGCGAGGTGCACGCCACGCGCGGTCCACCATCCAGGCTGCACTGGAACGTCGAATTCGCCTCACTCGAAGTAAAAGTAAAGGAGGCACTGGTCGACGTCGAAGACGCAGGCGGCCCCGACGTAATCGTCGTCTCCGGAGCCGTCGTATCACCACCACCCCCACCGCCGCCGCCGAGGGTGAGGACGAGTTTGGGTGCGGCCGTGCTGCCGGCGTCCCTGGAGTTCAGGTCCAGGCCGTCATTGCTGCTGGTGTCCATACCCAGGGAAAGCTGTTGGCCCAGCTCACCGTTCACTGCGGCGGCGTTCAGCGAAACGCTGTAGTTGGTGTTGGTCGTTGTCGGCCCGACGAGCGTGCCGATGGTGGTGCCGAGCGGCGGTTTGTTGCTGTACGTGATCCCGGTCTCACTCCAGCTGTCATTGCCGACCAGCTTGACGTTCTGCGAACCCGTTGACCCGTTCCCGGCACTGCGCAGCTGCAGCGTCGCACTCTCCAGCGTCCTGCCCGCATACGCCGACAGGTCAAACTTCAGGTACGTGACCTCCGCCGGGCTGTTGTCCACACCCAATATCGTGCTCGTGCCAAAGTTCGTATCCAGCAACCCCGTCCCGTTGGTGACGTAACTGTCAGCGGCCGCCGTCAGCGTGACCGTCTCCGACGCGCCCCCGCCGGAGACGACACTCCAGGAATGCGTCGCTGCTGTCGCGTCGGTGTTGCCGGCTGCATCGGTGGCCCAGACATCGAAAGTATGGGATCCGATCGACAACCCGGCATAGGTCTGCGGCGAGGTGCACGCCACGCGCGGTCCACCATCCAGGCTGCACTGGAACGTCGAATTCGCCTCACTCGAAGTAAAAGTAAAGGAGGCACTGGTCGACGTCGAAGACGCAGGCGGCCCCGACGTAATCGTCGTCTCCGGAGCCGTCGTATCACCACCACCCCCACCGCCGCCGCCGAGGGTGAGGACGAGTTTGGGTGCGGCCGTGCTGCCGGCGTCCCTGGAGTTCAGGTCCAGGCCGTCATTGCTGCTGGTGTCCATACCCAGGGAAAGCTGTTGGCCCAGCTCACCGTTCACTGCGGCGGCGTTCAGCGAAACGCTGTAGTTGGTGTTGGTCGTTGTCGGCCCGACGAGCGTGCCGATGGTGGTGCCGAGCGGCGGTTTGTTGCTGTACGTGATCCCGGTCTCACTCCAGCTGTCATTGCCGACCAGCTTGACGTTCTGCGAACCCGTTGACCCGTTCCCGGCACTGCGCAGCTGCAGCGTCGCACTCTCCAGCGTCCTGCCCGCATACGCCGACAGGTCAAACTTCAGGTACGTGACCTCCGCCGGGCTGTTGTCCACACCCAATATCGTGCTCGTGCCAAAGTTCGTATCCAGCAACCCCGTCCCGTTGGTGACGTAGCTGTCAGCGATGGCCGTCAGCGTGACCGTCTCCGACGCGCCCCCGCCGGAGACGACGCTCCAGGAATGCGTCGCTGCTGTCGCGTCGGTGTTGCCGGCTGCATCGGTGGCCCAGACATCGAAAGTATGGGATCCGATCGACAACCCGGCATAGGTCTGCGGCGAGGTGCACGCCACGCGCGGTCCACCATCCAGGCTGCACTGGAACGTCGAATTCGCCTCACTCGAAGTGAAGGCAAAGGAGGCACTGGTCGACGTCGAAGACGCAGGCGGCCCCGACGTAATCGTCGTCTCCGGAGCCGTGGTGTCGCCGGGCGGGGCGGTACCCGGCTCCCTCGATCCGCTGTCTGTCTGCATCCCGCCATGGACAGGGCGGAACTCCCACGAGTAGGAGCCATCAGCTTTAAGGCTCATCCTCAGATGGCCCCACGTGTCGCTGAATTTCTTCTGCACATAGGCCGGGTCGCTGAGGAAGGGCCGCAAATCGATACCGCCGGTGGACACCTGGAACTGCTGCATCCCGTCCGTGACGCACTGGTCCGCGTTGTCCACCGGGCAGGTCCGCTCATAGTTGTGCTGTGAACCTGACAGGAGCAGCTTGACCCGGTTCGCCCAGAACATGTCGATCCAGGGCTTGGCCTGAGTGAAGCGGGTATGGATCGAGGTGTCCGATGTGAAGTACGGGTCGTGGTATACAACAGCCAGATGCTTCCCGGCCGCTTTCGCCGCCTTCATATCGGCGTCCATCTCCGCGGTCATGGCCTGTGCCCTCGTGGGGTTGTACAGCCACGTGGCCGTAGGAGCTGCCACAATGTGCCAGTTGCCCTTGTCAAACGAGTACCATTCAAGGGCGTCCTGGAACCGGCCAAGAGTGGTGTTCGTTGCGCTTTTCGTCGTGGACACACATTCACCATTCATGAACCTGTCCACGTCATCATTCACACCGGGATCCACGTCATGCCCCGGCCCGGCCGTCCAGAACGTCTTCGCTTTCACCCCACCCCATAGGGTGTCCCAAGCAACGAGGGCCGAACAGGTGCCCTGGTTGTACTGGAAGTCACCGATACCGATGAAGTTGTCCAGTGACCCGTCGTTCAGGCTCGCGGTGATGCTGGCAGCGTTCTGGCCCGATGCGGACGAGGTGGACGTGTTCCCTTCCGGGTTCATGTCACCTACAGCGGCGAACTCCCACGAGTCACCGGAGGGTGGAGGCGGGGAAACGACCGTGCCGGCCGCGGCGTATACCCGGACCCAGTCCACCCGCATTTCCCCAGCGCCGTCAGGGGTGGAGTCGGGGAACCAGTCCAGCTGGAGGGTCTGATGCATGGAACCCGGAGGCTGGTGCGACGCGGTGTTGTCCTGGAACCACTGGACTCCATCCACGTACCCAGTGATACCGGCGGGTGACCAGTCAACGGCGTAGTTGTGGAACTGGCTCACGTCGAGTGCCTTCGATGCGAACGTCTGCAAGTTGGAGCAGGAGTAGTGATGGAAGAACTGGATGACGTTCCAGTCACCCGTGGTTTCGGCGTAGTCAATTTCGCCGTCGCAGGGCCAGTTCTCCGAATCGGGCCACAGGATGGAGACCATGTGGTACTCGTTGTCGCCCGAGCCCGCGGCACGGACCTCCCAGCGGCCGTACTTCTGGTTGGCGAACTTGGCGCCCATGCCCGCGGTTGTGCCGTTGGGCGTCCCGTTCATGACCATCTTGGTGCCGTCCACGGTGACCTGGGCGGGTGAACGAAGGCCGTTGCCTGCATGCCCGGCGCTGTTGTAGACGTTCCATTTCAGCGGGTCGGGTGCACCCACATAGTTGAACTCGTCCCCGGTAACGACGGACCCCCAGTTATGGGCTTCTGCCGCGGTAGTCCCGTCAGTTGAGAGTGCGGCAACCGCCCTAGGGTCACCACTGGCCCCGGAACCCAACAAAACAAAGGCGCCAACCGTTACCGCCGCGAGAAGTGACGCCACAAACGTTCGGGATTCAGTGATCACCGGGCACTCCCTGAGCGGCCCCTGACTCGACTCGAGTGGTCCCTGGTTCCCGAGGCGATGGCGGCTTCATTCTTCTCCCTAGTGTTTCGTCAGGCGTCGCGGCAAGCGTCTGACTTTAGGTGGATCGTGCGCCGTGCCCTTCGAACACGGCGCGAAGCCTTCTATCGGGCCGTAAACGGAAACGTTGGTTCGCCGGAATTCCAGAGCTCGGAGGAACCGACGAGGAAGTTTGCGGGGTCAGCAGGCTGCGCCTCGGTCGCCTTCGGGCCGTTCATTCCGCCCGGGGCATGTGCGTTAATCCGGGGCGCGTGGAAGTGAGACTGCCGGCCCATGCGCAGCATGATGATGGCGGGGTTCATTGGGGCGTCTTCCGGATTCCACGCCCGCACCCGGACCCTCGGGGTATGACAATTCGGGAGACTGCGCACAGACATGGCGTCCTACGTTCTGCCAGTCGCGGGCGTCCCCAGCACCGAACCGTGAGATGTACCGATTGTTATCAAGCCAATGAGACTTGGCCAGTGTATGTCCGGGACAAGAAACCATCCAGCGTGCCGAGAGGCTTCCAGGTACTTGTTTTTTCCGCTGGCACTACCCGTCTCTTAGCCCGGACTACTCGCTACCCGGCTGTCTCCCATCCTTGACCCTCCCTTCCGCAGCCAAGGCGAGCGCGCGAGCGGTCAAGGTTCGGGCAGGCCGCAACTGACAGTTTCACCCGCCCAAGCGGCTTCAAAAGCGGGTATCAAGCGGCGTGCATTCTCAGGGACCGCAACAGGTAGCTGGTTTCGACCAGCGCCTCGTACTCATCGTCAGACATCAGCGCTGCCGGATGAATTGGCCGGGCTCCTGTTCACGACTCTCGTCGTCGTCGCATCGGCGGCTTCGGCCGCTCCCATCGCCTGTCCAGGTGGGCAGACCGTCACCAAGGTCGATGGGGGCTGGCAGTGCATCAATAACGGCGGGAACGGCAGCAATAAGGAGAACCCGAAGAACCCCAACGCGGGTAAGGACAAGTTCTAGGGTTGCGCTCAATCGGGCCGCCTCCAGCGTGGAGGCGGCCCCCTTCATGCACCCGGGCGGCAGCCGGCCGGAAGGGCCGTCCCGTCACCGCGTCACCTCTTCCAGCAGCTCCAGCACGTGCCGGTAATCGGCACCTGTGGCCCGGGTCATGCCCAGTTCGCAGGTCCGGTTGCACGACGCATGGGCCGCGGCGCCCAGCTGCGCAACTTCCTCCCCCTGCTTCCGGGTGGCGGACGCCGTAAGTTCGGGGTGGAGCATGCCCCGGTCCCCCGCGAACGCACAGCAGCCCCAGTTCACCGGAACATCCACCTTGTCCGCCACTGCAGCCGCCACCGCATCCAGGGAGCCGTTGATCCCCATGCGCGTGGAGGAGCAGGTGGGGTGCAGGGCCAGCGACTCGAGCTTTGCGTGCTCCGGCAGCTTGGGCAGGATGTGCTCGGCGGCGAAGTCCACGGCGTCCACGATCCGCAGCGGCCGCTGGCCCGCCAGCGGGACGTCCGATTCCACGGCCTGGCGCAAGCCCTCGGTGCAGGAGGACGCATCGCAGATGATGGCAAGTTCGCCGTCCCGGGTGGCCTCCCGCAGCGCTGCCACCGTCTTCTCCTGCATGGTCGCCTGGCCGGCCACCATGCCCTTGGAGGACCAGGGGGTGCCGCAGCAGAGCCCGTCGATGCCCGCCGGCACCATCAGCGTAATGCCCGCACGTCCGCACAGCTGCTCGAAGCTGTACTGGACGCCGCGGCCTGGAGACGCACCGGCAGGACCGGCCTGGCCGGCACCAGCCTGTCCCGCCGGCCCGAACATCGTCCCCACGCACGCGGGGAAGTAGACGGCGTCCGGCGGCCCATCCGGCGTCGGACGTTTCCGCACGGAACCTCCGCCCGGCAGCTCCGGCGAGTACAGCGGCACCGTGTCCGTCCCCAGGACCGCCCGGGCAGCCTTGTTGGGTGCGCCCACGGCCGCGGCCGGGAGCTTGTCCACCACGGTGAGGGCAAGCGACGCTCCGCGGGTGACGCCTTCCCAGTGCTTCGCGGCGGCGTTCCAGGCGCCGTTGGCCACGGGCCCGGCATCGGAACGCCGGATCCGCTTGACCAGCTGGCCGGTGTTGATGTCCACGGGACAGGCCGTCTGGCACATGCCGTCCACGGCGCAGGTCTGCACGGACTCGTAGTCGTAGTCCTTTTCCAGCTGCTTCACCAGCGCCGTGTCTCCGGCCAGGCGCGCGGATTCGATGGCGCGCAGGGTGACGATCCGCTGCCGCGGCGTCAGCGTCAGGTCCTTGCTGGGGCACACCGGCTCGCAGTAGCCGCAGGAGACGCAGCGGTCCACCTCCTCGGCCACCGGCGGCGCCGTCTTGATGTGGCGCAGGTGCGCCTGCGGATCGTCGTCCATGAGGACGCCGGGGTTCAGCATCCCGGCGGGATCGAACAGCTGCTTGATCCTGCGCATCACGCCGTACAGCTCGTCCCCGTACTGCCGCCGCACGTAGGGCGCCATCACCCGGCCGGTGCCGTGCTCGGCCTTGAGCGAGCCGCCCTCGGCCAGGACCAGGTCCACCATGTCCTCCGTGAACGAGCTGTACCTGTCCAGTTCCTCGGCCGTGGTGAACCCGTCCGTGAGCATGAAGTGGACGTTGCCGTCCTTGGCGTGGCCGAAGATCACGCTGTTGCTGTAGCTGTACTTGTCGAACAGCCCGATCAGTTCCCGGCACGTCCGGCCCAGCGCCGGCACGGGCACCACAATGTCCTCCAGCAGGGCCGTGGTTCCCTGCGGGCGGGCGCCGGCCACCGAGGCGTACAAGCCCTTGCGGAGGTGCCATAGCCCGGCCCGCGCCGAGGCATCCCCGGTGAACCGGGCCTCGGCCGAGAGGTTCAGCCCCGGCAGGATGCCCTCGCCGCCCTGCCGCAGGGCGTCCAGCTGGTCCGGCCCTTCGGCCGAATATTCAACCAGCAGCGCGGCGTGGTCCCGCACCACAAGATCGCGCACGACGGCGGGAGTCCCCTTCAGCGCCTGGCCCACCTTCAGGGACAGGGCGTCCATGAGTTCCACCGTGGCCGCGCCGGTCCCCACCAGCTCCGGCAGCGCAGCGTTCGCTGCCTGCAGGTCCGGGAAGACCAGCAGCCCCGTGGCGGCATGCTGCAGCCGCGGGATGGTGCGGAACACCGCCTCCGCCACGAAGCCCAGCGTGCCTTCGCTGCCCACGATCAGGTGGGCCATGATGTCCACCGGGGTGCTGTGGTCCAGCAGCGAGTTCAGGCCGTAGCCCATGGTGTTCTTCATGGAAAACTGCTGCCGGATCCGGCGGACGGACTCGCTGTTGCCGCGCACCCGGGCGGCAAGCTGCGCCAGGCCTTCGTACAGTTCCGGTTCCAGCGTCCGCAGCTTGCGGTCCGCATCCGGCGCCCCTGTGTCGATGACCGTGCCCGAGGGCAGCACCACCGTGAGGGATTCCAGCGTCCGGTAGGCGTTGTCCACCGTGCCGCAGTTCATTCCGGACGAGTTGTTGGCCACCACGCCGCCGATGGTGCAGGCCGCCTCGCTGGCCGGATCCGGGCCGAACTTGCGGCCGTACGGTGCCAGCCTCGCATTCAGTGCCCGCACGGTGACACCGGGCTGCACCCGGACCCGGGCGCCGCCGTCGAGCACTTCAACGTCCCTGAAGTTGCGCCGCACGTCCACCAGCACGCCGTCGGTGACCGCCTGGCCACTGAGGCTGGTGCCGCCCGAGCGGAAGGTCAGCGGGACGCCCTGTTCGGCGCTCGCCCGCAGGAGCCCGCCCACGTCCGCCGCGTTTCCCGCCGTCACCACGGCCTGCGGGATGAGCAGGAAGTGCGAGGCGTCGTGGGCATTGGCGTGGAGGTCGATGGCCCGGGTTTTGACCTGGGCGGGATCGCTGACGGCCGCGCGGAGGCCGGCGAGGTCCAGGGACGGCATCAGGGAACCATCCAGCCCAGGACGGGGGTGGACTGCAGGTAGATCAGCACTGTGATGAGGGCCAGGAGGCCCAGGCTCCAGCCGATGAGCTTGCGGAAGAGGGTGCCCTCGGCGCCGTCCAGGCCCACCGCTGCCGAGGCGACCGCCAGGTTCTGCAGCGACAGCATCTTGCCCATCACGCCGGCTGAGGAGTTGGAGGCGGCCATCAGCACCGGCGACAGTCCGGTCTGCTGGGCGGCGGTGGCCTGCATCTGCCCGAACAGCGAGTTGGAGGAGGTGTCCGAGCCGGTCAGGGCAACACCGATCCAGCCGATCAGCGGCGAAAGGAGGGCGAAGAAGCCGCCGGCCGAGGCCAGGGCGAACCCCAGCGTGGTGGTCTGGCCGGACAGGTTCATCACGAAGGACAGTCCCAGGACGGCGGTCACTGTGACGATGGTCCAGCGGAGCTGCACCAGTGTGTCCCGGTAGATGCGCAGGCCCTGCGATGCGGTGATCTTGTAGAGCGCCATGGTGAAGATGCCGGAGAGCAGGAGCAGGGTGCCGGTGGCCTTGAAGTGGTCCAGCTTGAACTTTGTTGCCGCCACGGGCTTGCCGGCGGAATCGGTGATGTCCAGGCCCGGCCAGGCGAATGTCACGCTGCCAACCTGGCCCAGCCACGCCTTCACGAACGGGATCTGGGCCACCGAGAACACCGCGATGATGATCAGGTAGGGGGCGATCGCCATCCAGATCTGCCGCGGCCCGGGCCGGGAGTTGTCAGTGGGAATGCTGGCGCCGGCTGCGGCGGCGGTTCCAGCGGCTGGCGCAGCGGAATCTGTTCCGTTTGCCGGCCCGGCGGAGCGGGCACCCGCGCGGGCGCCGGCTCCTGCATGCGCGGTTTCCGGCGCAACCTCCACGGCGCCTTCGATGCCAACGTTTTCCGCCGGCTGCCAGACCTTGAGCATCAGCAGGACCGCGGCCACGGTGACGACGGCGGCCACCACGTCCGTCAGTTCGACGGCGAGGTAGTTGGAGGTGACGAACTGGGCGGCCCCGAAGGCGGTGCCGGCCACCAGGGCCACGGGCCAGGTCTGCTTGAGGCCGCGCTTGCCGTCCACGATGAAGACGAGCAGCAGGGGCACGATCAGGGCGATGAAGGGCGTCTGGCGGCCGGCCATCGAGGACAGGTCATGGAGCGGCAGGCCGGTGACCCCGTTGAGGGCGATGATCGGCGCGGCCATGGCGCCGAACGCCACCGGCGCGGTGTTGGCCAGCAGCGAGACCACGGCCGACTTCAGCGGCTTCATGCCGGCCGCCATCAGCATTGCCGCCGAGATGGCCACCGGCGCGCCGAAACCGGCCAGCGACTCCAGCAGCGCGCCGAAGCAGAAGGCGATCAGGATCGAGAGGATCCGCAGGTCGTTTGAAATGGACCGGATGGTGCGGCCGAGCACTTCAAACCACGGCGTGGCCAAGGTAAGCCGGTAGATCCACAGCGCGTTGACCAGGATCCACAGGATGGGGAACAGTCCGTAGAACATCCCGGCGGCAGTGGCGGCCAGGGCCTGGCCGGCGGGCATCCGCCAGCCGATGACGGCCAAGACGAGGGAAAGCGCAAGGCTGGCCAGGGCCGCTATGGGGGCCTTGACCTTGAAGACGCCCAGAAGGACGAAAAGCAGGATGAGCGGAAGGGCCGCACAGAGGGCTGAGATCAGTAGGGACCCGGCGATGGGGTCGAGGATCTGCTGAAACATGTGTCTCCAGATTGTGTTAGGCGTCACAACTCCGTGGCGCCCTCAAATTGTCTAACAAGTACACATGATGGTCAAGTGCAGATGCCGACTTGTCTGGCAAAATAGGGATACGGGGACAGTTTTGGGAGGAACGCCAGTGGCCGGACGTGTTGCAGCAGTCTCGATCGTGGATGCGATCGCCGCGGACCTGCGGAGCCGCGTCTTCTCCGGTGAGCTCGGCTCGGGTGTGGCGCTCACCGAGACGGATGTGGCGTCTTCCTACGAGGTGGCCCGCCCCACCGCCAAGGCCTCGATCGAGAAGCTCGTCGCCGAGGGGCTGCTGGACCGGGGGGCCCACAAGACCGCGCGGGTGGTGGACCTAGGGCCGGAATCCGTCCGGGACATCTACCTGGCCAGGGCATACCTGGAAAGCGAAGTGCTCCGGCGGCTGGCGTCCGGCCGGACGGTGCCGGCGGGTGCGGTGCAGGCCAACAACGATATTGCCGCGTTGAAGACCGGCGCCCCGCTTGATGTTGTGGAACCGGACATGCGGTTCCACACCAGCCTGATTGACGCAGTAGGCAATGAACGCATCAGCAGGATGTACCTGTCCCTGGTGGGGGAAGTCCGCCTGTGCATGTCCCGCGTGCAGTCCCTGCACCTCCTGGACACTGCCCTGATCCAGGACGAGCACCAGAAGCTCCTGGAACTCATCGAGGCAGGCCGCGGTGAAGAAGCCGCCCAGCTGCTGGACATCCACCTCGGCCGTGCCCGTGAACGGCTGGTGGCCGCGATGGGAGGCGAGCCGGGGCCGGAAGCCGACCTGCCGCCGTCGGACGCTGCTGCCGGCTAGGCGCCGGACATGATCAGGGTCGGGCCCTGGCCGTCTGCTCGTGGAGCCAGCCAATGTGGCGGCGGAGCAGGTCCGCGGCAAGGTCCGCGTTCCGCGCTTCCACGGCGTTGAAAATTGCGTGGTGGTGCGCCCTCAGCTCAGCGAGCACCACCGGCCACTGGCCCAGGGCCGCAAGGGCGTCCTTGATGTAGCCGCGGATGGAACCGCTGAGGGAATCCATGATGGTTTCGATTACCGCGTTTCCGGCCAGGGCACTGAGGGCCAGGTGGAACTGCGCGTCCAGGGCGTGGAATGTTTCCGGATCGATGTCCGGGGCATCCATCGCCAGGAGCAGCTCCCTGGCCCGCTGGATGCCCTCCGGATTGTCCCTTTCGGCCGCGGTCCGGGCCGCCCAGGTTTCCAAGAGGATGCGGGCCTCGACGATGTCTTCCACGGGAAGGCGGCTGCTGGCGACGTGCAGGCGGAGCGTGGAAGACAGTCCGGCCGACGGCTCTGAGACGATGACGGCGCCGGACTTGGGGCCGGACTTGTTCGAGCTGCGGAGGATCCCCATGGCGTCGAGGAGGCGCATGGCTTCGCGGACAGAGGCACGCGAGATGCCGTAGGTTTCCGCCAGGATGCGTTCTCCCGGAAGCTGGTCCCCTGCCTTGAAGCGTCCGGACCGCAGGCCCGCTTCGACGTCGTCCAGCAGGACATCGTACGTCCGCTTCGGTGAGGATTCCGCTGCTGATTCGGCCATGCTTCCATCCTGCCCTACCGGACCATCCATCACTGCGTTCCCGCCGGAGTGCCGACGGCGGAAAGGGGCAACGGAACCGGCGCCGCCACCCCTTTCCACCGCCGCCGCTGCGGCGGCTCGGACTGCTAGATCGCCTTGCCGGGGTTGAGGATTCCCTGGGGGTCGAAGACATTGCGGATGGCGCGCTGGAGTTCGAGCGAGATCCCGCCGAGCTCATCCTCGAGCCAGTCGCGCTTGAGCAGGCCCACGCCGTGCTCGCCCGTAAGCGTGCCGCCCAGGCGCTGTGCCAGGTAGAACATGTCGCCAAGGGCCTTTTTGGCAGGTCCTTCGGTGATGGATTCGCCAGGTTCGACGACGATCATCGGGTGGAGGTTGCCGTCTGCTGCGTGCGCCACGTTGAAAATCCGGACGCCGGTCTTCCGGGAAATGTCCTCCAGGCCGGCGAAAACTGCCGCCAGCCGGTTCCGCGGCACGCCGATGTCGCAGATGGATACCCGGCCAAGCTTCTCAAGCGACGGGATGGCTTCCCGCCGGGTGGCCACGAGCGCATCCGCTGCCGCCGTGTCCTCCGCCTTCTCGATGTGGCTGGCGAACGGCTGGATGGCCTGGAGGAGGACGTCCTGCTCCAGGAATGCGCCGTAGCCGTCGGTCTGCGCCAGCAGGAAGGCGCCGCCCTTGGACCGGTGGCTGGTGCCGTGCACCGCGTCAACGGCTTCCAGGGTGGGACCGTCCATAAGTTCCAGCACCGATGGCTGCAGGCGCGCGGCGATGATGGCGGAGGCAGCCAGGGCGGCGGCATCCACATCCGGGAAATACGCGGCAACGGTGGCGGTCTGGACCGGCCGTGGCCGCAGGCGCAGGGTGGCCTCCACCACCACGCCCAGTGTTCCTTCGGAACCGATCATCAGGGCATTCAGGTCGTACCCGGTGACGCCCTTGATGGTGTTCCTTCCCGTGCGCAGTACCCTGCCATCGGGCAGGACAACACGCAGCGCCAGGACGGATTCCCGGGTGACGCCGTATTTTGCGCACCACATGCCGCCGGCGTTGGTGGCGATGTTGCCGCCGATGGAACAGATGGCCGTGCTGGCCGGATCCGGGGCATAGAAGAGTCCGTGCTCCCGGGCGGCGGCGTTCACGTCCGCGTTAAGGACGCCGGGTTCAACCACCGCCAACTGCTCCACCGGGTCGATGTGGAGGATCCGGTTCATGCGGGCCATGTCCAGGACCACTTCGCCCGCCCGGGCCGACGCTCCGGCGGCCAGGCCCGTCCCGGCGCCGCGGGGAACAACCGGCACGTTGTGGGCTGCCGCCAGTTTCATGGTGGCCACCACCTCCTCCGTGCTGGTGGCGTATACGACGCCGTCCGGGAGGCTGGGAGGCACGTAGCCGGAGCGGTCCGTGCTCACCCGGACACGTTCGTCCAGGTCCGTGGAAGCATGTGCGCTTGCAGTAAGAAGCGCCGATGATGCTGTTGCAACTGCCGATGTACTCATGGAAGGGAAACCTCTTTGTTTCTGTGGGCACGGGGGCCGGGGGCGGACGCACTCCCCCGGCCCTGTCTCATTTGTAAGGGCGGCGGGACGTTTAGGGAACCATCCAGCCAAGAACAGGTGTTGACTGCAGCAGGACCAGGACGATCATGATGGCCAGGAGCCCAAGGCTCCAGCCCAGGAGCTTCCTGAAGAGTGTGCCTTCGGATCCCTCCAGGCCCACCGCGGCTGCTGCCACCGCCAGGTTCTGCAGGGAGAGCATCTTGCCCATGACGCCGGCGGAGGAGTTGGCCGCCGCCATAAGGACCGGAGGCAGGCCGGTCTGTTCGGCTGCCGAAACCTGGAGCTGGCCGAAGAGGGAGTTGGAAGAGGTGTCGGAGCCGGTCAGGGCGACGCCCAGCCAGCCGATCACCGGTGAAAGGACAGCGAAGAATCCGCCGGCCGAGGCGAGCGCCAGGCCCAGGGAGGTGGTCTGCCCGGACAGGTTCATGACAAAGGACAGGCCCAGGACGGACATCACGGTCACGATGGTCCACCGCAGCTGCTTGAGGGTTTCCCCGTAGATGCGGAGGCCGGCGGCTGCCGGAATGCGGTACAGGGCCATGGTGATCATGCCCGAGATCAGCAGGAGCGTGCCGGTGGCCTTGAGGTGGTCGAACTTGAACTTCTGCGCCGCCACGTGCTTTCCGTCCGCGTCCACAACGTCCAGGCCCGGCCACGCAAAGCTTACGCTTCCGGCCACGCTGAGCCAGTTCTTTACCGCCGGAATCTGGGCGATGGAGAAGATGGCCATGATGATCAGGTACGGGGCTACGGCCATCCAGATTTCCCGCGGCCCGGGCCGCTGTGCGGTGCTGCCGGCAGGCGCCATGACCCGGGTGGTTGCCGCTGCGGAGACGGCCTCGGTCACGGAGGCAGAGGCCGGAACCCTTCCCGGGGAGGGGCGGCCGCCCGTGACGGGACCTGGGGTGAACCCTTCCTCGTCCTGCTCAGAGCCGCTAGCCTGCCCGGACATCTCGATGATCTCCCGGGGCTGCCACACCCGCAGCATCAGCAGCACGGCGGCTACCGTGGCTACAGCTGCCACCACGTCCGTGAGTTCAACGGCGAAGAAGTTCGACGTAATGAACTGGAAGATTCCAAACACGGCGCCGGCCACCAGGGCCACCGGCCAGGTCTGCTTCAGGCCGCGCTTGCCGTCCACGATGAAGACGAGCAGCAGGGGTACCACCAGGGCGATGAAGGGGGTCTGGCGGCCGGCCATCGAGGAGAGGTCGTGCAAGGGCAGGCCGGTGACGCCGTTGAGCGCGATGATCGGCGCGGCCATGGCGCCGAAGGCCACCGGCGCGGTGTTGGCCAGCAACGACACAACAGCGGACTTGAAGGGCTTCATGCCCGCCGCCATCAGCATTGCCGCGGTGATGGCCACCGGTGCGCCGAACCCTGCCAGGGACTCCAGCAGCGCACCGAAGCAGAAGGCGATCAGGATCGAGAGGATGCGCAGGTCATTGGAGATGGACCTGATTGTCCGGCCCAGGGCATCGAACCATGGCGTGGCGACCGTGAGTTTGTAGACCCACAGGGCGTTGATCAGGATCCAGAGGATGGGAAAGAAGCCATAGAAGGCGCCGGCGGCCGTGGCGCTGAACACCTGGTCCAGCGGCATCTGCCACACGACGGCCGCCAGGATGATGGACAGCAGCAGGCTGGCCAGGGCAGCTTTCGCGGCTTTCACGCGGAAAACGCCTAACAGGACAAACAGGAGGATCAACGGCAACGCCGCACAGAGGGCCGACAGGCCCAGCGAACCCCAGAGAGGGTCCACGACTTGCTGGTAAGTGCTCACAAAAAACTCCTTTGTGTTTGGAGCAGGGAGGTGGAGGAAACGCGGACGGGGATGAAGTTCCAGTAGTAATTCCACGATGTGAGAGAAGAATTTCTTCAAGTGGATCCGAGACTACGTATCGGTCAGACCATTAGTCAATGGTCTGACCGATTTACTTTGAGGCATTGTTTTTTCATCTGACAGAATATATTGTCCATAATGCGAAAACCTTCGAAAGGACCCCCGCAATGCCCCTGACCCGGATCACCAACCCGCCCTTTGAACGCGCCTCCGAGATCCTGACACCGGAAGCCCTGGAGTTCCTCGCTGAACTCCACAGCCGTTTTGCCGCCGAACGCGACGCCCGCCTGGAATCGCGGCATGCCCGCCGCGCAGAAGCCAGCCGGACCGGAACCCTGGACTTCCTCCCCGAGACAGCAGCGGTCCGGCAAGGTGACTGGACAGTGGCTGCCGCCCCGGCGGCCCTGCAGGACCGCCGGGTGGAGATCACCGGCCCTGCCTCTCCCGCCAAGATGGCGATCAATGCCCTGAATTCCGGCGCAAAAGTATGGCTGGCAGACCTTGAAGATGCCAGCTGCCCCACGTGGTTCAACGTCATCGACGGCCAGCTCTCGCTCTATGACGCCGCCCGCGGAACCCTGGCCTACGCGTCGCCCGAGGGCAAGACCTACGCCCTCCGCACTGACGCGCCCACCGCCGTCGTCATTATGCGTCCCCGCGGGTGGCACATGGAGGAGCGGAACCTGGAGTTCGGCGGACGGCCCGCCGTCGGAGCCCTGGTGGACTTTGGCCTGCACTTCTTCCACAACGCCAAGCAGCTCATCGACAACGGCCACGGCCCCTACTACTACCTGCCCAAGATGGAAAGCCACCTCGAAGCCCGGCTGTGGAATGACATCTTCGTTTACGCGCAGGATGCCCTCGGGCTGCCGCAGGGGACCATCCGGGCCACCGTCCTGGTGGAAACCATCCCCGCGGCCTTTGAAATGGATGAAATCCTGTACGAACTGCGCCACCACGCGTCCGGCCTCAACGCCGGCCGCTGGGACTACCTTTTCAGCATCATCAAGTACTTCCGCGATTCCGGCCCGAAGTTCACGCTTCCGGACCGCGCGGCTGTATCGATGACAGTTCCGTTCATGCGGGCGTACACCGAGCTCCTGGTCAAAACCTGCCACCAGCGCGGCGCCTTCGCCATGGGCGGCATGGCGGCCGTCATCCCGAACCGCCGCCAGCCGGAAGTCACCGAGCAGGCCTTCGCGAAGGTGCGCGCGGACAAGACCCGCGAGGCCAACGACGGATTCGACGGCTCCTGGGTGGCGCACCCGGACCTGGTGCCCGTCTGCACGGAAGTGTTCGACGGTGTCCTGGGCGACGCCCCGAACCAGGTGCAGCGGACCAGGCCTGAAGTTAATGTCACCGCCGAGCAGCTGCTCGATATTGAATCGGCGCCCGGGGAAGCCACCGAGGCCGGCCTCCGGGGCAACCTCTACGTGTCCGTTGCCTACACGGCCGTGTGGTTGTCCGGCAACGGGGCGGTGGCCATCCACAACCTGATGGAGGACGCCGCCACCGCGGAAATCTCCCGCTCCCAGGTGTGGCAGCAGATCCGCAACGCAGTCGTCCTGGCGGACACGGGCAACACGGTGACGCGGGAACTGGTGGAGCGCCTGCTGGCCGAGGAAACCCGGAAACTCCGCGGTGAAGTGGGTGAAGACCTGTTCAGCCGGTACTACGAGCCCGCATCCCGGATTATTTCCGGGATCTGCCTCTCGGAGGAGTACACGGACTTCCTCACCACTCCGGCATACGACCTGCTCGAATCCGTTGTAGCTGTGCGGTAAAGGCTGCCGGACACCAACGGGACCGGACACCAAAACGCGCGGGCTGCCCTCCATGATGGAGGGCGGCCCGCGCGTTTTGAAACTAGCGCAGATCCCGAAGGCGCTGCTTCCTAGCGGCGGTTGCGGCCGTCGTCGTCGAGCTCTACGTTCTCTTTGCGGACCTCTTCGGTGACGGTGTGCTCATCGGTGACGGTGTCCTTGTCCAGGCGCACGCGCTCCACGGGGACCGTTTCCTTTTCAACCACGGGGCGCTCCTCGTGGAGGATGACCTCGTGCTCTTCCTCGCTGATGGCGGGCCCGGCCATGGCGTTGCCGCGGTTGGCGTCCGTGATGGGCTCGCGCTCCAGGCGGACTTCTTCACGCTGGACCGGGACGGTGGTGGTGACGTTCTCGGTGACCACGTGCTTGCGCAGGCGGGCACGGCCGGTCTCTTCGCGCTCAGTGCCCACGTGCAGCTGCTCTTCCGAGCGGGTCATGGCGTCGTCCGTGGTGGGGCCTGAGGTGTCGTGGCCTACGGTGCCATGGGAGTTCGTGGTCGCGTCGCGGTCCGTGCCGGCGAAGCCTGCGCCGCCAGTGACGCCGTAGTAGGCGTAGAGCCGCTCTTCCTCGGCGGGCTCCAGGTGGCCGTCGGGAGCAACGCGCGGCGCGTCCTTGACCTTGTCCTCGGTGTGGGCAATAACGATGTCGTTGCCCTCCTGGGTTGCGGAATCCAGCGGTGCGAAGGACTCGTGGTTGCCGAAGAGCCCGGTCTTGACCGTGACCCAGGTGGCCTCGGAGGTCTGGTCGTCAACGTAGATCTGGCCGACGGACCCGATCTTGCTGCCGTCGGAGCCGAGGACGTGTCCGCCGGCGGTGGTCAGTGCAGAAAGGTTCTCAGTGCTGATCATGTGTTTCTCCTTCTAATGCTGCCTGGTTGTGAGCTGATGGAGCAGTCAGTGGGTCAGCCTTTGAAGCGGTTCCGCGGCGGCCTGGCCTGCGCCGCGCGGAGCTGCCTGGCCTTGCGGGCCTTTTGCACCCTGCTGACGATGGTGGGCAGGAAGAATAGGAACAGTCTTTTCACAGTTGGCGTCCTCCCCCCGGCATGTCGAGATAGTAAGTATGGTTACTACTTAGATACTAAGCACACTTGCTATCCATCGTGCAAGGCGAAACCGCCAGACTCCCCTCCCAACCAGGCAGGAACGCACGCACAAGCCGGGCAGTCCGTCCCGCCGCCGGCTGCGAACCACAAAGTGGCACCAAGGAAATCCACCGACGGCAAGGAAGACTGATGGCTGACCTCACTGCATTCGCCCTTATCTGCTCCCTGACCCCCTCGCCCGAGCCCTCGAGCAGCGACCTCATTGCCCGCCACGTGCTGGACGAGCTTGCAGCGCACGGGGTCAGCGGGAGTTCGGTGCGGGTGGTGGACCACAATGTGATGCCCGGCGTCCAGGTGGACATGGGCGCCGGCGATGCCTGGCCGGGGATCCGCGAGAACATCCTGGCGGCGGACATCCTGGTCCTGGCGACCCCCATCTGGATGGGCCACCCGAGCAGCATCACCCAGAGGGTGCTCGAACGGCTGGATGCGGACCTCGCCGAGACGGACGACGCCGGAAGGCCTGTCATGTACGGGAAGGTGGCGGTCGTGGCGGTGGTGGGCAACGAGGACGGGGCCCACAAGACCGTAGCGGACACGCAGCAAGGGCTGAACGACGTCGGCTTCACCATTCCTGCCCAGGGCGCCACCTACTGGGTGGGCGAGGCCATGCAGACAGTGGACTACAAGGACCTGGACAGCGTCCCCGGGAAGGTCGCCGCCGCCACGGCGGGGGCCGCACGCAACGCCGCGCACCTGGCGCGGTCCCTCACCGCGGCCCCTTATCCTGCCGGATAAGGCTCCGGGCTCAGGCGGGCTTTGCGAAGATCGCGGCGCTCATGACTTCGTAGCCCACGAATGCCTCGTCACCTTCCACCCAGGCATCATGGCCGGCCGGAATGGTGTATGCGTGGCCGGGGCTGACCGTGGCCCGCGTTCCGTCCTCCAATTCCACCGTGAGCGTTCCTGCGGTGCAGATTCCCACGTGGTTCACCTGGCAGGTATCCGTGTGGACCACGGTTTTTACCGTCTCGGACCACCGCCAGCCCGGCTCGAAGGTGAACCTTCCCAACGTGGTGTCGCCCAGGGTGACCACGTCCACCTGGGTCTTCGGCGGGCGGCGCTTTTCATCGGGTTCGTCAAAGGACTTTGCCTCAAGGGCGTTTACGGTTACTCCGGCCATTTCGATTCTCCAGACAGGGAGTGCTTGGACTGTTCGTCCGGGGCGCCCAGACCGCACCCGGGGGCGTTGGCTGGCCGACGCACGCTGAGTCAACACCGCCAACATTGGCACCCAGCGGTATCAGCGTGCGCCCGCGAAGGCACAGTGTCAATACGCGCAGCAGGAGTCCCCCGCGAAGGAATCTGCCTGGCCGCGACGGAACCCCCGCGCGGACAATCCGGCTACGATTCCGGGATGGGACTCATAATCACACTGCTTGTTGCCTGGCTTGTTCTGTCCATCCTGGGCTTCGTCATCAAAGGCCTGCTGTGGCTGGCCGTCGTCGGCCTGGTGCTGTTCGTCGCCACTGCCGTCTGGGGCTGGCTGAAACGCAACGCCTGACGCCTGATGAGGTGCTTCGCCCGCGAAGGCGGGGGCAGTCGTCGTCAGCTCGCGGGGTCGAACTGGAACTCCCTGACTTCCTGCGCGCAGCGGCAGGCGACGGCGATCTTCGCGGCCCACTCCAGTGCCGCCTCCCGCGAGGGCAGCTCGAGTATGGCGTAGCCGCCGTTGGGTACGGTGTGGCCCGGATAGGTGCCCTCGGTGACGGTGCCGTCCCCGGCGACGAGCACGGGGGCAACGGCCTCGTTGATCCCGCCGCCGAAGACGTACACTCCCGCAGCTTTGGCCTCCTCAATGACGGCGTGGGAGTCTTCCACCACCGCTTCGAACTCCTTCTCGGGGACCACCATTGCCTCACCGGGGAACGAGATCAGGTACTTCGTCATTCGAGGACTCCTTTGATTCGGCGGCATGATGCGGCCCTGCCCAGCGGCCCCACTCCGGCGCCCAGCCGATTATGGCCCCGGAACCCGGCACGCAGTCAAGGAGTCACAGCACGCCGCACCGCACCAGCGACCCTGCCAAAGCAGCCGAAGCGAAGTGGCGGGATCCCAGCCTCAGCACGGACATGGCCTGACCCTGCCTCCCGGCACCGAGGCGTCAGCCGTGGGCGGGTTCGCCCGTGATGCGGTGGTCAGCGTGGTTGATGGTTTCGCGGATGAGCCGCACCAGGTGGCCGTCGTGGAGTGAATAGATCACGTGGCGGCCGTCCTTGCGGGTGTCCACCAGCCCGCTCAGCCGCAGTTTGGCCAGGTGCTGGCTCACCACTGTGCGCGGCACCCCCGCCGCTGCCGTGAGCTCGGTAACGGTTTTGGGTCCTTCGGCCAGCTGCCACAGCAGGTGCAGGCGCGTTGGTTCGGCGAGCATCCGCAGCGTGGCGGACGCCGTCTCCAGCAGTTCCGGGCCGGGGGTGACCGGGTGGACCAGCGAGGGCCGGTCAGGGCCGGGGCGTGGTTCGCCGGAGGGCTGGCTGCTCACCGTGCTGTTCCTCCCCTGCGGCTTCCGTGGCTGGCTTGTCCGCGTGCCGCGGCCAGGACAGGAACGCTCCTGCACTGGCTATTATCGCAACAATTGCCAGGGCCATCGCCGCCCGGTCCAGGCCCGCCGCAGCGCCCGCCCACCCGGCCAGCGGATAGGTGAGGATGTAGCAGGCGTGCGAGAGGGAGAACTGGGCCGTAAAAACGTATGGCCGGGTGTCCTCGGTGGATGCGTCGCGCAGGAGCCTTGGCGACGGCGTGAGGATGGCGGCGCAGGCAGCGCCCAGCAGGAGCCACAGGCCCAGCAGCAGCCACCACCCGCTTCCGGCCGGGCCCAGGGAGAGCGCGGCCGCGCCGGCCAGGGCAACGGGGATGACGGCGGCGCCGGCGAGCATCACGGCCCTGTCACCGAACCGGTCAAGGACCCGCGGGGCGGACAGCGCCACGGTCATGGACCCCACGCCGAAGCAGGCCAGCGCCAGGGCCAGGTCAGTATCCGGACGCAGCAGGACCTCCCGTACGTACACCACAGTGTTGACCAGCACCAGCGCCGTCGGGGCCGCGACCACCAGGTTGAGGGCCAGCAGCGACCGCAGCCGCCGGTTCCGCCGGAAGATCCTGGCGCCCAGGGTGGTGCGGTGCCACAGCGAGGCCTGCGGCACCGCAGCCGGTGCGCGTTTGGGCAGCGCGCTGATGGCCACCATGGCGGCGGAGGACAGGAAGCCGAAAACAGTCCCGAGGAAGAGGTTGCCATAGTCCAACACGGTCAGCAGCAGCGCGGCTATGGCCGGGCTGGCCAGGGTTTCCATGTCATAGGCCAGCCGGGACAGGGACAGCCCCCGGGTGTAGTCCCGCTCATCCGGCAGGACAGTTGGGATCAGGGACTGGAAGGCAGGTGTGAAGGTGGCGGAGGCGGACTGGAGCAGGAAGACCGCCACATAGATCTGCCAGGCGTCCGTGACGAACGGCAGGGACAGCGCCATCGCCGCCCGCACCACGTCGGCACCGATCAGGACCCGCTTCGTCGGCCACCGGGCCGCCAGCGCATTGATCACCGGCGCCAGGCCCACGTAGGCAAACATCTTGACCGTCAGTGCAGTCCCCAGGACGGCCCCGGCGTTGCCGCCCGCAAGGTCGTAGGCCAGCAGCCCGAGGGCAACCGTCAGAAGGCCGGTCCCGATCAGGGCAACCACCTGCGCGGCGAACAGCCGGCGATATGTGGTGTTCCCCAGCACCGACAGCAATGGGCCCAACTCCTTGAGTGCATATGTGCATGACTATGCACTCAACGCTAGCGGCAGGGGGCGGAAAAGGAAAGGTGCGGCTCCGTTGGAGCCGCACCTTTACTTGCCGTAAGGCATTTAATCCCTCTTGAAGGCGTCCTTGACCTTTTCTCCGGCCTGCTTCAGGTCGCCCTTGGCCTGGTCGGCCTGCCCTTCGGCTTTCAGGTTCTCGTCACCGGTTGCTTCGCCGGCGGCCTCTTTACCCTTGCCGCCCAGCTTTTCGGCGGTGTTTTCGATCTTGTCATCCAAACCCATGGTGTTTCTCCCTACGGTTGGTGTCCGCCGGACCCCGCCGGCGGCTAACACTTCCATCGTAACCACACCGTCGATAGATGATGGCCTTGGCCACCGCAGCGCCCAGGGGCGCCCGCCCGCCGTCGTTCGCTGCTCCTGCCCTCGCCGGACCAAGGCGGGATCCTAGGGGATCCACACGGTACAGTCGGCGGCGTCCGCCACCACCTCCTCCAAATCCCCGGTGCGGTGCAGCACTTCCAGCTGGCGCGACGCGCCGGTGCCGGCATAGAGCAGGTCGTCCACCAGTTCCTCCACCCGCGGCAGGTCCCCGATGTCCTCCAGCGCTTCCCGGACATGGTTCAGGAGGGAATTTACGACGGCGAGCGCCGGGGTTGGGCGGGATGTGTGCGGGTCCAGCAGCTCTCCCCGCAGTCCCCAGCGGCTGGCCTTCCAGCAGGCAAGCCGCAGCAACTCGGTGGGAACAGCTGCGGGTGCGACGCCCTCCCGCCACTCGCGTGCGGCAGTCTCCACCAGTCCACGGGCGATGCCCGCCAGCAGCACGGTGTTCTGAGGCCGCAGGCAGACGTCCGCGATCCGGATCTCCACGGTGGGATAGTGCCGGGACAGCCGGGCGTCGAAGTAAATCATTCCCTCATCCAGCGCGACGCCGGTGCTCACCATGTCGTGCACCAGCTGGTGGTAGGCCTCGGGTGAGCCAAGGACCTGAAGGGGACCCGCGGACGGCCACCGGCTCCAGACCTGCGAGCGGTAGCTGGCATAGCCGGTGTCCTCGCCGTGCCAGAAGGGGGAATTGGCACTCAATGCGATCAGTACGGGCAGCCAGATCCTGATCCGGTCCAGCACCGCCACCCCCTCTTCTGCGGAATCCACCGAGACGTGGATGTGGCAGCCGCAGGTCAGCTGCTCCCTGGCGGTGAGCCCGTACTCGTGGGCCATGGCCGCGAAGCGCCGGAGCTGCACCGGATGGGGATCGCACGGCAGGGGCGAGGTGCCCAGGGCCGCAACCCGCACCCCCACGCGGCTGGCTGCGGCATGCGCCAGGGACCGGCCCGCGATGATGTCCGCCTCCAGCGAGGCCATGGTGGGATGCGGCGGCGTGACCACCTCGATCATTTCCTGCTGGAATTCGGCCGTGAGGACAGGGCCGGGGGCGGCAGCGGGATCTCCGGACCGGGCCGGTCGGCGCCCCTCCAGGAGCCCGACGGCCATGGGAACAGGCTCCCCGGTGCCGGGATCCACCAGGAGGAGTTCCTCCTCGATCCCGAATGTCCTGGTGCCCCCGCCGCCACTGCCGCTGCGATCGATGCCCGGGGTGCCCATCGCCGTCGTCCCTTGAACTTCGGTGCCCCCGCCCCTACAGGGGGGAGGAATCCTGAACGGCCGGTCCGGCCGTCCGGCCCGAGGTGCCCCACCCTTGTGCCAGGCGCTCATAAACCAGGTCCAGCAGTTCCGCGGCCCTCTGGTTCGCCCTGCGTGAGTCATCCAGGCTCCGGTCCAGCCGGGCTATCTCCGCCCGCAGCTGGGCGATGTCCGACGCGGCTATGGCCAGGCGCAGGTGGACCTCTTCGAGCGGGTCACTCAGTGGCTCGTGGTCATGCAAAGCCTCAATCAGGGGATCGTTCATGGCAGTGTCCTCGGTTGTGTCGGCGGGGCTTTGGCACGGCGGGTGACGGGCTTTGCTTACCGCCAAAAGAAGAACATGATAAGCACGCTTACCAGTGCCCGGGAAGGCTTGTCCGGGATCAAGCCCTGCCCAAGTCCCCTGCCGCCGCATCAGGTGTTGCCTCCAGGGGCCGCCACCGGGCGGGGCTCGCCTGTACTTCCCCTTCCGTGACGCGTAATCTCAGGAGTGCGACGGGAATCACTTCCCGTCCCTCCCGGCCCCCTGCACAGGCCCCCGGAGCAGCCGCTGTAGTAAACCGGCGGCACATGATGCAGCAGCCGAATGGGCCAACCATGGCAACATCGCACTTCCAGCAGTTCCTTGATGAAGCCACAGTTTTCGATCCGTCCAGCGACGCCGTCCCGGGCCCCGACGACGACGGCGGCCGCACATTTGCCCTGTTCGCCGGGGCAGCGGCGACTCTTGCGGCGGCGTGCTGATGGAACGCCATGGCATCACCCATGACCAAGCACTGCAACAGATGATCCACGATGCTCGGGCGGCCGGCGCCTCGTTGGTCAAGGTCAGTGAAAGGCTGGTCGCCAAGGTACCGCCTTCCGAAAGTTAGGAGGGGATGTGGGCTTTGATCCACGCGAACCGGAGCAGCGCAGACGCCTTAATAAGGCCCTGGCTGCTGCGGACCTCACCGCGGGCGAGCTTTGGCTCCGATACTTCGGCATGAGCGGGTCTGCCGGCGAGTATGAGGTCCAGGCATACCTTGAGGGCCTTCTTTCCCTCCCGTCCAACGAGCGCGACCTGCTGGCCTTGGCGGCGAATGAGCTGATCCGCGAGACACCGGAGCTGATCATCCGTGACGCCCCTCCGCTGCTGGCACCCCTTGGGGACCAGTTGAACGGCTCCGCGGAGGGCGGGCGGTCCAGGGGCGAGTGACAGTCCCGCCCAACCAGGAATCACGATGATGCCGAGAACGAAAATCCCGGCGATCTTGATGCCGTCGGGGCGTTCGAAGACGTGTGCAACCGGCACCTGCCCCGCCTCCCCGAAGGTCACACGAAAATCACTGGATTGAAACAATTCAGCAACCTTGCCACGGCATGCTGGGCATACGGGGACACAACAGCAGGAGGCGCATCATGGAGGCACGGAAAGTTCTCACCGGCCAGCTTCGGATCGGCGACCAGATCGAGGCGTGGCACAACGGCAAGCTATTCCACCGGGGGCGGGTGACCGACGTCGTACCCGCCCTGGAACTGTTCTGGATCCTGGACGCGAGGACGGGCGCGCGGAAGCTGCTGGACCCGGAGGCGCTGGAGATCCGGCATGTCAAGGAGCAGGCCAAGCCGCTGGCTCCGGCCTGATTTAGGCCATGTTGACGGTGCCATCGGGGTAAAGGGGCGGCATCGGGGCGTGCATAGAATGGACCCATTGCGGCACCGCTGCGGCAGTACGGGCGTCACCCGCCCGCAACCACCACGAAGGAGCACACCGTGATCGGATTCATCGTTGCAGGCCTCATCATCGGCGCACTTGCCCGCCTCATCAAGCCGGGCAAGCAGAACCTGGGCCTGCTGGCCACCCTCCTGCTGGGCCTTGCAGGCTCGGTCATCGGCGGCGTGGTGGCTTCGCTCCTGGGCACCGGTGACATTTTCGAGCTGAACTTCCTGGGCTTCATCGTGGCCGTCATCGCTTCGGTGCTCCTGGTGGGCACGGCCGAAGCGGTGGCCGGCCGCCGGAATTCAGTGCGCCGCTAGGTCTGCCTCACGGCATATCCAACGCGGGGTCACTCCGTGTCCTCACCAAGCGGTTAATTGGGCGTGAAGTGACCCCGCGTTGTTGTTAGGCCCTGCCCTGGTACACGTCCGGGATGCCGTCCTTGTCGGCGTCAACCTTCTCCAGCTCTTCGGCCACCCGGTACTGCCGGTTCCGGGCCTTCAGCACGGCCGTGGCCAGCAGGGCGGCCAGCAGGGACGCGGCCAGGATGCCCACCTTGGCGTGGTCGTCCTGCAGGGTGCCCTGCCCAAAACTCAGCTCGGCCACCAGCAGGGACACGGTGAAGCCGATGCCGGCCAGGAGTGCCACGCCGAAGATGTCGATCCACTTGAACGAATTGTCCAACTCCGCCCGGGTGGCCTTGGTCAGGACCCAGGTGGTGCCCAGGATGCCGATCGGTTTGCCCAGCACAAGCGCCGCGATGATGCCCAGGGCCACCGGGTCCGCGAGCGCCGAGGCCAGTCCTTCCAGGCCGCCCACGGCCACGCCGGCGGAAAAGAACGCGAAGACGGGTACCGCGATGCCGGCAGAAATAGGCCTGAACCGGTGCTCGAAGATTTCCGCCAGGCCCGGCCCTGCCTCCGGGCCGCCGCCGGCCTGTGACCGGATCACCGGGATGGCGAAGCCCAGCAGCACCCCGGCCACCGTGGCGTGGATGCCTGAGGCATGCACCAGCGCCCAGGTGGCCGTGCCCAGGGGCAGCAGGATAAACCAGGATGCAAGGACCTTGCGGCCGAAGAAATGGCGGAACTTCTGGGCCAGGAACGCATAGATGGCCAGCGGAATGAGGGCCAGGAGCAGCGGCGCGGGCTGCAGGTCGCTTGTGTAGAAGAAGGCAATGATGGTGATGGCGATGAGGTCGTCCACCACGGCCAGCGTCAGCAGGAAGATCCGCAGCGCGCTGGGCAGGTGCGATCCGATGATGGCCAGCACCGCAACGGCGAAGGCGATGTCCGTGGCAGTGGGGATAGCCCAGCCGCGCAGGGTTTCAGGACTGGTGAGGTTGATTGCCACATAGATCAGCGCCGGAACCACTACGCCGCCCGCCGCTGCTGCCACCGGAACTATCGACTTGCTGATCTGGCGCAGGTCCCCGGCCACAAATTCGCGTTTGAGCTCCAGGCCCACCAGGAAGAAGAAGATGGCCAGCAGTCCGTCTGCGGCCCAGGCGCCGAGGCTGAGGTTAAGGTGCCAGGGCTCGTAGCCCACCTTGAAGTCGCGGAGGGCAAAGTAGCTGTCCGACGCCGGCGAGTTGGCCCAGAGGAGGGCGATCAGCGCAGCGGACACCAGCAGGGCCCCGCCCACTGTTTCCTTGCGGAGAATCTCCCCGATCCGGAGCGCCTCCGCGTAGCTGCCGCGGGAAAAGACCGCGGGCTTCCGTCGCGGAGAAGGGGGCGTGGTGGGCGAGGGATGGTTCACAGGGGCTCCCGGCATCTGAGGTCGACAAAGTCATGCCGACCAGACTTCCCGGCGCACCTTTGTCCATCCTAGCGGCAGGCAGGCTCGGGAAGCCCGGCCGCTGCCGCAGTGAGGGTACAGGAGCTGTGCCCTAGCCTGCCGCCCGCTGGCGCACCGGCCTCCGTTGCCCGTCCATCGCAATGGCCTTCACAGCCGTTTCCAGGTAGTTGCGCGATTCCGCGGAGTTGGCCAGCTGCACAAGCTCCGCTGCGACCACCACCAGCTTCACGTTCCGGTGGCTGCTGGTGCTGACCAGCATCTGGAAGGCATCCTCCGATCCCATCTTCAGCTGGCCCATAAGGATGCCGCGTGCCTGGTCGATCACGCTGCGGGTGGAGGTTGCCCCTTCCACCGCATCCCGCGCCGTCTGCTCGGTTTCGCGCTGAAGCGTCGCGGTGAGGTCGATCATCACCCCTTCCAGGGCGGTGACCTTGCCGCCGTCCGTGATTCCGTCGCCGGATGTCAGAACCCGCCTGGTCCGCCCCTGGGCATCGATAATCCGGTGGTACATGCAGAAGTAGCCTCCCGTGCGCGCGACCTGGGCAACAATCTCCTCGCACCGCGGCCTGTCCTCGGGATGCTTGTGGGAGAAAAGCAACTCGAGGGTGGGCACAACCTCTCCCCGCCGGTATCCGTGCAGTTGGAACATGCCTTCGGACCAGTGGATCTTCCCCGATCCAAGATCCACATGGAACGTTCCGGCACCGCAGAGGCTGTCCCCCAGCGCGCTCGAGTAGGTGTAAGGGCCACTCAGATCCGTCACGGGCCACCTCCTTGTAGCAGTCGACACGTCCGCGGGCCGTAGGCACACGCACTGCTCTAAGTATCGCCGCCCGGAGACGCGCCGGATAGTGCCCATAGCCCCTTTGCCGGGGCGGGCAGCAGCCAAAAAGCTTGACCAAGATACCCCCTAGGGGTATATTCAAGGTGTTGTCAGTGAAGTGGTATGTCCCGGCCGGTGCCCGCACCGCCATCACAGCCGTTCAACCCCAGCACCCTGCTACTCCAGCAAGGACTCATCCTTCACAAGGAATGGAACTGACATGTTTGACATTGAACACAGGACCGCACTCCCCCTGGCCTCCAGCGCCGGCTGCAGCTGCTGCTCCCCCGCCGGACACGCACGCCAGGCGCCGTCCGCCGTCGTAATTTCCGACGCCGGCACAGGCTCCCGGCGGACGTTCGCCGTTGAGGGCCTCACCTGCGGGCACTGCGTCCAGACCGTCGAGAAGGCCGTCTCCGCCCTTGACGGCGTTGAGTCGGCACCCGTTGACCTGGTAGCGGGCGGCCGTTCCGGCCTCACCGTGGCGGGCACCGCTTCGGACGCGGCGGTCCGGCAGGCCGTCACCTCGGCCGGGTACTCCCTGGCTTCCAACTGACTTTGCCGCCGGGGCTGACGGCCCCTGCTGCGGCGTCCTCCAAGGAGGAACATATGGAACACCCGCAGAACCACCAGCACATGCACCATCACGACGACGGCCGGCCCTCACGCGGGACCCTCACCAAACCCGCGGCTGCCCCGGCCGCCGGCAGGCCGGGAGGGCGCGCCCGCCACGACGAGGACCACGCCGTCCACACCCACGGGCAGCATGCCGGACACAGCACGGCCATGTTCAAGAACAGGTTCTGGCTCACGTTGGTACTGTCCGTCCCCGTGGTCTACTTCAGCCCCATGGTGGGCCACATCCTGGGTTACATGGCCCCCATGATTCCGGGCTCAGCCTGGATCCCGCCCGTCCTGGGCACCGTGATCTTCCTCTACGGCGGCCAGCCGTTCCTGAAGGGCGGCCTGCAGGAGCTGAAGGACCGCCGCCCGGGCATGATGCTCCTGATCGCCATGGCCATCACCGTGGCGTTCGCCGCCTCCTGGGTCACCAGCCTGGGCCTGGGCGGATTCGACCTGGATTTCTGGTGGGAGCTCGCACTGCTGGTTGCCATCATGCTGCTGGGCCACTGGATCGAGATGCGCGCCCTCGGGTCGGCGCAGGGAGCCCTGGATGCCCTCGCCGCCCTGCTGCCCGACGAAGCCGAACGCATCACGGAAACCGGCACTGAAACCGTTCCGGTCTCCGAACTCCGGCCCGACGACCTGGTCCTGGTCCGTTCCGGCGCCCGCATGCCGGCCGACGGAACGGTGGTGAACGGGCAGGCAGAGTTCGACGAGTCGATGATCACCGGCGAATCGAAGACCGTGCCGCGCGGACCGGGCGACTCCGTGGTGGCCGGAACCGTCGCCACGGACACCAGTGTCCGCGTCCGGGTCACGGCAGTTGGCGACGACACGGCCCTGGCCGGCATCCAGCGGCTGGTGGCGGAGGCGCAGTCGTCGTCCTCGCGGGCCCAGGCGCTGGCGGACCGCGCCGCAGCCTTCCTGTTCTACTTCGCCGCTGGAGCCGGCCTGGTCACCTTCATCGCATGGACCCTGATGGGCAGCATTCCTGACGCCGTGACCCGCACCGTCACCGTCCTGGTCATCGCCTGCCCGCATGCCCTGGGCCTGGCCATCCCGCTGGTGATCGCCATCTCCACTGAGCAGGCTGCCCGCGCCGGAGTCCTGATCAAGAACCGGATGGCGCTGGAGCGGATGCGGACCATCGACGTGGTCCTCTTCGACAAGACCGGCACGCTCACCACCGGCCAGCCGCAGCTGGTGGACGTTGCGGCCGCTGACGGGGTGGCTGCAGACGAGCTGCTGGCCCTGGCCGCCGCGGTCGAGTCGGACAGCGAGCACCCCGTTGCGCGGGCCATCGTCCGCGCAGCCCGGGAACGCAACCTGGCCCTGCCTGCCGCCGCCGGATTCACCTCGCTGACCGGCCGCGGGGTCCGGGCCACTGTGGACGGGCGCACCGTGCACGTGGGCGGGCCTGCGCTCCTGCGCGAGCTTGGCGCCGTCGAGCCCTCCGCCCTGGCGCAGTCCACCCGCGGGTGGATGGACCGCGGCGCCGCCGTCCTGCACGTCATTGACGACGACGGCAGCGTGCTGGGGGCGGTCAGCCTTGAGGATGCGGTGCGGACGGAGTCGCGGCAGGCTGTGGCTGCCCTGCAGAACCGCGGCGTCAAGGTCGGCATGATCACCGGCGATGCCCGGCAGGTGGCCCGGGCCGTGGCCGCGGACCTGAAGATCGACGAGGTGTTCGCGGAAGTCCTGCCCGCGGACAAGGACAAGAAGGTGGCCGAACTCCAGGCCCGCGGGCTGAAGGTGGCAATGGTGGGCGACGGCGTCAACGACTCGCCGGCGCTGGCACGCGCCGAGGTGGGCATCGCGATCGGCGCCGGCACGGACGTAGCCATGGAGTCGGCCGGAGTGGTGCTGGCCGGAAACGATCCGCGGGCCGTCCTGTCCATGGTGGACCTGTCCCGGGCCAGCTACCGCAAGATGTGGGAGAACCTGGTGTGGGCCACGGGCTATAACATCCTGTCCGTGCCGCTGGCCGCAGGCGTCCTGGCGTTCGCCGGCGTGGTGCTCTCCCCCGCCGCGGGCGCGGTCCTGATGTCCGCATCCACTATTGTGGTGGCGTTGAACGCCCAGTTGCTCCGGCGGGTGAAACTCAACCCGTCCGAGGTACGTTGAACGTGCAGGGCCGGTTTCCCCGTCCCTTTGATAACGGCCCAGTCCTGCAGAAACCAGTCATGCAGAACCTGTCCCGCAGAAAGGAGGAAGCAGCATGACCGCACGTACCCGCGTCCTGTCGGCCGCACTCCTCCGCGCAGGGCTGCTGGCTGCGGTCCTGGCCATCGTGGCCGGGATCTTCGGAATGCACGTCATGGCCGCCCACTCGTCGCATGCGGCGCACCCCGCCGTCGCGCATTCCCACACTGGGGTTACGGCAGGGCACCCGGCCGGGCACGCCGCCGTCGCAAATTTTTCAGCAGCAGAGTCCTGCAGCTCCGGCTGCCCTGGCGCGCAGGAAGCCGGCGCACCCTGCATCCCGCTGGCCAAGACGGCTTCGCTCGCCGTTGTCCCGCCCCAGGCCGGCACGGCCGGGCCCGCGCCCACAGCCACGGCCCGGGGCGTCGTCGGTTACTCCTACATCCCGTCAAGCCCCACACCCTGCGACCTGTCCATCAGCCGGACGTAAGCGGACTGCGCCGCGCGGCTCCACGCGCACGAATTGGCCCAGTTCAAATTACTTCCCTGAAGGACACCTCAAAAAATGAACACGAACATCAAAACCCTGACCATCGCCGCTGCCCTGGCAGCCTCGCTCGGCCTTGCCGGGTGCGCCGCCGGCTCCGGAAGCTCCGGCGGAAACACCATGCCCATGAACCACGGCAGCTCCCGCCCCATGGCCAGCATGATGCCGGACGCCAGCGCGGACCATAACCAGGCGGACATCATGTTCTCCCAGATGATGATCCCGCACCACGCGCAGGCGGTGGAGATGAGCGACATGATGCTCGCCAAGCCGGACCTGCCGACGGAAGTCACGGCGCTGGCAACCACGATCAAGAACGCCCAGGCGCCCGAGATCGAAACCATGACCGGCTGGCTCAAAGAGTGGAACGTACCCGTCATGATGTCGGACCATTCGGGCCACGGCATGGGCGGCATGGTGGATTCCCAGGGCCTGGAGAAGCTCAAGGCCGCGCAGGGAACGGAAGCCGTCCGGCTTTTCCTGGACCAGATGATCGGACACCACGAGGGCGCGATCGACATGGCGAAGCAGGAGATCGCCGCCGGCAAGCACCCCGGGTCCATCCAGCTCTCGCGGGACATCGTCACGTCCCAGGAGGCTGAGATCGCCCAGATGAAGGAGATGCTGGCCCGGCTCTGACCTCCTCCCCTCCCCGACGCTCTCTCACTTAACGCGCCAAATCGGCCAACGCTCTCTCACTTAATGCGCCAAATCGGCCAACGCTCTCTCACTTAATGCGCCAAATCGGCGGACGCTCTCTCACTTAATGCGCCAAATCGGCGGACGCTCTCTCACTTTTTTGGGAAAGTGAGAGAGCGTCCGTTGAAAAACCGCATTAAGTGAGAGAGCGTCGGTTGGGGAGGGGCGTGGGGGCCGCCCCCTTAGCGATCAGGCGCGGGGCGTGACGTGCTCGGGGCGGATTCCGACGCCGACGAACCGGGCAGTCAGCCGGCGCAGCAGGGGTGAGGCAAACCGAAGGATCCCGATGAACCAACGCGGCGCGACACTGTTGCCCGCGGCGGCCCGGGCGATGGCCTTGTGCCCGTTGCGCTGAAGCAACTGCATCACCTTCACCGGTTTTTCCCTGCGCCGCTGCACCGCCGCGAGCTTTCCGACCGGCACGGTCCCGGCGGCAAGGTCCCCGGCGATGGCGTTGAACAGCGCAACGGCGTCCTGGACGGCGAAGTTCACGCCGACGCCGAACATCGGGGACATCGCATGGGCGGCGTCGCCGATCGCGATGAATCCGGGACGGTACCAGCGGCGGAGCCGGTTGATCTGGACCGAAAGGAGCTTGATCTGGTCCCAGTCCGTGAGGGTTGTGGCAACAGGGCGCAGCACAGGCGCAGCATGGATGATCCGGGCCTGGAGGGCCTCCAGCCCTGCAGCCCGAAGCTGGCCGTACCCGCCCTTGCGGATGACCATGCCCGACTGGTAGTTGTCGCCGCGGTCGATGGTCAGGACCATGCCCTGGCGGGATATGTAGCCGAGGGTTGCCGGCGGCGGCTCCGGCGGTTTGGGCAGGCTGAACCAGAGAACGTCAATGGGCACGCCAAACTCGTCGGGAATCATCCCGGCCGCGGCGCGAAGTGCCGACGCTCGCCCGTCCGCAGCGACGGTAAGCGTCGCACGGACCTCAAGGTCGCCGTCGTCCTCTGTAGCCGCCCGTACGCCGCGGACCTCATCCTGCTCAATGATGAGGCCAGTGGCTTCGGTGAGCATGCGCAGCTCGAAGTTGGGAAACACCGACGCCTCGCCGGCCAGGAAGTTCAGGAAATCCCACTGCGGCGCCATAACCAGGAAGTTATCCGGCTCCGGGAGGGTCCTGAAGTCCACGATGGTGAAGCGCCGGCCGTCCATGACAGCATCCATGGCGGGCAGGCGGGTGAGCGGCAGCTGCAGGAATTTATCGCGCAGCCCGAGCTCGCCGAGCAGCGTGACGGTGGACGGATGCACCGTGTCGCCGCGGAAGTCCCGAAAGAAGTCCGCATGCTTCTCGAGCACTGTGATGCGCAGCCCTGCGCGTGCCAGCAGGTAGCCGAGCACCATCCCGGCCGGTCCGCCGCCGGCAATGACGCAGTCACGCTCGATAACTTTCCCCACGGTCATATCATCGTGCCTCCTGCCCGGAAAGGTGAGAGAGCGTTCCCCAAAAACCCGCATCAAGTGAGAGAGCGTTCCCCAAAAACCCGCATCAAGTGAGAGAGCGTGCGGGTGTTGCGTGTTAAGTTGAAATCCGCGGGCTGGACGGTCCGCGCATCGGCTGGAAAGAGAAATCCCCTTGGACACGTCCGCACCAGTAAAAATCCTGACCGTCTGCACCGGCAACATCTGCCGTTCGCCGGTGGCCGAGCGACTGCTGCAGGCGGGGCTGGACCAGGTGGTGCCGGGCGGTTTCGTTGTGGCCAGCGCGGGCACCCGGGCCATGGTGGGCGACCCCATGCAGCCGCTCTCCGCGGACATCGTGCGCACCTTCGGCGGAAGCCCGGACAACTTCGCCGCCCGCCAGCTGACCCCGAAGATCCTCCGCGGCGTAGACCTGGTGCTCACCATGACCTCCGCTCACCGCGGCGAGGTGCTGCAACTGGACGCCTCCCTCCTCAAACGGACGTTCACCATCCGCGAGTTCGCCCGCATGCTCGACGTCCTGGACCAGCGCGCAGCAGAGTCCGGGGGCAGCATGCCCGCCGCTGTACCCGCCAGGGATAACCACGACGACGGCGGCTGGCTGGGCGCCAACACCGCCTTCTGGAAGAGCTTGCCGGCACGGGCTGCGGGGGTGCGGCACCTGTCCCTGCCCGCCGACGCTGCCGAGAACGACATCGTCGACCCCTACCGGCGCGCGCCCGAGGTGTACCGGCGAATGGAGGACGAGCTCGCGCCGGCGATCGTGTCCATCCTCCGGCACGCGCGCCTTAACGCACCGGCTCGCGGGACACGTGCGGAGTCGCTGTAGCGTTCCGGCGTTCCCCACCTCTCCCGCGACCCCGGCGCCACTCCCGGCGGCGACGTTCCCGCCTGCTGCAAGGTGACAGTTTGGACAACTTAGTAGCCAGCGGGGCACCGGCTGGCGGACACTGATCCCACCCATTCACAAAGAGGTGAGGCACAATGAGCACGCCTGACGGTTCCGATCCCTCCGGCCCCAACGCATCCGGGCCCGCCCCCGGCCCCCACAACGGCAGCTGGGTGGCGCACGGCCGCCGGCGCTGGATAGCCGCACTGCTGGCGCTGGTCCTGGCGGCCGCCGCCGTCGTCGCAGTCATCAGCCTCAACCGTTCCGGCAGCGAGGCGCAGCCCGCGGCGACGCAGAGCGAATCGCCGTCCACGCCGGTAACCCCCTCGGAGACTCCTTCCGATACGCCGCCGGCCCCTGCTCCCCCTCCGCCACCGGAGCCCATCCCGGAGCTGCCGCCCGTGCCGATGAATGTGCTCGTCATCGGCAGTGACATGCGCGGCGTTGCCAGAGACGCCGCCGCCCACACCGCAGCCACCGGCGAAGCCATGGACCACCGTTCGGACACCCTCATGGTGGTCCACGTTCCGGCCGATCGCAGAACCCTGTACATCATCTCCATCAACAGGGATACGTGGGTGGACATCCCCGGCTTCGGCGGCGGGAAGATCAATGCCGGGCTGCAGTACGGCGGTATCGACATGACCACCCAGACGGTGCAGCAGTTGCTCGGCATCACCATCGACCACACGCTGATGCTTGATTTCGGGGGCCTCAAAGTCCTGGTGGACGGGCTGGGCGGGATCGACGTCAACGTCCCGGTTCCGTTCCAGTCCACGCACGACACCGGCCACGTCTTCGGACCCGGCGTGAATCACCTGGACGGACAGGCGGCCCTGGAGTTCTCGCGTGAGCGGTACGCATTTTCCGACGGCGACTTCCAGCGGGTGCGCAACCAGCAGGTCCTGCTCAAAGCCATTCTGGCCCGCCTCACCGGTGGAGGCGCCTTGAATGACGTCAATGCCGTCCGCGGACTGGTGAACTTCGCCTCGTGCTGCCTCACGGTGAACAAGGGCTTCGACCCCGTGCAGGCTGCCATCCTTGCCTACAGCCTGCGGAACCTGGACGTGAACGCGATCGGCACCATGACCCTGCCCACGGCGGGCTCAGGATTCGTCGCGGGCCAGTCGGTTCTCTTCCCGGACTACGGGGCGATCAACGCCGTTGGGGCAGCGCTGCGGGAGGGGCGGATCGGGGAGTTCGCAGTTCCGTAGCGGCTGCCCCTGGCATTGGCGGACGAGCGCCCCGCCCCGCATGAACGTGCCGGGCAACACCGTTCATGCGGTCGAGGGCCGCTCGTCCGATTAAGGCGCTCCACGCAGCTGTTCAACCGGGGCTCACCCGGGGTTCACCGGGGGGAAAACGTCCGTGCGCCCGGCACGTAAAGGCTGGACGGCATGACTGACATTTCACGCCGCACCATTGTCAAGGGATCCGTCCTCGCTGCCGCACTGGCAGCCGCGCCCGCCGCCGCCCACGCCGCCCCAGCCCAGTCGCCCGCCGGCGTCGCGCTGGTCCGGAACCGGCTCACCCTGCCCAGCGGCATCGCCACCGGAGACGTCACCTCCGATTCCGCCGTCCTGTGGTCACGGTCTTCAGGTGCCGGGCGGATGACGGCGGCGCTGCGGGCAGTGGACGACGGCGGCGAGGTCCTCCGCGGCCGCGGCGCCTTTGAGCGCGTCCTCCGCGGGCCCCGCGCAACCCAGGCCTCCGACTTCACCGCCAAGATCCACGCCGGGAACCTGCCGTCCAACACGCGCTTTGCGCTGGAGATCAGCTTCGAGGACGACGGCGGCGCGGCCGGCGAGACGGCCAGCGGCAGCTTCCGCACGGCTCCGGACGCGGGGACGTACAACGGCAACGGCCGCACTGGTGACACAAGCGCCGGCGGCGAGGTGCCGGCGTCGTCCGCCCAAAGCTTTGTGTGGACGGGCGACACCGCCGGCCAGGGCTGGGGCATCAACGAGGAAATCGGCGGGATGCCAGGCTACCGCGCCATGCACCAGACCCGTCCGGACTTCTTCATCCACTCCGGCGACACCGTCTACGCCGACGGCCCCATCACGGAGACCGTGGTGGAGAAGGACGGGCAGGTGTGGCGGAACCTGGTCACTGAGGAGGTGTCCAAGGTGGCCGAGACGCTGACCGAGTTCCGCGGCCGGCACCGTTACAACCAGATGGACGCCAACATGCGCGCGATGTTCGCCGATGTGCCCCTGATCTCGCAATGGGACGACCACGAAACCACCAACAACTGGTACCCGGGCGAGATCCTGGACGATCCCCGCTACACCGTGCGGGACGTCAACACCCTCGCGGCCCGGGGCCGGCAGGCGTGGCAGGAGAACATGCCCATCGCGGACTCCTCGGCCCTCTGGCGGCCGGGAACGTTTGACGACGCCGGGCAGTACCAGCCGGCGCGCATCTACCGGAAAATTTCCCGCGGACCGCAACTGGACATCTTCTGCCTGGACATGCGGACCTTCAAGTCGCCCAACACCGACGGGAAGGAACCGTATGCCACGGCCATCCTGGGCCAGGAGCAGGTGGATTGGCTGATCCGCGAGGTTTCACGCTCCAAGGCCACGTGGAAGGTCATCGCAGCGGACATGCCCGTGGGCGTCATCGTGGGTGACGGCCCGGTGAACCAGGAAAGCGTTTCAAACCGCGACGACGGCGCTCCCCTGGGCCGTGAGCTCGAGATCGCCGGGGTGCTGAGCGCGTTCAAGCACAACCGGGTTAAGAACGTGGTATGGCTGACCGCCGACGTGCATTACTGCGCGGCCCACCACTACTCCCCCGAGCGTGCGGCCTTCACTGATTTCGACCCCTTCTGGGAATTCGTGGCCGGGCCGATTGCGGCGGGTTCGTTCGGCCCGAACAAGATGGACGGCACGTTCGGGCCCGAGGTGGTGTTCTCCAAGGCGGGCCGCTTCCCGGGCGAATCGCCCCGTAACGGTGAGAACCAGTTCTTCGGGCACGTCCAGCTGGATTCCGAAGTCTTCACCGTGAGCCTGCGCAACGCCAACGGCGCAACGGTGTTCTCGAAGGTGCTCACCCCGGAGCGGTAGCTTTCGGACTTTCGCTACGGATTCGGACATGCGCTGCGTGGGCCCGGGCAGCGCATGTCCGAACCCGCAGCGGATTTGGTGTTACCGGAGGTCCGGGAAAGACGCAGGGTGCTCACGCGGTTGCCCCGAAGGCCGTTTGGCCGCTTTCACCGCTCTCGGCCAGGTGGCTGCTGACCTCCTGCAGCGTGCTGCTGACCATGTCTTCGTTCTGTTTCCGCTGGCGCAGTTCGTAGGCCAGGGCCTTCAGGTATTCCTCTGACGACATTTAGTGAGCCTTCTTTTCCTCTAGCAGGTTCTTGATGAGCGCTGTGAATTGGGTCCAGTCCCTGGCCGACTCGTGCAGCCGCTGCCGCCCTTCCGGGTTGAGGGAGTAGAACTTCTTTCCGGGGCCGTTGTCCCCTTCCCGCCACACCGAACTGACGAATCCGTCCGTCTCGAGCCGGTTCAGGGCGGGGTAGAGCGTCCCGCCGCTGAGCCCGTCAAAACCGGAGGACCGGAGAACTTGGATGACGCGGTCACCATAGGCACTTAGCGCCGGTTATTTTGGGCACCCGCTGGGTACGCCGCTGGTAGTGTTCCTGCATTCGGAACGGCACGCAGACGGGGTGATTCTCTTGAACGACGACGGGCTGACAGAGGCTGTACAGGAAGCCGGGGCGGTGGAACTGCTGCTGATCCGGCACGGCGAGAGCGAAGGCAACGTTGCCGCCACCGAAGCCCGGGAGGCGGGGGCGGCGGTCATCGCCGTGCCGGCCCGTGATGCCGACGTGAACCTGTCCGACATTGGGCAGGAGCAGGCCAAGGCCCTGGGTGCGGCTTTGGCCCGGATCGCCGAGGAGTTCCGGCCGGACGCCGTGGTTTCCTCGCCCTATGCCCGCGCCCGGCAAACGGCGGAAATCGCCGTGGAGGTGGCCGGCTGGCCCGTGAAGGTGCGCACCGATGAACGGCTCCGGGACCGCGAACTGGGCATCCTGGACCGGCTCACCCGGCTGGGCGTGGAGCAGCGTTTCCCGGATGAGGTGGAACGCCGCGAATGGCTGGGCAAGCTGTACTACCGGCCGCCGGGCGGGGAATCCTGGGCGGACGTGGCCCTCCGGCTGCGCTCCGTCCTGGCGGAACTGAACAATCTCGGCACCGGGCACCGGGTAATGCTGGTGTGCCACGACGCCGTGATCATGCTCTTCCGGTACGTGCTTGAAGGGCTGAGTGAAGCAGAACTCCTGGACCTGGCGGCCACCACCTCGGTGCTGAACGCCTCCCTGACCCGCTATGTGCGGCCCTCCGGCGCCGGCCCGTGGACGCTCGAAAGCTTCAACGTGGCGGACCACCTGACCGAGCAGGGCGTTGCCGTGACCGAACATGCCGGGGACGCCAGTGTCCACCCGCGGTGAAGCGTCCGGGGCCGGAGCCAGGCAGCCAGCCCTGGTGACGCCGTCGCTCCTGCGCGATTGGCCGCTGCCCGCCGCCGGCGAGGACAAGTACTCCCGCGGATCGGTTTTGGTGATCGGCGGAGCCCGGGCGACCCCCGGTGCCGCACTGCTCTCCGGCGCCGCCGCCCTTCGGGCCGGCGCCGGGAAACTCACCCTGGCCGTCGCGGAATCGGTGGCTGTCCACCTGGGCGTCGCGCTGCCGGAGTGCGGGGCGGTGGGGCTGCCGGAAACCCCTGGCGGGTCCGTAACGGCCGAGGGCCTGGACCGCATCGCCCCGTACCTGGACGGGGCAGATGCCGTACTGGTGGGCCCGGGCCTCGATGACCTGGACCTGGCCGAGGAACTGCTCCGGGCCCTGCTCGGGCGGGAGGCCGCCCCAGGGAAAGGGAACGACGGCGGAGGTCCCGCCGTCGTCCTCGATGCCTACGCTTTGGGTGCTTTGGCCAACGTGGAGGACCAGTCCGGTCCGTGGAAGGGGCGCCTGATCCTGACGCCCAATCCCAAGGAGGCTGGGATCCTGCTTGGCCGTGAGCCGGGGGACCTGCCGGCTGATGTTGCCGAGATTGCCGAACGGTACCAGGCGGTGGTGAGCTGCCAGGGCCTGATCGCGAGGCCGCCAGGTGATGCGCCGGAAGAGGCGGAGCTCTGGAAAATCACCACGGGATACGGCGGGCTGGGGACCTCAGGCAGCGGAGATGTGCTGGCCGGTGCCATCGCCGGCCTTCGCGCCCGGGGAACCAGCGAAGCGCAGGCTGCGTGCTGGGGCACGCATCTCCATGCGGCTGCCGCGGACAGGCTTGCCAGCCGGCTGGGACCTCTGGGCTTCCTGGCGCGCGAACTCGCGGACGAGCTGCCCGCGCTGATGCTGGAACTCAACACCTGACCCCTCCGGATTGAAGGCAACGCGGGGTCACTTACGGTCCATCCGACGTGGTTTTTTGGGCGGTAAGTGACCCCGCGTTGCCTTCTCCGGGCATGAGACGGCCCCCGGCCGAAGCCGGGGGCCGCCATACCGGGAAGTGCGGGTGTAGGCTGCCGGTGCGCTTTAAGCGCTGTGGCGTGCATACTGTGCAATCCGCCCTAAAGGCAGTCAGTAGATCCCCGACTTTCCGATCCTGTGTTGAAACTAGGCGGCAATCTCTTGCTTGGCCCCCTTCGTCTCGATTTCAATCTTGCGCGGCTTGGCCTTTTCGGCGACAGGAATCCGCAGCGTCAGGACACCGGCGTCGTATGAAGCCTTCACGTTGTCGGTGTCCAGGGTGTCCCCGAGGATCAGCTGGCGGCTGAACACGCCGCGCGGCCGCTCGGAGGCGATCAACTCGGTGTCCTTGCCTGCAGGGTCGGGGCGCTCGGCCCGTACCGTCAGGACATTCCGTTCCACATCCAGATCCACAGAATCCAGTGCGACGCCGGGCAGATCAAAGGCGACGACAAATTCCTGGTCCTCCCGCCACGCGTCCATCGGCATCGCTGCCGGGCGCGCCGCCGTGCCGAGGACCTGCTGGGCCAGCCTGTCCAACTCGCGGAACGGATCAGTTCGCATCAACATGGCTTCCCTCCTCGTAAGAGACGGTCCAACACTTTTCGTATCAGCCGATCTGTATTGACTGATATAGATTTTTTAGCACTGGGAGTTCAGGTCTGCAAGGGGTTCCGAGGGGGATTTTCGAAGTTTTTTGCGCCCTGGCGGGACATGGTTGAGGGGCCCTTCGCTGCACGCGAAAGGGCCCCTCACATGCTCGGTTGTCAGCTCCGGGTCGGGTCCGGCCGAAGCGGTGCGGGACCTGGGTCCGGCACCGGCAGCGGGCCCGGGGGTTCCGGTGCAGGGAACGGATTGGGAGCCGGCGGACCGGGATGGGTTGGATCTGGCTGGTCCGGGCCTGGTTCCGGCGGAAACGGCTCGGGCTCGTGCACTGGCGGGATGGTCATGTGACGTTCCCCTCTCACGTTTAATGGACGTGCCTTGGCGTGAACAGGATACGCCCGCCGCCTCAAGCCCACTAGGCCGGCGGCCCGCCGTCCCCTCAGCCCGGGACGGCCCCCACCGCCGGAGCCAGGCGCGCAACTGGCGCAGCGCACCAGCGACAGCGCGCCCCGCCGTCGGACGCCCTTACTCCCCCGCGGAGGCGGCGATCCCCCGGTAGCGAACGGCCGGATAATTGTCGGCGGGGATCTATATATTGAAGGAATGACCCAGACTCCGCTGCGGGACTCCGCCACCACTGCCGCTCCCACACCGCCGGTTGCCAAGAAGATCCCGTCCGAACGTGTCCACCACGGGGACGTTTTCGTGGACAACTACGAGTGGCTGCGGGACAAGGAATCCGCCGAAGTGGTGGAGCACCTGAAGGCCGAGAACGCGTACCAGGAGGCGGTCACCGCACACCAGGAACCATTGCGCGAGGCCATCTTCCAGGAGATCAAGGGCCGCACCCAGGAAACCGACCTCTCCGTGCCGCACCGCAAGGACGGGTGGTGGTACTTCAGCCGCTCCGTGGAGGGCAAGGAGTACGGCATCCAGTGCCGGGTCCGGGCCGCGGACACCGGGGACAAGGTTGCCGACTGGACGCCGCCCGCGGTGCAGCCCGGCGTCGAAATCCCCGGCGAGGAAGTCCTGCTGGACGGCAACGTGGAGGCGGAGGGCAAACCGTACTTCTCGGTGGGCGGCTCGGCCGTGACCGTGGACGGGACCCTCTATGCCTATGCCGTGGACAACTCGGGGGATGAGCGCTTCACCCTCCGCATCAAGGACCTCCGCACCGGCGGGCTGCTGCCGGACGTCATCGAGAACGTCTTCTACGGCGTCGCCTTCTCCCCCGACGGCACCCGGATTTTCTACACCGTGGTGGATGACTCGTGGCGCCCGTACCAGGTGAAGGCGCACGTCCTGGGCACGCCTGTTGCCGATGATGTGGTCATCTACCAGGAGGACGACGCCGCCATGTGGCTGGGCTTCGAGCTCTCAGCTGACCGGCGCCACCTCGTGCTGGGCATCGGCTGCTCGGAGTACAGCGAAACCCGCCTGCTCCGCTTTGACGATCCCGCCCAGGAGCTCACCACCGTGATCTCGCGGAACGACCGCGTGCTCTATGAGGCCGAGCCGTTCCTGCTTGCCGGGCCGGACGGCGAAAAACAGGAGCGTATCCTCCTGACGCACAACCGCGGTGCGGTCAACTCCATGGTCTCCCTGGCGGACCCGGCCGCGCTCGCCAAGCCGCTGGCAGAGCAGGCCTGGGTCACCGTCGTCGAACATTCCGACGACGTCCGCATCAACGGCGCGGGCGTCACCTCCACGCACCTGGTCGTTTCCATCCGCAAGGACACCATCGAGCGCGTGCAGTTCATCGGGCTGGCAGGGCTGGGCACGCCCGCCCAGGAAGAACCCGTGGAGCCGGCCTTCGATGAGGAGCTCTACACCGCGGGCGTGGGCGGGTCCGACTACGAGGCCCCGGTCATCCGGCTGGGCTACACGTCCTACTTCACGCCGTCACGCGTATACGACTTCGTGCTGCCCACGCCGGAGCAGCCCGCGGGTGAGCTGCTGCTGCGCAAGGAAAGCCCGGTCCTGGGCGGCTACGACGGCAGCGACTACGTCGCCACCCGGGAATGGGCAGACGCCGCGGACGGCACCAGGATTCCGCTCTCCGTACTGCGGCACAAGGCCGTGAAGCAGGATTCGACGGCGGCCGGCCTGGTGTACGGGTACGGCTCCTATGAGCTGAGCATGGATCCTGGCTTCGGGATCGCGCGGCTGTCGCTGCTGGACCGCGGCGTGGTGTTCGTGATCGCCCACATCCGCGGCGGCGGGGAGCTGGGCCGGCACTGGTACGAGGACGGCAAGAAACTCACCAAGAAGAACACGTTCACCGACTTCATCGACGCCACAGACTGGCTGGCCGGTTCCGGCTGGGTGGACCCTGCCCGGATCGCCGCCCTGGGCGGATCGGCCGGCGGCCTGCTGATGGGGGCCGTGGCGAACATGGCGCCGGAAAAGTATGCAGTGATCGTGGCGCAGGTGCCGTTCGTGGACCCGCTGACCAGCATCCTCGATCCCGAGCTGCCGCTGTCCGCCCTGGAGTGGGAGGAGTGGGGCAACCCCATCACCGATCCCGCGGCGTACGCCTACATGAAGTCATACTCCCCCTACGAGAACGTCAGGGAGGCGGCGTATCCCAAGATCGCCGCCGTCACGTCCTTCAACGACACCCGGGTCCTTTACGTGGAACCGGCCAAATGGGTGCAGGAACTGCGGAACAAGACCACCGGCGCCGAGCCGATTGTCATGAAGATCGAGATGGACGGCGGGCACGGCGGTGCGTCCGGCCGCTATGTGCAGTGGCGCGAACGGGCCTGGGACTATGCCTTCATCGCCGATTCCCTCGGTGCCACCGAGCTGCTGCCCGGCGCCGGGCTGAAGTAGGACGAAAGCGACGCAGCTCAGGACTGTGGATGCTCCGCCAGCCACTCGGCCAGCGTTTCGAGATTGGCGCGGACCGTCCGCCCCTGGGCCCGTTCCACCAGCGGGTCGGCCAGCTTGCCAAAGATGCCGCCCAGGCCGGACGCGGCTTCGATCCGCTCGGTAACGCGGGTGCCGCCGTCGGCTGGTTCGAGCGTGATGATAATGGTGAAGTCCAGTTTGCCCTCGACGGAACGGGACACCATGCGCCGGGGCGGATCAAACTCGGTGATTTCGGCGGTCCAGTCGAACTGCCGCCCCATGACCTTGCTGGTTCCGCGGCCACGGGAACCCACGCCCAGCGGGCCGTCACCGATCTGCTCGGAGGCGAGGACCGAGGAATCATAGACGGCGATGTTTTCGAATTTCGACAGGAAGTCAAAGACCTCCTGCGGTGGCCGGGGGATGACGACGGTTTCTTCCACAACAGGCATTGGATTCTCCTTGGACAGGGGCCTGATGCCGGCCCGGCTCGGCCGGCAGGTAGGCACAGCGCCAGCTTGGCCCGACGGCGTGGGGCTGTCAAGGCGTTGCGGAAAGCTCCCTTTATGGCCCGTCCGGCGCTCCGATAATGCCCTTTTTGAGCCCCCGGAACGGCGTTTTTGGAGCATTCAATGGGGGTTCCCGGGGAAGCATGCACGCACCCCTTTTATTTCTCCATCCGCTTTTCTTAACGCTCGATTTTAGTAAGGTAAGGCTGTACTAATAAGATCGTCGGATGACCACGCAGCTTGATTTCGCGCGGGTTTCTTTCGCTGCCGATCTTGCGCGCTACGGAAACCGGCCTGCCATCCTCGCCGACGGGCTGACGCTGACCTACCGGGAGCTCGCCGACCGCGTCGACAGTTTTTCCCGGAAGCTGGGCGCCGAACGGCGCCTTATCGCCCTTGCGGCGTCCAACGACGTCGAATCGCTGGTGGCGTACCTCGCCGCCCTCGCGTCCGGTCACCCGCTGATCCTCCTCCCGGAGGACAAGCCGGCGGCCCTCGAATCCCTCGTGACGGCCTACGACCCCGACGTTGTGGTCCGCTCCGCGAATGGCGAGTGCGTCCTCGACGAACGCCGGCCCGGTACCCGGCACACCCTGCATCCGGACCTTGCCCTCCTCCTCAGCACGTCCGGCTCCACGGGCTCCCCCAAACTGGTGCGCCTGTCCCACGCCAACCTGCAGGCCAACGCCGAGTCCATCGCAACCTATCTTCGGATCACGCCCGGGGACCGGGCCGCCACCACCTTGCCGATGTCCTACTGCTACGGCCTCTCGGTCATCAACAGCCACCTGCTGCGCGGCGCGGGCCTGGTCCTGACCGGACTGTCAGTGGTGGATCCGTGTTTCTGGGAGCTGTTCCGGCGGGAAGCTGCCACGGCGTTCGCCGGCGTTCCCTACACCTTTGAGCTGCTGGAGCGCGTGGGCTTCGCGGACATGGACCTGCCCAGCCTGCGCTACGTCACCCAGGCCGGCGGCCGGCTCGCCCCGGAATCCGTCCGGCACTACGCGGAGCTGGGCCAACGGCAGGGCTGGGAACTCTTCGTCATGTACGGCCAGACCGAGGCCACAGCCCGGATGGCGTACCTGCCGCCGGACCTTGCCGCCGCCCATCCCGGCGCCATCGGCGTGCCAGTTCCCGGCGGCGACTTCCGGATTGAACCCGTGGCCGGCCTCGAGGACGGCGAACTGGTGTACACCGGGCCCAATGTCATGCTGGGGTATGCCGAGACCCCGGAGGACCTGGCACAGGGCCGCACCGTCACCGAGCTCCGCACCGGCGACCTCGCGGTGAAGAACGCCGCGGGCCTCTACGAGGTGCGCGGGCGGCGCAGCCGGTTCGTCAAGATCGTGGGACTGCGTGTGGACCTGGGCCAGGTGGAACGCCTTCTGGCGGACCTCGGCGTGCACGCTGCCAGCGCGGGAACGGACCAGGGGCTCGTCGTCGCCGTCGAGGGAACCCATGACACCCGGCTGCTGACCAAAGTCCTCGCCCAGGGCCTCGGCCTGCCACGCGCCGCCGTCGAAATCCATGCCGTGGCGGAACTTCCCCGCCTGGCCACCGGCAAAGTGGACTACCCGGCCGTGGCGGCGCTCTCGGAAACTGCCCCGGCCCCGGCCGAACGTGCTCCGCAAGGAGAGCGCGGCAACTCGGCCGGGCCGGACACCGTCCGGCGCATCTACGAGGACACGCTGGAGCAGACGGACATCGCGGACACGGACACGTTCGTCTCGCTCGGCGGCGACTCCCTGTCCTTCGTGGCGGCCTCGGTCCGGCTCGAGCAGGCACTGGGCCACCTGCCCCCGGACTGGCATGTCACACCGGTCCGCGACCTTGAGCCGCGCCGGCCAGGCCGGCCCGCCCGGACCCGGCTCGCACGGCTCTTTGCCCCCACGGACACCAGCCTGGTCCTCCGGGCCGTGGGAATCTTCCTGATCGCCGGCACGCACATCGGCCTGTTCAACTGGCAGGGCATGGCCCACGTGCTGATTGCCGCGGCCGGGTTCAACTTCGCACGCTTCCAGCTCTCCGGCGAAAGGCTTCCCCGCCTGCGCCGGCAGCTCACCAGCGTGGCCCGGATCGCCGTGCCCAGCATGGTGTTCATCGCCTTCGCCTACCTGGTCACAGACCACTACGGCCTCGTCAACATCGTGCTCCTGAACTCCATGCTGGGAGACGAGCAGATCACCACGCAGTGGCATTTCTGGTTCATCGAGGTGATCGTCTACATCCTGCTGGCCATGACGGCCCTGCTCTCCATCCCGTGGCTGCACCGGGCGGAACGCCGGTTCCCGTTCATTTTCCCGCTCATCATGTTCGGCGGCGGGCTGCTGACACGCTATGAAATCGTGGAGCCGGGTGTGCCTTACACCGTTCCGGCCCTCTGGCTCTTCGCGCTCGGATGGGCGGTGGCCAGGTCCCGCAACCTCGCCCAGCGCTGCACTGTCTCCGCCCTGGCCGTCCTCACGGTTCCGGGGTTCTTCGAGGATGCCAACCGCGACGCCACGGTGATTGCCGGCATCCTGCTGCTTGCCTGGCTGCCCGCCCTCCCCATGCCGCGGGCCCTGGGCCGCGTGACGGTCCTGCTGGCCAGCGCCTCCATGCACATCTACCTCGTCCATTGGCTCGTCTACCCGCCGCTGGCCGGCCTGGGCCTTCCGCTCGCACTGGCCGCCTCCCTGGCGGCAGGCGTGGCCTACTGGGCTTTGTGCAACAGGGTTGCCGGGGCCGCCCACCGTTTGCGCGCCCGGAAGTAAGCGGACGACGGCGGCCCTCCTCCGCCGCCGTCCGTCACCTTGTGCCATCCGCACCATGAGCGGCTCTGGACACGGATGTATCCATTGACACTAATCATGCTTACTATTGTCTGGCGCTGGCTGCCCGCTGGGGGCAGGCCAACCAGCGCCGTACGTGGAGGTTTTTGTGAGCATGGAAGAAATGCGTCCCCTGACCGACGACGAATTGACGGCGGAACAGGCAACGGCCTTGCCGGACAAAGAAGTTGCCTCTGTCCTTGACCTGAATGCGGACCTTGATCTTGGCATCGATGCGGCGGCACCCATCGACCTCGCCGTGGCCGCCAACGCCAACGTGGCCGCGCCGATTGACGCCGCGGCCTCCGCCAACATCCTCTCCTTCGGCTCCGAGGCGCAGGCCCTGGCGGACCAGGGCGTCATCATCGAGCAGGGCATCGTAGCCGACGCGAACGCCGCATCCACCCAGGACAGCACCATCGACCAGTCTGACGACACCGTTGGCGATGGCACGGTGGAGGACGGCGCGGCGGGCACCGGGACCGAGCCCGGAACCACCGCGGGAACGGTCGACGGCGGCGGCCTCCTTCCCGACGGCACGCTCCCCGACGGAAGCCTGCCGGACGGAAGCCTGCCGGACGTCGGCGCGCTGCCCGTGGATCCGGCTGCCGCACTCGACGGCGACCTGCTCAACGTCAACGTGGACCTTGCGGCCGACGCGGATATCGCAGCTCCGATCAACGGTGCCGTGGCCGCCAACGCCAACGTGGCTGCCCCTATCGACGCCGCGGTGGCCGCAAACATCGGCTCCATCGACAGCCAGGCATACGCCGTGGCCGAACAGGATGCCATCATCTCCCAACACATCGAGGGCGAAGCCAACGCCACTGCCGACCAGCAGTCCGACCTCCGGCAGTAAGCACCCATGACCCACGCAAGCGGCGGGCCGGCCTCGAAGGCGGGCCCGCCGTCGTCCGCTGCCATCACCGAACACCCGCCGCAGGTGCCCGCCCGGGCTGAGGGCGTGCAGCTCATCGGGCCTTCCGAGGGATCCGGTTACCGGGCGCCGCCGTCGCTGGTCCGCCGCGCCGACGGCCAGACTCTCCAACTGACGCCGCTGCTGTTCGCAGTGCTGGAGGCAGTGGACGGGACACGGACCATGGAGGAGGTGGCCCGGCACGCCAGCGAGACGTCCGGAAGGCTGATCAGCGCGGACAACGTCCGGACATTGATGGACTCACAGCTGCTGCCGCTGGGCCTGCTGCGGCTTGCGGACGGATCCCAGCCCGAGGTAAAGAAAGCAGACCCGCTCCTGGGCATGCGTTTCCGCTACACAGTGACCGATCCGGAACGCACCCGCAAAATCACGTCCCCGTTCACGGTTCTGTTCAACCCGCTGATCGTGGTGGCCGTGACGGCAGCGTTCCTGGCGGCCTGCTGGTGGGTGCTGATGGTTAAGGGACTTGGCGCGGCCACCCATGAGGCATTCGAAAAGCCTGTCCTGCTCCTGCTGATCTTTGCCGTCACCATCCTGTCCGCGGGGTTCCACGAATTCGGGCACGCCGCCGCTGCCCGGAGGGGCGGGGCCACGCCCGGCGCCATGGGTGCAGGCCTGTACCTCATCTGGCCGGCGTTCTTCACGGACGTCACGGATTCCTACCGCCTGGGCCGGGGCGGCCGCATCATCACGGACCTTGGCGGCCTCTACTTCAACGCCATCGTTGCGGTGGCGATCATGGGCCTGTGGTGGGCTACAGGCCTGGACGCACTGCTCCTGGTGGTGGTCACGCAGATCCTGCAGATGGTCCGGCAGCTGCTGCCCCTGGTGCGGTTCGACGGCTACCACATCCTGGCCGACACCACCGGCGTCCCGGACCTGTTCCAGCGCATCAAGCCCACTCTGTTGGGGCTTCTTCCGTGGCACTGGGGCCGGCCGGAGAACAAGGTCCTGAAGCCGTGGGCCCGGGCCGTGGCGACGTTGTGGGTCCTGGTGACTGTGCCGTTGCTGCTGTTCAGCCTGGCCATGATGGTGCTCGCCCTGCCCAGGCTGTTGGCCACCGCATGGGACAGCGCCGCGAAGCAACAGGAACTGCTCACAGACAGTCTCGCTGCCGGCGACCCGGCCGGCGCCGCCGTGCGCGTCCTGGCGATCGTCGCCGTTGCCCTGCCAATGCTCGGCATGCTCTACATCCTGCTCCGGCTCCTGCGGCAACTGACCGTCGGCGCCTGGCAGAAAACCCGCGGCAGGCTGGTTCAGCGGTCATTGGCGATGGGTGCCGTGGCGGCCCTGCTGGCCGGGCTCGCCTGGGCATGGTGGCCCGACGGCGGGACGTACCGTCCCGTGCAGCCGTACGAACGCGGCACGCTGGCTGATGCAACGACGTCGATCCTGCCGGTTTCGGGCACCGCCCTGCGGGAAGGCGGCAGCGGACGCACCGTCGCCTTATGGCCCGAAGGCGCGGCCAGGCCCACCCGGGAGAACCCGCAGCTGAGCATGGTGCTGGTGCCCGTGGCAGGTGCGCCCGGTACCGTGCCCGCCCCGGCGGGCGGATCGTCCTCCGCCCCGGCCCCGTCCTGGGTGTTCCCGTTCGACCGGCCCGACGCCCCCGAGGAGGACGGCAACCAGGCCCTGGCCGTCAACACCACCGACGGGTCCGTGACCTACAGCGTCGCCTTCGCGCTGGTCTGGGCCGAGGACGGCGAACCCGTTGATACCCGGAACGAGGCCTATGCCTTTGCCAGCTGCAGCGGGTGCGCGGCCGTGGCCGTGGGCTTCCAGGTGGTCCTCATCGTGGGGCAGACGGACGTGATTGTTCCCGAAAACCTGTCCGCGGCAGCCAATTACAACTGCTTCGAGTGCCTTACCTACGCACTGGCCAGCCAGCTCGTCCTTACCCTGGACGGTCCGCTGAGCGAAGCGGGCATGGCCTCCCTGCAGGCTCTGTGGGCCGAGATTGCCGAGTACGGCCGGAATATCCAGAACGTGCCGCTTTCCGAAATCCAGGCCACTCTGTCCGACTACAAGGCACAGATCATGGCCATCGTCCAGGCGGATCCCAGCGCCACACAAAGTTCGGCCCACACAGGCACTTCTGCTCCTCCCTCCTCACCCGGCACGGGCGCCGGTGCAACCGCTCCGGCAGGGACAGCGCCCGCCACCGCCCCGGCGACCCAGCCGGTGCCAGGCGAGGCGCCGCCGTCGTACGCCCCCGTTGAGACACCGCTCCCAACGGCGGATACTGGGGGCACGGTTCCCGCAGCAGAGCCGCTTCCCACCGCAAACCCCACCTAGGAGAACAGATGTCATTGGGCAAGGGAACGTCCGTGGAATGGAACACCCCGCAGGGCAAGACCCACGGCATGATCGTGGAAAAGAAGACCAGTGACTTTGAACTGGACGGGAACACGCACCGTGCCAGCGAGGACGAGCCGCAGTATGTGGTGGAGTCGGCCAAGACCGGAGCCCGGGCCGCGCACAAGGCTACTGCCCTGACCGAAAAGAAGTAGCACGGTGGCCGCACAGCACGAGGTTGTCATCATCGGCGGCGGCAACGCCGGCGTGTCACTGGCCGCCCGACTGGAGCGCTACGGGGTGAAGGACGTGGCCGTCGTCGAGCCCAAGGACCACCACTTCTACCAGCCGCTGTTCTCCCACATCGCCGGCGGCCGGGCCCAGGCCACGGAGGCAGTCCGCTCGCAGGAATCCGTGACACCCCAGGGCGTGACCTGGATCCGCGACGCCGCCGCCGGTGTGGACACGGATGCGAACACCGTCACCCTGGCGTCCGGTTCCACCGTGTCCTACGGACAGCTGGTGGTGTGCCCCGGCCTGCAGTATGACTGGGATGCCGTGCCCGGCCTGGCCGAGGCCGTGCACTCGCCCTCCGGCACCTCGCACTACGAGTTCGAACTGGCGTCCAAGGCCTGGACCCTGTTGAGCGGCCTGGCGTCCGGCACGGCAGTCTTCACCATGCCCGCCGGGCCCGTCAAATGCGGCGGCGCCAGCCAGAAACCCATGTACCTGGCCTGCGACTACTGGCGGGAGCAGGGTGTCCTAGACCGGGTCCGCGTGGTGATGGTCCAGCCCTACCCCACGGTGTTCGGCGTGCCGGAGGTGGACCGGGAACTTGACCGCAAGATCGCCGAGTACGGCATCGAGCTGCGGACCAACAGCGAACTCGTCGCCGTGGACGCGGCCGGCCAGACAGCAACCATCCGGGACCTGGCCGCCGGTACCGAAGAGAACCTGCACTACGACGTCCTCAACGCCGTTCCGCCGCAGTCCGCCCCCGACTGGCTCAAGGCGACCGACCTGCCTGCAGCCGGCGACACCGGCGGCTTCGTGGAGGTGGACCGGCAGACGCTCCGGCACATCCGGTTCCAGAACGTCTGGTCGCTGGGGGACGCCGCCGGAACCACCAATTCCAAGTCGGGGGGCGCCCTGCGGAAGCAGACCCAGGTCCTGGCCAAAAACCTGGTGGCCGCGCGGAAAGGCAAGGCCCTGCGGGCAAAGTACAACGGCTACTCGGTGTGCCCCTTCACCGTGTCCCGCAACACCGTGGTGTTCGCCGAGTTCGATGACCGGTACCGGCCCATGCCCACCATCCCGCGGGTGCCCACGTGGAACGAAAGCAGGCTGTCCTGGGTGGTGGACCGGGACATCTTCCCGCAGGTCTACTGGAACCTGATCCTCAAGGGCCGGGCTTAGGTGAGAGAGCGTTCGGGGAAATCCCACATCAAGTGAGAGAGCGTTCGGGGAAATCCCACATCAAGTGAGAGAGCGTCGGTTACCCGGCCGAGGAAGTCACGACGGCGGCAGTCGCCTCCGCGATGGCGCGCTCCTCGTCAGTGGGAACCACCAGGACGGGGATGGCGGACTGTGCCGTGGAAATGACGCGCGCTTCCCTTGACCGCTCGGCGTTCAGGCCGGCGTCGAGTTCTATGCCCAGCGCGCCAAGCCTGTCCGTCACCAAGGCACGGAACTGGTGCGAGTTCTCGCCGATCCCCGCCGTGAACACCAGGGCCTTGGCACCGCCCACGGCCACGTGGTACCCGCCGATGTACTTGGCCAGCCGGTAGGAGGTGATGCCGAGCGCCGTCGCAGCCTTGGCATCGCCGGACTCGGAGGCCTCCACCACCGAGCGCATGTCGTTGTTGCCGGCCAGGCCCTTCAGCCCCGACTCCCGGTTGAGCATGGTGTCCAGGTCCTCGGGTGTCCAGCCTGCCCGGCCCAGGAACACCAGGATGGACGGGTCCAGGTCGCCCGAGCGGGTCCCCATCACCAGTCCTTCCAAGGGCGTGAAGCCCATGGAGGTGTCCACCGACCGGCCGCCGCGGATGGCGGTGACTGAGGCGCCGTTGCCCAGGTGGGCGATCACGCCGTCGAACTCTTCCATGGGCAGGTCCAGCAGCGCGGCGGCGCGGCGCGCCACGTACTCGTGGGAGGTGCCGTGGAAGCCGTAGCGGCGGATGCCGTGGTTGGTGTACAGCTCGTCCGGCACGGCGTAGCGCCAGGCGTGCTCGGGGAGGGTGCGGTGGAAGGCGGTGTCGAACACGGCAACCTGCGGCATGTCCGGCCACTTCCTGGTGATGGCCCGGATTCCCAGCACGTTGGCCGGGTTGTGCAGCGGCGCCAGCGGGTTCAGGCGCTCGATGGCACGGGTGATCTCGTTGTCAATCAGCACGGGCTCGGCGAACCGCTCGCCGCCGTGCACCACCCGGTGGCCCACTGCCGCCAGCTCCAGATCGCCGAGTTCCCGGTGGATGGCGGCGTCCACCTGTTCCAGCGCCTCGGCATGGTCCCGCGGGCCCTCGATCTCGCCGTCCCCGTCGCCGCCGTTGCCCATGCCGATCTTCTCGATCAGCCCCTCGGTCAGGACGCTCCCGGCCGCGACATCGCGGACCTGGTATTTGAGCGACGACGATCCGGAGTTGATGACGAGCACGAGCATGAGGGGCCTCCTGAGCCTTGCTTCTGCGGTTCAAACCCCACTATAGGTGGGCGCGGCGGCCGTTTCCTTGCGGATGGGCGCGGCTGCGCCTAGAGTCGGGGCGGACAGGCTGGACCACGCCCGAGAGGACACTTCCATGACGAACGAACCCGCGTCGATTGACGAGAATGATCCCACCAACACGGGATCCAGCAGTACCGCTCCCCTGAACGCCCAGGCGGACTCGGATGCCCGGCCGGGCTCCGGAAAGAAGGACCCCACGGTGGTGGAGGGCGCCAACCCGGCGCTGGATGATACCGGCAACCTCAAGGCCGCCGAAACCGGAGAAGCCCCCGAGGCCCCGGAGAACGCGGAGGACCTGGACCTCACCCCGCAGGGCCTGTCCGACGAGCCTGCCAAGCAGGAGGACCAGGAGAGCCTGGCCAAGCCGGACAACAGCTGACGGGCCGCTTACAGCAACGCGGGGTCACTCCATGCCCGATGACGCACCCAAATTGGGCGTGGAGTGACCCCGCGTTGCTGTAAGAAACACCTAGGAGGCCTGCGCCTGGATGGCCGTGATGGCCACGGTGTTCACGATGTCCTCCACGGTGCAGCCGCGGGAGAGATCGTTGACCGGCTTCCGCAGGCCCTGCAGGACGGGCCCGACGGCGACCGCCCCTGAGCTCTGCTGCACCGCCTTGTACGTGTTGTTGCCGGTGTTGAGGTCCGGGAAGATGAACACGGTGGCCTGCCCGGCAACCGAGGATCCCGGCATCTTGGACTCGGCGATGGAGGCGTCCACGGCGGCGTCGTACTGGATGGGGCCCTCGACTGCGAGGTCCGGCCGGCGCTCACGGACCAGCTCCGTGGCCTGCCGCACCTCGTCCACTGCCTCGCCGGAGCCCGAGCCGCCCGTTGAGTAGGACAGCATGGCCACCCGGGGCTCCACCCCGAACTGGGCAGCGGTCTCCGCCGAAGCCAGCGCAATGTCCGCTAACTGCTCCACGTTCGGGTCCGGGTTCACCGCGCAGTCGCCGTAGACCAGCACCCGGTCCGGCATGAGCATCAGGAACACCGAGGACACGATTTTCACGCCCTCGCGCGTCTTCACGAACTCCAGGGCCGGACGGATGGTGTGGGCCGTGGTGTGCGCGGCGCCGGACACCATGCCGTCCACGACGCCCAGCTGGACCATCATGGTGCCGAAGTAGCTGACGTCCTGCATGATCTCCAGCGCCTTGGCCAGGTCCACGCCCTTGTGCGCCCTCAGCTCGGCGTACTTCTCGGCAAACTTCTGCCGGAGGTCCGAGGTGGCCGGATCCACGATGCTGATGCCGGTGAGGTCGATGCCGTTCGCTGCGGCCAGTTCGCGGACGTCAGGCTCCGGCCCCAGCACCGTAAGGTCGCAGACGTCGCGCCGGTGCAGGATCTCCGCCGCCCGCAGGATCCTCACATCGGTCCCCTCCGGCAGCACCACGTGCCGCCGCTGCGAGCGGGCACGCTCGATGAGGTCGTGCAGGAAGCGCAGCGGAGTCATCCGCTCGGCACGCGGCAGGTGCAGGCGCTCCACGAGTTCGTTTTCATCCACCCGGCGGGACCACAGCCCCAGGGCAGAAGCAACCTTGCGGCGGTGCCCGGACCAGATCTCGCTGCGGACTTCGGAGACCCGGCGGGCCGTGGTGTAGGTGTCCTCCTTCGTGGCGAACACGGGAAACGGCGCCTGCGCCAGGAGCGGGTAGATATTGGCGTCCGGCGCGAGCCCGCCGGTGAGGATGAGCGCGGATGCCACCGGGAACTCGGGCGAGAAGGACGAGGCCAGGCACGCCACCATCACGTCGGCCCGGTCCCCGGGAACAATCACCAGGGCGCCCTCATCCAGCACGTTCAGGAAGTTGCCCACGTTCATGGCCGCCACCTTGATGTCCTTCACGTCGCGCTCCATGTCCCGCCGGCCGGCGATCTGCCGGACGCCCAGCGCCGTAGCCACTTCACCGGTGGTGGGCCGGGCAATCTCCTCCAGTTCCGGCAGGACGTAGACGGGCCGCTTGGACGCGCCGGGCTTTACCGCCGCCCCGATGGCCTCGACGTCCTCCGGGTCCGCACGGTTCACCAGGATGGCCAGCAGCGCGCACCGTTCGGCGGCAAGTTCCTTCCGGGCGACCTCGACGGCGGCCACGGCCTCCGCAACGGTTCTCCCCTTGGCGCCCACCACCGCCACCACGGGCGTGGCCAGGTTGTTCGCCAGGCGGGCGTTGAGGTCGAATTCGACGGCGGCATCCTGGCCCGCCAGGTCGGTTCCCTCGACGATCACCACATCGCAGTGCCGCGAAATGTCGGCGAAAATCTCCACGCAGCGGGCATCGATCTCGGCGCGGTTGCCTTCCGCCAGCAGATCACGGACTTCGGCGTGGGTCAGTCCGCCGCGGCACCGCTCATCCTCCAGCGCGAAGCGGGATTTCATCAGCGCCACCATGGGATCGGCCGTGGCATCCGGGCCGTGGACCACGGGTTTGAAGAAGCCGATCCTGTCCGCGTGCCGGTGCAGGGTATCCGCCAGGCCCAGGGCAACGAGTGACTTGCCCGAGCCGGGGGTGGTTGCGCTGACGTAAATGCCTTTGGCCATGGTCCGCCCTTTGCTGTGCTGGTGCCGGTCACTCAATCCTTGCACCTCCCCGGCGGGATGCGTGCCGCCGTCGTCCATTGCAGCCCAGTTTTCGAACGCCTCCCCGGACTGCCCCCGCAGGCTGCTGGCCTGGACCCTCCAAAACTGGGCTGATCCGGCCGGCCACCCTTGACACAGGACCCCTCCATGGGATTACCTAATGAACATTCGGTAAATAAAGCTGGAGGCAATGACGCATGGCTGAGACCGCCCTTTCCGGGCCCACACACCAGATCCTGGAGAACGACTACGCCTCCGAGTGGATGGGAATCCAGGTCCTCGCCATCAGCGACGGGCACGCCACCATCCGGATGACCCTCCGGCAGGAAATGCTCAACGGCTTCGGTATGGCCCACGGCGGAATGATCTTCGCCTTCGGCGACACCGCGTTCGCCCTCGCCTGCAACCCGGCCGTGCCGGCACCCGGCGATGAAAACAGCATCACCGTGGCCTCCGGCGTCGACATCAACTTCCTTAAACCGGCCTTCCGCGGCCAGGTGCTCACCGCGGTGGCGGACCGCCGCTCCAGCGCCGGGCGCAGCGGCCTGTACGACATCCAGATTTTCGCCGCCGACGCCCCGCCCGCCGACGCTGGCCAGCCAGGCGAGCTCATTGCCGAGTTCCGCGGACGCAGCCGCACCATCCCCAAGAAGTAGGAAACCATGACCCTGCATGCCCCTGAATCCCCCGCAGCCACCGCAGCGACCGCCGCAGGCACTGACGCCACCCTGGACCGCGAGGAAACCATCTCCCGCGACGAGCTCGAGGCCCTCCAGCTCAGCCGGCTGCAGCACACCGTTGCCTACGCCTACGAGCGCGTGCCCCTGTACAAGCGCAAATTCGACGACGCCGGCATCCACCCCAGCGACCTCCGTGAACTGGAGGACCTGGGCAACTTCCCCTTCACCACCAAGGACGACCTGCGCGAGGAATACCCGTTCGGCATGTTCGCGGTGCCGCAGCACGAAGTAGCCCGCGTCCACGCCAGCTCGGGCACCACGGGCCGGCCCACCGTCGTCGGCTACACCAAGCAGGACCTGGCGGACTGGGCAAAGCTGGTGGCCCGCAGCTTCCGCGCCTCCGGCATCCGCCCGGGCATGAAGGTCCACAACGCCTACGGGTATGGCCTGTTCACCGGCGGCCTGGGCGCCCACGCCGGAGCCGAAGCCCTGGGCTGCACCGTCATCCCCATCTCCGGCGGCCAGACCGAACGCCAGATCCAGCTGATCCAGGACTTCAAGCCCGACGCCATCCTGGCCACGCCCACGTACCTGCTCACCATCGCCGACGCCATGGCCCACATGGGCATCGACCCCGCTTCCACGTCGCTGAAGTATGCGGTGCTGGGCGCAGAGCCGTGGACCGAGGAGATGCGGCACGAGCTCGAGGTCACCATGAACCTCAAGGCCTGCGACATCTACGGGCTGTCCGAGGTGATGGGCCCGGGCGTGGCCGGCGAGGCGGTGGAGACACAGGACGGCAGCCACATCTGGGAGGACCACTTCCGCCCCGAAATCATCGACGCCTTCAACCCGGCGGTGGGCAAGGAAAACGTGCTGGGCGACGGCGAGCACGGCGAACTGGTGTTCACCTCGCTCACCAAGGAAGCCCTGCCCATCATCCGGTACCGCACCAAGGACCTCACCCGCCTGCTCCCCGGCACGGCCCGCCCCGCGCACCGCCGCATGGGGCGCATCACCGGCCGCAGCGACGACATGATCATCCTCCGCGGCGTGAACGTGTTCCCGTCACAGATCGAGGAAATCGCCCTCCGGATCCCCGAGCTCAGCCCGCACTTCCAGCTGGAGCTCACCCGCCCCGAGGGCCAGCGGATGGACCAGATGACGGTCCGCATCGAGCGCCGGGACAACGTCACCACTGAGCAGAGCACGACGGCGGCACGCACCTTGAGGGAACAGATCAAGATCCACGTGGGTTCTTCCTGCGCGGTTGACGTTGTGGAGCCGGGCTCGCTTGAGCGGTCCAACGGCAAGCTGCGCAGGATCTACGACCTGCGCCCCAAGGGGTAACGGTCCGGCCCCACCGCAGGAGGGGCCGGACCGGGCCAGAAGGCGCAGGGTGGAGGCCGGGCTTCCGAAAACGCCACAGGGTCCAAGGACCCGCCGGTCACGGCCTGGTTTACCGAACGTTCATGAGAAAATGGCCGGTATGTCTGCAACTGATGCACCCACCAAGCGCGGCCGCCCGGGATACGACCAGCAGTCGGTGCTGCGCATCGCCGTCGACGTCTTTAACCGGCATGGCTACGATGCGACGTCCATGGGCATCCTTGCCGACAACCTGGGCATATCGAAATCTGCCATTTACCATCACGTCCCCTCCAAGGGCGACCTCCTCAAGCTTGCATTGGACCACGCACTCGGCGGGCTCGAAGCCATCCTGGATGAACCCCAGGCTGCGTCCGGCGCGGCAGACGCCCGCCTCGAGTTTGTGCTCCGGCGAACCGTGGCGGTGCTGGTGGACCGGCTGCCGTTCGTCACGCTGCTCCTGCGCCTGCGCGGCAACACCGAGATAGAGCGGGACGCCCTGGAACGCCGGCGCGCGTTCGACCACAAGGTTGCCGGGCTGATCTCCGCCGCCAGGGACGAAGGCTCCCTGCGCCAGGACATTGATCCGCGAACCGTGACCCGCCTGCTGTTCGGCATGATCAACTCCATCGTGGAATGGTACAAGCCCGGCGGCTCCCTCTCACCCGAGCGCCTGGCCGACGACGTAATCACCATGGCGTTCGACGGCCTGCACTCCACCAAGCCCCAGGAAAAATACTAAGGGTGCTTGGTATCCCTGCCGCTTCCCGGCTACGGTTGAAGGACCAGCCAGGATCTGCAGGGAGGCCGCCCATGAGCATCACCACCAGCCGGGCATTACGGCGTCCGGGCTGCCTGCGGACAGCATTTGGGACCGGCGTCCTCGCGGCCGCACTGGCACTCAGCGGCTGCACCGGTACGCCAAGTCCCCCGGCGCCCACCGACACCTCAACCGCCGGCCCCACCTCCCGCTCCACCTCCGCCGCCACGCCGGGGAGCACCTCCGCGGCTCCCGCCCCGGCCGCGGCGGGCGACATCCCGCAGCTCGTGGAGAACCTCGCACCGTCCGTGGTGACCATCTTCACCGAGGGCGGCCTGGGCAGCGGCGTTGTCTATTCCGAGGACGGCCTCATCCTCACGAACGAACACGTGGTCCGGGGCAACACCACGGTGGAAGTCGCCTTCGCCGATGGCCAGCGCGTGGAGGGAACGGTCAAGGCCACGGACCCCGTCACCGACCTCGCCCTGGTGCAGGCAAACCGCACCGGCCTGCCCAAACCCGTCTACCAGGCCAACCTGCCGCGCGTTGGTGAGGGGGCCGTGGTGCTGGGCTCCCCCTTGGGCTTCGAGAACACCGCCACGGCCGGAATCATCTCCGGGCTGCACCGCTCCATCCCCGGCTCCGCCTCCAACAGCCTGTCCCTCGTGGACCTGATCCAGACCGATGCCCCCATCAGCCCCGGCAACTCCGGCGGCGCCGTCATCAACATGCGCGGCGAAATCATCGGCATCAGCGAGGCCTACATCCCGCCGTCTGCGGGCGCCGTGGCCCTGGGATTCGCTATTCCTGCCGCCACGGCCGTGGAGGTGGCCGAGGAGCTGTTGGCGGACGGCACTGCCGAGCACGCCTACCTGGGCCTCACGCCCGGCGAACTTACGGCCCAGATTGCCGAGCAGCTGGGCATTGACGCCAGTACCGGCGTCGTGGTCCTCGCAGTGGACGACGGCGGTCCGGCGGGACGTGCGGGGATCCGGCCGGGCGACGTGCTGGAGTCGATGGAAGGAGTGGAACTGAATTCACCGGAGAAGCTCCTGGCGGAACTCCGCGGACGCAACCCCGGCGATACCGTAGGCTTCAAGGTCAAGCGGGGAGGTCAGAGCCTTGACGTCAAGGCGGACCTCATCGCCAGGCCCACAAGTAACACCCGATAGGAAGGTAAGAACATGAGCCACCCCAAGGACGAAGCAGACGCCGGATACATCATTCCGGACCCCTCAAAGGTCCGCGAAGACCTCACCGGCGACGCCGGAGACGAAGCCAACGCCATCCGCTTCAGCGAAGAGCAGGCCCTGATCGAGGAACAGTCCCACGGCATCCGCCCGGACACCTACAGCGTCCCCTCCGGCGGCCCCACCATGTCGGAGGCCCGCGGCAACATGGACCTTTCGGATCAAAGCGAGAGCGGGCACGGCACCGGCCGCGAGGATGACAGCAGCGACGACGGCCTGCACGGCGGCGCCGAGTCCTGACGCCAGACCTGCCGGAAACAAAGCAGGGACGCCCCGGAAACCCGGGGCGCCCCTGCTTTTGTATTCGAGGGCATCCGCTGCGCCGTTACAGCTCGTACTCGGCCTGGACGCCCAGTTTCTCGTGGACGCAGAGGATGTTGTGCTCGGTGTCCATGAACCAGGCACACTTTTCCGAGTCGGTGGTGCAGATGTGGTTTTCCGTCTTCAGGTTCGGCAGGTCATAATCCTGGAACCTGACGCCCCTGGCCTCCATGTCCCGGACCGTCCCCTCGATGTCCGTCACCTCAAAGCTCAGGGCGGTGTGCTCGGAGTGCTTGCCGTCCGAAACCGGCAACAACTGCAGCATCGGGCCGCCGCTACTGCCGAGCAATTCGCTTCCATCGTCTGCCTTGCCGCGGAGCGGGAGCCCGAGCTTTTCGGTGTAGAACCTACGGGCGCGGGCGGGATCATCGACTGGCAGGACGGTTGTGGCTGTGTTCATTCTTAGGCTCATAAGGGCCACCTCCTACGGGCAGAATTTTACGCTTCCGCCCGCCAAAAAGACCCGACGCTCTCTCACTTCCCGCAGGGAAAACCCACGCCCTCTCTCACTTAATGCGGTCTAAGCGCCAACGCTCTATCACCTGTCGCCGGCAGGTGAGAGAGCGTCCGGGGAAAACCCGCGTTAGGTGATAGAGCGTCCGGGGAAAACCCGCGTTAAGTGAGAGAGCGTCCGCGGGGGCGGGCTACTTCTCCACGAGGGTGAGGACGTCGTAGGTGGCCACGATCTCGTCGTTCTGGTTCGTGAGCACGGCGTCCCACGCCACCTCGCCGTATTCGTCGGTTTCGCGGGGGGTGATCTTCTTGGCCGTGAGGGTCACCCGGATCGAATCGCCTGCGGCCACCGGAGTGATGAACCGCAGGCTTTCCAGCCCATAGTTGGCCAGGACCGGCCCCGGGGCAGGCTCCACAAAGAGCCCGGCCGCCCAGCTGAGCAGCAGGTACCCGTGGGCCACGATGCCCGGGAAGAACGGGTTGGCTTCCGCGGCCTCCTGGTTGGTGTGGGCGTAGAACGTGTCGCCGGTGGAGTTGGCAAAAGCGGTGATGTCCTCCAGGGTGACCTTCCGCAGCTCCGAGCGGACGGCATCCCCGATCCGCAGCGTCTCCAGCGACTTCCGGAACGGGTGGGTCCCCTCGGTTTCCAAGGTGAAGTTGCGGTCCGCGCCGGTGTGCCACACGCCGGTGACGGCGGTGAGCATGTTCGGCGAGCCCTGGATGGCGGTGCGCTGCATGTGGTGCATCACCGAACGGATGCCGCCCAGTTCCTCGCCGCCGCCGGCGCGTCCCGGTCCGCCGTGGACCAGGTGCGGCACGGGCGAGCCGTGTCCGGTGGACGAACGTGCGTCCTCGCGGTTGAGCATCAGGACACGGCCGTGGTGCGCCGCGATTCCCGTGACAAGTTCGCGGGCCACGGAAGGATCGTTGGTGCAGACCGAGGCCACCAGGGAGCCGCCGCCGCGGGCGGCGAGGCGGACGGCGTCGGGAATGTCCTTGTACCCGATCACGGACGAAACGGGACCGAACGCCTCGAGTGAGTGCACTTCCTCGGCCTCGGGGTCCTGCCAGTTCAAGAGGACGGGCGCCATGAACGCCCCGCCGTCCACCACGCCGGTGGTTCCGTCGGCGGAGGTGACCGACGGCGAATCGAGCGTTCCGTACGCAAGCTCACCGCCGGCGTCGAGCATCGACTGGACGGCGGCGCGGACGTCCTGGAGCTGCTCCACCGAAGCGAGGGCACCCATGGTGACGCCGTCGGCCCGCGGATCGCCCAGGACAACGCGCTCGGAGATCCGCTTGCCGATGGCCGCTGAGACGGCAGCAACCAGCTCCTGCGGCACGATGGCGCGGCGGATGGCGGTGCACTTCTGCCCTGCCTTCGCCGTCATTTCCGTGACCACCGATTTTACGAAGGCATCGAATTCAGGCGTCCCCTCCATCGCGTCCGGGCCAAGGATGGCGGCGTTCAGGGAGTCCGTCTCGGAAGTGAAGCGGACCCCGCCCTGGACCACGTTGGGATGGGCCTTCAGGGAAAGCGCGGTGGATGCGGAGCCGGTGAAGGCCACCAGGTCGCGGTAGTCCAGGACGTCCAGCAGCCCGCGGACGGAGCCGGAGATCAGCTGCAGGGAGCCCTTGGGCAGGATGTTCGATTCGACGATGGCCTTAACCACTGCGGCCGCCACGTAGCCGGTGGGCGTTGCGGGCTTGACGATGGTGGGGACGCCGGCGAGGAAGGCCGGGGCGAACTTTTCCAGCATGCCCCAGACCGGGAAGTTGAAGGCGTTGATCTGCACGGCGACGCCGGGGATGCGGGTGTAGATGTGTTCGCCGGCGAAGGAGCCGTCCTTGGACAGGACCTCCATGGGGCCGTCCACCACCACCTGCGAGTTGGGCAGTTCGCGTCGGCCCTTGGAACCGAACGTGAAGAGCACGCCGATGCCGCCGTCGATATCGATCATGGAGTCCACCTTGGTGGCGCCCGTCTGGGCCGAGAAGGCGTAGAAGTGCTCGCGCCGGGCATTGAGGTACTGGGCGAGCTCCTTCAGCTTGAGGGCACGCTGGTGGAAGGTGAACCGGCCGAGCTCCTGCTGGCCGGTGGTGCGGCCGTAGTCCACGACCGCAGCCAGGTCCAGCCCTTCGGTGCTCACCTTGGCCAGGATCTCCCCCGTGCTCGCATCCCTGACGGGCGTCGCGGACCCGGCCGATCCGGCGTCGGGAGTCCACCAGGAATCCATGATGAAGCTGGGCACTGTCTCCACGGTGTCGACCGTGGCCTGGGGAGCTGTGGCAGTGGTGGTCATCGTTCACGGGTCCTTCCAACATGGGGGCAGACAGAAGCGGCCAATGATTACTGACCGTCCGTTCGGTAATATATTCACCATACATGAAGTGCCGTGCTGCACACTAGAAGGCCAGGACTGAATTCGGCCACCCAAAGGAGATTGTATGAGCGCCCCGTCACCCATGGATGCTGCCGAGAACCAGCCCCCTGCGCACGAGCAGTGGAAGATCACCCTCGGGGAGCTGGACGAGAAGATGGGCGTGAAGATCGTCGAGGAGTCGGTCCAGCGCGTGGTGGCCACCATGCCGGTGGAGGGCAACCGGCAGTCTTTCGGGCTGCTCCACGGCGGCGCGTCCCTGGCCGTGGGGGAAGCGGTGGGTTCCTGGGCGGCGGTGATACACGCGAGCACCCTGGGCAAGACGGCGGTGGGCGTGGACGTCTCGGCCACCCACCACCGCTCCGCGCGGGAAGGGCAGGTCACCATCACGGCCACGCCCATCCACCTGGGCGGTACGCTCACCACCCACGAGGTGCTCATCACCAACGAGGCCGGCCAGCGGCTCTGCACCCTCCGCATCACCAATCTCCTGATGCGGCGCCACAAGAAGCCCGCTGCCGAAGGCTAGTCCCGGGTGGGCTGCCTCCGGCGCCGGACCAGCAGCATGAGCACCGCGCCGGCCGCGATGGCCGCCGCGGCCGCGCCCGCCGCCGGGAGGGCATTGGCGCCAGTGCGGGCGAGGTCGCCCCTGCCCGCTCCGTCCCGTGCGTTGCCGCCGGCATCCGCCAGGCCGGCAGGAGGGGTGGGCGCCGGACCGGGTACGACGGCGGCACCATCGCCCGCCGGGGCTGGATCCGTTGCGGAAGAGACGGGTTCCGCCGGGGCAGCAGTGGCAAACTCGAAGCCTGCGGCGCCCGAGGCGCTGAAACCGTTGACCGTCTCCGCGGTGAACCTGAGCGTCTGCCTGCTGTCCGGTGCCGTGAAACTCCAGCTTCCGTCGGCATTCACGGGGACCTCGAACGGTTCCTGCCCCTGGATGGTAATCCGGACCGTGGATCCGGCAGCAATGGCCGAGGCCGGGGCAGCGGGAATGTTTCCGCTGATGACCTGCCCGGACCCGTACGTGCCGCCGGGCGCAGGCGAGGAAACCAGTGGCCTGTTGAGGAAGAGCTCCAGCTGGTAGCCGGGCAGGACCTCCAGCGATTCGTCCAGCGTGGCCGCCACGGCGAAGTTGGCGGGTGCGGGTTCGTTGGGCCGGGGATCGTCGCCGGCGCTGTGCGTTCCTACCGCGTAGTTTCCGCTGATCCACGGACCGCCGGAGTCACCGCCGCTGGATTGCACGTCGTAGGACAGGAAACCGTTGAAGGCGCGGACATCGGTTGGGTCGGCGGGGTAGGCGGGTCCTCCCACCAGGAAGATCCCCACGGCGCTCACGGTTCCGCAGGACCATCCCGTTCTCCATCCCGAACGGCACACCTCCATGCCCACCACAGGGCTGGCAGTGCCGATGATTTTGACGTCCGGGCCCGGCTGCCGCGCGTCACCATGCGTGCTGGCAGCCGGCAACGGATCCTGGCCAGGGCTGAGCGCTCCGACTACCGCAACGTCGGTTCCCACGTTGCCGGGGTCCGTAAGTGCCGCGCCGTCCTGGTCCGTGGGAATGTTGGGGTCCAGCACCCTCGAGTTGCCGGGCCCGCCCAGCTGGCTGAACTGGAAGGTACCCAAGGGCCCGGCGGGCACGCCCTGAAGCAACAGTTCCGCCGTGCTGGCCACGCCGTCATCCGTACAGTGCCCCGCGGTGAGGACTGCGGGCAGGCCCGAGGGATCAAACGCGGAAAACCCTGTGGAGCAGATGGCGCGGTTGTCGGTTTGATAACCCACCCCGCCCGGGACGTCCGCCTCAGGCTTAAGGGGCGCGCCGCCGTCGAGCACTACGTTGGCGTACCTCGCGACGAATTCCGACGGCGAGATCTTGCCGGGGGCGGCAGTAGTCTCCAGCTCTCCGGGCGGGGTGGACGGCGTTCCGCCCGTGTCCCGCGTTGATTCGGCTGCGGCGATGCTGCCCGTTCGGATGACGAATTTGCCCCCGGAATAGACCACTGCCTGAAGGCCGGTGGTTCCGACCTCGCGCAGGTAGGCCTGGAAAAGCTGTTCGGTGCTCAGCGCAAGTTGGGACCCGGGAGCGGCCGTCAGCGAAGGAGCCGGAGCAGGTGCGGGCTGCGGCCCTCCAGTGCCAGGCGCTTCAAGGGAGAGCCCGGCCACGACGCCGGACAATCGGTCGACGGCCAGCTGCAGCTCGGCCCCCGCGCCACTCACGATGATTTTGTTGTCCTGCAGCCTGATGCCTGAATAGCCGGGGACGCCGCGCAGCTGGCCGGCAGCAGCTGCTGCCCGGCTTCCCAGCTCCCCCGCCGCATTGAACTGCTCCAGGGTGAGGCCCAAGTCACGCAGGACGGCGTCGGCGAGGCCCGCTTCCGTAAGCCCGGTGCTCCCCGGCTCGGGAGCCGGCGTGGCGGCAGCAGCGCCGGACGTTGCAGCCGGGGCCGGCGGTGTTGCGTCCTCCGCCTCCGCCATGGCCCAGCCGGGAGCGTAACCCAGGGTGGACGCGGCGAGGACGCCGGCGGCGGCGCCCACGGCAACACCGCGCTTTCCTCGGCGGAATGCTGTGCCGGTTCTCATTGTGGTTCCTTTACGCAGGCTGCTTCGCAGAGGGCCAGCACGGAATCCAGCTCGGCAACACGCGTTGACAGCACCCTCCCAGTCCATGGGTCCGCCGGGTTTCCTCATTGGCAAAGTTAATCACACTAGCCACAGGAGTCGCACGCCACACAGGTGGTTATACCTCTTGACGCGCTGGTCCGGACGTTGTCCAGCCCCGGCCCCGCCGGGCCAGCCTGTACTCCAGGCCGGCCCGGACCATGGGCCATTCATGCTCCAGGATGGAGAATACCGCCGTGTCGCGCAGCAGCCCGTCGCGGGTCCGGGAGTGGCTGCGGAGCACGCCGTCCTGCTTGGCACCAAGCCGGGCGATGGCCTCCCGCGACTGGTGGTTCAGCCAGTGCGTCCGGAACTCCACGGCAGGGCAGCCAAGTACCTCAAACGCGTGCCGCAGGAGCAGCAGCTTGGACTCGGGGTTCGTGCCGGTGCCATGGACGGACGCCGCGTTCCACGTGGAGCCGATCTCCAGCCGGGGAGTACCGGCGTCGATATTCATATAGGTGGTCATGCCGATGATCCGCCCGGGGCCTCCGGTGGATGGATCGGTCAGCCTGGTGGTGAACGGCAGCATGGAGCCCAATTCCTGCAGGGCGAGCCGCCGCTCGATCTCCTCGGCCATCCCTTCGGGCGAAGGCACCGAGGTGTACCAGAGCCGCCACAGCTCACCGTCCAGGGCCGCGTCCACCAGGCCGTCGTGGTGGTCCCCGGACAAGGGTTCCAAGGTTACATATGTGCCAGTCAGGCTAAGGGGTTCCAGGAAAGTCACTGCACCAGCCTAGGTGCAACCACCAGTGCCGGTTACGCTGGGGACAGCATCAGGACGGCGAGCGAGGGAGTTTACGTGTCAGGTACCAATCCGGACCCGGAGGACGACAAGATCACAGGCCTGGAGCCCGGCGGCGGAGTGCCGCCGGGCGAAACGCCTCCCGGTGAAGGGTCGGTGGCAGGCACCCAGGAACCCCGGCAGAAGGGGTCCGGGAAGGGGCAGCAGGTCTTTTGGCTAGGAGCCATCGGGGCTGGCGTGCTGCTGTTCCTCCTGTACTTCATCGGCTACATCGTCGGGCTTTTCGACTAGCCCGCAGTTGCCTGGCCGGGCCAGTCGAAGAAGCCCTTGCCGGACTTCCGTCCCAGTTCCCCCCGGGCCACCTTGTCCTTGAGGATCCGGGGCGGAGCGAAGCGCTCCCCCAGCGTTGAGTGCAGGTACTCGGCGATGCCCAGCCGGACATCCAGGCCCACAATGTCCGTGGTCCGCAGCGGCCCGGTGGGGTGCTTGTAGCCCAGGACCATGGCGGCGTCGATATCCTCAGCGGACGCTACGCCCTCCTCCACCATGCGCATCGCCTCGAGGGCGATGGCCACGCCGAGCCGCGAGGAAGCGAATCCCGGGGCATCGTTGACGACGACGGCGGTCTTGCCGAGTGCCTCAACCCACCCTTTCGCGGCGGCGGCAAGTTCGGGGGACGTGCGCTCGCCCAGCACCACTTCGATGAGCGTGGACGCCGGGACCGGATTGAAGAAGTGAAGGCCCAGGAAGTTGGCTGGCCGCTTCAGTTCGCCGGCCAGCCCGTTCACGGAGAGCGATGACGTGTTGGAGGCGAGATAGGCGTCGTCGGCCAGCCGCTCCTCGATTCCGCGCAGCGAGGCGACTTTCAGGTCCCAGTCCTCCGGGACGGCTTCCACCACCAGCTGCCGGTCCGCGAAAGCGTCGTAGTCCACGCCGACAGTGAGCCGGGACGCCATCTCATCCAGGTTCGCGTCCGCCATGCCCCGCTCGATGCTCTTGGCAGCGGCCGATTCCACCCGCTCCCGGGCAGCCTCCGCGGACCGGTCGTCGCGCTCCACCACCAGCACGTCGGCACCTTTGACCAGGAAGGCATGGGCAATGCCGGCGCCCATGCGGCCGCCGCCCAGGACACCGACGAAGACGGGAAGGCCAGACGGCAGGCCGGGGGCAGGTTGCGGTGTGTTCATCAGTTCTTTTCTCCGGTCTCGGCGTCGGCGTTCTTGGCTGCGCTCTCGGCGTTCTTGGCTGCGCTCTTGTTCAGGAACGCCTGCATCCTGTCGAACTTGGCCTCGGATTCGAAGAGGATGCCCTGGGCCAGCTGGTCGATCAGGGGGTGTGCTTCCGCAGGGGCGTGGAACACGGACTTGGTGATGCGAACGGCCAGGGGATCCTGCCGGCCGATCCTGTCCGCCAGGTTGTGCGCGGCGTCCAGGAGGCCCGCCGGCTCGTGGACCTCGGTAATGAGGTTCACGGCCAGGGCTTCGTCGGCCCCAAGGATCTTGCCGGCCAACAGGATCTGCTTGGCCACCGGTTCCCCCACCAGTTCCTTCAGCCGCCAGCTGGCACCCGCAGCGGCGAGGATTCCCAGCCCGGTCTCGGGGTTGCCGATGCGGACACCGGGGGTTCCGATCCTAAAGTCGGCGGCGTACGCGAGTTCCGCCCCACCGCCCAGGCAGTAGCCGTCGAGTGCCGCGATGACCGGCATGGGCAGCCTGGCGATCCGGACGAAGATGGTTGAATTGATGCCCTGCAGGGCGTCGTCCCGGCGCCGCCCACGCAGCTGGCCGATGTCCGCGCCGGAGGCAAACACCCCGTCCACGCCGGCAATAATCAGCACCTTGGGGTTCTGTTCCAGCGCCGTGCAGACCACGTGCAGCTCGTCCACCATCTGCTGGTCGATCGCGTTGCGCACCTCGGGCCGGTTGAGCAGCACCACCACCCGGTCGCCGCGTTCCTCCACCAGGAGGGCGTGGAACTTCTCCGCGGCCAGGTCCACGGCCCCGGGCATCAGACCTTCTCCAGCAGCATCGCAGTGCCCTGGCCCACGCCGATGCACATGGTGGCCAGGCCGATCCGGGCGTCCTCGCGCTCCATGCGTCCCAGCAGGGTGATGGCGATCCGTGCCCCGCTGGAACCCAGCGGGTGCCCCAGGGCGATCGCGCCGCCGTCGTTGTTCACTATGTCCTGTTCCAGGCCAAGGCGCCGGATGCAGGCAAGGGACTGCGTGGCAAAGGCTTCGTTAAGTTCGACGGCGGCAAGGTCGCCTACGCTGAGGCCGCTGCGCTTGAGGACCTTCTGCGTGGCAGGCACCGGGCCGATGCCCATGATCTCCGGTTCACAGCCTGCCGAGGCGCCGTCGATGATCCGCGCGCGGGGCGTTAGTCCCAGCCGTTCGATGGCCGCTTCCGAGGCAACGATGATCGCGGAGGCGCCGTCGTTGAGGGAGGAGGAGTTGCCTGCAGTGACCACTGACCCGCCGTGGGTTACCGGCTTCAGTCCGGCGAGGACGTCCAGGGTGGTGCCTTCACGGGGGCCTTCATCAGTGTCCACGACATTCTCGGCCTTGCGGGTCCTGACGGTGACGGGAACGATTTCGTCCTTGAACCGCCCCGCCGCGATGGCGTCCAGGGCCCGCTGGTGGGATCGGACGGCGAAGGCGTCGGCGTCCTCACGGGAAATGTTGTCCACACGGGCCACTTCTTCGGCGGTCTCCGGCATGGAGTAGGTCATCTTGCCGTCCCGGGACAGCCCGCCCTTGTGGAACAGCGGGTTGGTGAAGCGCCAGCCGATGGAGGTGTCGAAAATCTGCCCGGGCTTCGCAAAGGCGGCGGTCGGCTTTTCCTGGACCCACGGCGCCCGGCTCATCGATTCCACGCCGCCGGCGATGACGATGTCCGCAGCTCCGGCCTTGATCATGTGGCTGGCCTGGATGATGGCGCTGAGGCCGGAGGCGCAGAGCCGGTTCACCGTGATCCCGGGGATATGGAGGGGAAGCCCGGCCAGCAGGGTTGCCATCCGGGCCACGTTGCGGTTCTCTTCGCCGGCTCCGTTGGCATTGCCCAGGATGACCTCGTCAATGCTGTCCGGGTCCAGTCCGGCCCGGTTGACCGCTTCCCGGAGCACCAGGGCGGCCAGGTCATCGGGGCGGACCGACGAGAGCGCCCCGCCGTATCTGCCCACCGGCGTTCGGACTCCGCCAACAAGGAAAGCCTGCGGACCTGCGGTTGCAGCCATGGAAACACCCTTCACGCGATAAACGGCACTGTCATCTGCGGTCCGTAGCGCCATCCCAACCAGGTAGCGCTAAGTGTCGTTTTGAGCGTCCAAAACGACACTTAGCGCTACCCAGTTGGGTCCACTTACCGACCGTTCGTTCTGTAAATAGTACACGGAGGGGTGATCCGTGGATACCGGGCGACGCCCACCAGGGCTGCCCGCCCGCGGGATGCGCCCGGCCGCTACAGCGTTTCCGCCTTCGCCGCTATCTCCGTGAGGTCCTTGGCCAGGGCTTTGCGGGTGGCTGCCATGCCCATCCTGCCGAACAGCAGCATCATGATCCTGCTGGCCAGGGTGGGCTTAATGACCTCGGCGCCGAAGGTGAGGGTGAGGTCCGTTCCGCCGTCGCGCGGAGCCAGGCTGAAGCGCGTGGTGTAGTCCGCGCCGCCCTGGACGGCCTTGACGGTGGTGCTGCGGTTCCGCTCAGCTTCCGCCACCCACATCTCCACCGTTTCCGCTTTGCCCAGCATCTTCCGCGTCTCCTTCCAGCGGATTCCCTCACCATAGGGGCCGTCCGTGAGGAGCTGGACCGAGTCCACGCCGGAGAGGGTGGCCGCGGAGCCCGGGATGTCCGTGATGACGGACCAGACTTTCTCGGGTGACGCCTGGATGTGCTGGGTGAGGCTGAGGCTGTGGTCCATGGTTTCGAGCCTAGCGGCGGCTACGGAGAATCAACAGGAGCCGCCCGCGGCGGTGTCAGGGGACTTGAATTAGTAAGCATGCTTCGTGTTACTGTGAAAATGCATTGTTTGATCAACGGAAACGAAAGGAGGCCACCACCATGGGCCTCGGAGACAAGATCAGTAACGCAGCGGAAGACATGGGCGGCAAGGCCAAGGAAGCGGCCGGCAACGCCACCGATATTGACCGCCTGAAGGCCGAAGGCCAGGCGGACCAGGTCAAGGCTGACGCCAAGAAGGTCGGCGAAAGCGTCAAGGACGAGTTCAAGCGCGACTAGCTCCCGTTTGCCGCAGCCCCGGAGGACCGGGCGGCTGCAGCAGAGCGAAACGGCGGTGGATCCCACGGGATCCGCCGCCGTTCTGTTTGCCCGGCGCTTGAGGGACCAGGGGCCCGTCACCAGCCGCTGCGGGTTGGGGTGTGCCCCTGCCGGGAGTCGTCCGGCATCGTCATTTCGGCCCGCAGCCCGAGGAGCCTGACGGGGCGGCCCGGCTCGATCTTCGCCACCAGGTCCAGGACCCGGGCGAGCACTTCCGCCGGGTCCGAGGTCTCGGGGATTTTCCGGGCGTACGTCTTGGTGATGAACGGCGCGTAGCGGACCTTGAGCGTCAGCCCGACCACCGGCCGGCCCTCTGCCGCGACATCCTCCAGCACGTGCGCTGCCAGCTCCCTGACGGCGTCGTCAATCTGCCCCGGCCCGGTCAGGTCGCGCTGGAAGGTGGTTTCCCGGCTGTGCCCGCGCGCCACCCAGGGCGTGTCATCAACGGTCTGTCCGCCGTCTCCTCGTCCCAGCTGCGCATACCAGGGACCCATCTTAGGGCCGAACTCGGGGACAAGATCGTCAGGGTTGGACGCTGCCAGCTCGGCAACCGTCCTGATGCCAAGCTTGGCGAGGCGCTGGGACACTTTCGTTCCCACGCCCCACAGCTCGATGGTGGGGCGGCCTCCCATAACGTCCAGCCAATTGCCTTCCGTGAGCCGGAAGACGCCGGCCGGCTTGCCGAACGTCGTCGCCACCTTGGCGCGGACCAGGGTGTCGCCGATGCCCACGCTGCAGTGCAGGCGTGTCTCCTCGAGGACGGCCCGCTGCAGTTGCCGGGCGTAGGCCTCGGGATCCGCCGTCCGCACCCCGACAAACGCTTCGTCCCAGCCGAGCACCTGGACGGTAGCGCCCGGCTGCGAGCGCAGCACCGCCATGACCTGCTCGGACGCCTCAAGGTAGGCCTCCTGGTCGACGGGCAGGATGACGGCGTCGGGCACTTTCCGCGCCGCGACGCGCAGCGGCATCCCCGAGCCGACACCGTAGGCCCGGGCTTCGTAGGACGCCGTGGACACCACCGCCCGTTCGGCGGGATCGCCGCGGCCGCCAACGATCACCGCCTTGCCCGCAAGCTCGGGCCGGCGGAGCACTTCCACCGCCGCGATGAACTGGTCAAGGTCCACGTGCAGCACCCAGGGTTCGCCCACAGGCCCCAGTCTGCCCCGGCGGCGCGCTCCGCACCACCGCTCCCCACCATCCATTGCTCCGCACCTGCCGTTCTGGGACGTTATAACGGCAGGTGCGGAGCAATGGATGGGGAAACGCCGACGGCGGGACTCCCCTCCCAAGGGGCGTCCCGCCGTCGTACGTACTGCTTGGGTGAACCGTTAGCTGTACAGCTCGCTCTTCGGTTCGTTGTTCTTGACCTTCTGCCAGCCCAGCCACAGGAGCAGAGCGAAGAGCGGGATGCTGCCCAGGGTCCAGAGGCCCAGGTAGAACACTTCGCCGGTGGCCTTGTTGGTCATGGTGTCGAAACCGATCAGGACAGTGATGGCCAGCAGGCCCACCAAGCCGGCCCAGCTGGTCCACGGCGAACCGGGCATCGGCAGGCCGGACGTGACACCCTTGCGGCGGCGCAGCACGATCTGGCTGGCGAAGATGGAGCCCCAGCAGAAGATCACGCCGATGGAGGCTGTGTTCAGGGCGAGGTCGAACGCGTGGGAGCCGCCCAGCCAGATGTTGAGCAGGATGCCCACCAGGTAGAACGCAGCGACGGCGAGGATGGCTGCGAACGGCACGTGGCGCTTGGACATCAGGGTGAGCCACTGCGGGGCGTGCCCGTTGTTGGCCATGGTGCGGAACACGCGGCCAATCGAGTAGAGGCCGGAGTTGCAGGAGGACAGCGCGGCGGTGATGACGATCATGTTCATGACGTCACCCACCCAGCCAAGGCCCATCTGGCCGAAAACGGTGACGAACGGGGAGGTACCGGCCTTGTACTGGTCCGACGGCAGCAGCATGGCAAGGAGCAGGACGGAACCGACGTAGAACACCACAATGCGGAGGACGACGGCGCGGATCGCCTTGGGCACTTCGCGTTCCGGATCCTTCATTTCACCGGCAGTGATGCCCACCAGTTCAATGCCGTTGTAAGCGAAGATGACGGCGTTGAGGACGAGGACCATCACCAGGGCGCCCTTGGGGAACATGCCGCCTTCCGCGGCGAACAGGTTCGCTACGGAGGCGTTGCCGTCGCCCACCTGGGCGTTGGTGAGGACCATGAACGTGCCCACGGCCAGGAAGATCAGGATGGCGCCCACCTTGAGGCAGGAAGCCCAGAATTCGAATTCACCGAATGCCTTGACGCTCAGCAGGTTCACTGCCACGAGCAGCAACAGTGCGGCGATGGCGGAGGCTTCCACGGGGACATTCGGGAAGAAGAACTGGAAGTACAGGCCGATGGCGATCAGTTCGGCGATGCCGGTCATGCCCCAGTTGATGAAGTACATCCAGCCGGACAGGAACGCGCCCTTCTTGCCGAACATTTCACCGGCGTAGCTCACGAAGGAGCCGGAGGTCTGGCGGTACATGATGAGTTCGCCCAGGGCCCGCATGAGCAGGTAGGCGATGACGCCGGCGATGGCGTAGGAGAAGATCAGGGCCGGGCCGGTGGAGGCAAGGCGGCCGCCGGCACCCATGAAGAGGCCGACGCCGATTGCGCCGCCCATGGCGATCATGGTGACGTGGCGCCGGCCCAGGGTCTTGCTATAGCCCTCGGCGCTGAGAGTGGGGTCGACGGCGACGGATGGGGCCGTGCGGTTCTGAAGATCTGTCGGGGTAATTTGAGGCACAACGATTCCTTGTGGGTTGGGGGTTGGCCGCATCCGGACTACAGCATGATCCAGCTCACAAAATTCGGGCTTAAGCCGTTGGGGCGACCGTTTGTGAGCGCAATCCTCCGTAAAGCCGAAGCTTCGCGCGGCTCGTCCATCCTACAAGACGATGAGGGGTGCTACGTGACGCGCGCTACACCGCGGCCGTCCGGAGCACCAGGTTCTGCTCCCCGTCCAGGGATATCCGGTAGGTCCGCAGGGGTTCCGCGCCGGTAGTGGAGCACCCGGAGGTGAGGTCAAAAGCGTGCTGGTGCAGCGGACAGATGACCACCTGCCGGTCCACGGTGCCGTCCGCAACCGGCCCGCCCCGGTGGGGACAGACGCCGGAGACCGCCCGCAGTGAACCGTCACGCAGCCGGAAGACGGCCACCTGCTCGCCGCCCACCCCGAAGGCCCGCCCCTCGCCCAGCGGAATCTGGTCCACCGGGCCCAGGACATGGGCGGTGGTTCCGGCGCTGCTCATCGGACCGGCACCTGCGGGAGGGCGGTCAGGGGCAGCGAAGTCCTGAACTGCCCCGGCGTTTGCGGGTCATCACGTTCCAGCCAAGGATCAACGTAGCTGTCCACCGAGGCCTGCATCGCTTCATCAAGCCGGCCGGCGATCCCTTCTGCGTCCTGCACGATGACGGCACGCAGGTGTTCGATACCCACCCGCGGGACGAAGGCGTAGGTCCGTTCCAGCCAGTTGGCCTGTTCCCGGTAGTACTGCATGAACCGGCCGGTGAGGACCTTCACCTCGTCCGGGCTGTCCACGGTGGCCAGCAGGTCTCCCTTGCGGATATGGGCACCGGCGGCTCCGCCCACGTAGATCTCCCAGCGGCCGCCCTCCACCGCCACCACGCCCACGTCCTTCACCAGCGACTCGGCGCAGTTCCGCGGACAGCCTGAGACGGCGAGCTTCAGCTTGGCCGGTGACTCGAGGCCCTGGAAGCGGGATTCGATCTCGATCCCCAGCTTGGTGGAGTCACCGGTGCCGTAGCGGCAAAAGTCCTTCCCCACGCACGTTTTCACCGTCCGGAAACTCTTGCCGTAGGCATAGCCGGAGGGCATGTCCAGGTCCGCCCAGACCTGCGGCAGGTCCTCCTTTCGGATCCCCAGCAGGTCGATGCGCTGCCCGCCGGTGAGCTTGATCAGCGGGACGTTGTGCTTCTCCGCCACGTCCGCGATCCGGCGCAGCTGCTGGACCGACGTCACGCCGCCCTTCATCTGGGGCACCACGGAGAAGGTGCCGTCCCGCTGGATGTTGGCGTGGACCCGGTCGTTGATGAAGCGGGCGTCGCGTTCGTCGATGTACCGGTCCGCCAGCATCATCTTGAGCAGCGAGGCGAGCCCCATCTTGGACTTTGCGTCCTCCGCGCCGCCGGGCGCCAGCGCCTGGAACACCGCCGAAACTGACCGCAGGCCGCGGGCCCGGACCTCTGCCATCAGCGCCTGCTTGTCCAGGGGGATGCCGGGGACGTAGTAAGCGGCAGCCGGGTCCTCCTCCACGGCCCCGTCCGCCGCCCATTCCACCACCTGCCTGACCAGGAGCTTGCAGGAGCCGCAACCCTTGCCGGCGCGGGTGGCGTCCATGGCCCCGGATACCGAGGTGCAGCCGCCCTTAACCGCCCCCACCAGGGCCTTCTTGCTGACGCCGTTGCAGTTGCAGACCTGCGCGTCATCGTCGAGCTCCGCAATCCCGGTCTCCTCCCCGGGCGTGCCAAGATCGAACATCAGCCCGGTCCGCTCCTCGGGCAGCGGCAGCCCGCGGTCGAACGCCTGGGTCAGGTAGGCCACCTTGCGGCTGTCCCCCAGGAGGGTGGCGCCCACCATCTTGTTGTCCCGGACCACAATGGACTTGAAGACCCCGCGGCTGGGCTCCGAGAAGACGATGTGTTCGTCCGTCTCAAGTTCCGGCCCGTGCAGGCCCATGGAAGCCACTTCGACGCCGGCCACCTTCAGTTTGGTGGCGGTGCGCGAGCCCAGGTACGCGGCGCCCGTGTCCGTCCCCGTCACGTGGTTGGCCAGCACCACCGCCTGCTCCCACAGCGGGGCCACCAGCCCGTACACCTCGCCGCGGTGCTGGACGCACTCCCCCACCGCGTAGATGTCGTCCTCGTCCTGGACCCGCAGGCTGTCGTCCACCACAATGGCCCGCTCCACCGGGAGCCCGCTGAGGATAGCGAGGTCAACGTTGGGACGGATCCCGGCCGCCACCACCACCATGTCGCACTCAATGTCCGGCCTGTCGCGGAGGCTAACGCCGGTCACCCTGTCCGTGCCAAGCACGGCCGTGGTCCGGCAGCCGGTCAGTACCCCGATGCCCAGCGCCTCAACGCTGCGCCGGAGGACGGCCCCGCCGTCGGGCCCCATCTGTGCGCTCATCAGGTGGCCGCCCGAGTGGACCACGTCCACGCCCAGCCCGAAGCTGCGCAGCCCGGCGGCGGCCTCCAGCCCCAGCAGGCCGCCGCCAATCACCACGGCGTGCCGGTGCTGCTCCTGCTGCGCGTGCGCAGCCATCTTGCGGGTGTCGTCGATGGTGCGGAAGCCGAAGACTCCCTGTTTCACGGACCCGCCGGGCGTGTAGAGGCCGTCCATCGGGGGCATGTGCGAGCGGCTGCCGGTGGCGATGACCAGGACGTCGTAGGGCGTCACCCGGCCGTCGCTGGAAAACACCTGCTTGGCGAACCGGTCGATCCTGTCCGCCCGGACCCCGGCGTGCAGCGTGATGCCGTTGTCCTGGTACCAGGACAACGGGTTGAGGAAAATGTCCTGGTCGCTTTCCGCCCCGGAAAGGACGTGGCTGAGCATGATCCGGTTGTAGTTTCCGTAAGGCTCGTCCCCGAACACGGTGATGCTGAACTGCTCCGCACCGCCCCGGGCCAGGATCTCCTCCACGGCCCGGGCCCCCGCCATCCCGTTGCCGATGACCACGAGGCGCCGACGGCTGTCCCGGCCACCGGACCGGGACCGTGGCCTGGCGAGCGGCGGGGTGTGCACCCGTGCTTGCGCCGGTGCCTGCACCCTCTCCGCCACGCTGCCCATCAGTGCTCCACCATGCCCAGGTCGATCACCACGGATCCGTGGACGCCCTCCGGAGCCGCCAGGTACAGCTCGATCACCGAGCCGCCGTCGATGTCCTCCACCACGCGCAGCGGAACGTGGACCTCGCTTTTTGCGCCGATGGGGAAGTAGCGCATGGGAACGCCGTTGCGCATGAGCACCACGGCGATCAGCTCACTGCTCGAGTTGCCGCCGCGAAAGTACAGCGCCTGGTTGATCACGCCGTCCGGGACATAGTGCGAGAGCTCGCTGTGCAGGGGGACGGGCTTCTCCATGCCCACGCCCTGGAAGTGGTAAATGCCTTGCAGGAAAAGGTTCTTGGTGATCACGGACAGATCCTTTCGGCCGGCGGAAAGACGGGCATGGGCCCCATTTTCCGCCGCCGATGTTTCCGGCCGCCGGTCCCCCGGTAAAGACTGCTTTACGCGGTTCTCACCGTTCACCAGGCCTGGCCGCTGCCCCAAATGCGTGACTTATGTCCTGCCAGGCGGGAGGAGACCCCGCCATCCCGGGGCAACTGCCCCACCGGGCGGCCAAAAGTGACGCATTCCGGTCGGGATTTCCCGTTGGTTGCCCGGGCCTGCCCCTAAGCCGGCGCGAGCACGCCCTTGTCCATGGAGTACCGGAGCCAACGCCCGGCACCGGCGCTGCCGCCCGGGGTCCCTGCTGCGCCGGCGGCCGCCCCACGGCTGCGCCGCGCGCCTGCAGCGAACCATTCCCGCAGCGCCCTGTCATGGCTAACCATCACCAGGGTCCCGGCGAAGTCCGCCAGTGCCGCCTCCAGCTGTTCCACGAGCACGGGCGCCAAGTGGTTGGTCGGCTCGTCCACCAGCAGGGTGCCGTAGCCGCCCAACAGCAGCCGCGCCAGTGCGAGCCTGCGCTGCTGGCCGGCGGAGAGGCTGCCCACGGGGACGTGGAACTCGCTGGTGCGGAAAAGGCCAAGTCGGAGCAGGGCCTCGGCGTGCTCGTCGATGGTGCCGCCGAGGCCCGCCGCGAAGGCCGGCAGCAGCCGCAGGGTGGGCCGTGGCGGCAGCTCCAGCTCCTGCTGCAGGTAGCCGATCCGGTCTGGCCGCGTGACGGAGCCGGCTGCCGGTTCCAGGGTTCCCGCGAGCACGGAGAGCAGCGTGGACTTGCCCGCGCCGTTGGGCCCGGTAATGAGGATCTTCTCGCCGGCGCCTGCCTGGAAGTCTGTGGTGCCCAGCCGGCCGGGCACGCTCACGTCGCGCGCAGCCAGCACGGGGCCGCCATTCTGCGTTGCCCCGGACGGCACCGGGCCGGCAGCGGGGAGATCCAGGTCGACATTCAGCCGCAAGGGTACGGGCGGGCGGTCCACCGGGCTCGCTTCAAGCCTGCGGAGCCGCTCCTGGGCATTCCGGACCTGGCTGCTGGCTGCCTTCTGCCAGGTGCCCGCCTTGAAGTCGAAGCCCATCTTGTCGCCATCGCGTTTGCGGCCGTAGCCCATGGTCCCTGCCACAGTGTCTGCCTGCCGTTTTTCGGACTCCATCGCGTCAAGCCAGGTGTGGTACCGCTGGACCCAGCGTGCGCGTTCGGCTGCCTTCTCCCGAAGGTAGCCGTCGTACCCGTTGCCGTAGCGGGTGACCGCACGGCGCTCGGCATCCACTTCGATGATGGTGGACGCCACCTTGCGGAGGAGCACGCGGTCGTGGGACACCACCACCACCGTGCCACGGTGGGCCGCCAGCCGGTCCTCCAGCCAGGCGGTTCCGCGGGCGTCCAGATGGTTGGTGGGTTCGTCCAGGAGCAGGATGTCCGCCGGATCGGCCAGGACACAGGCCAGGGCCACGCGTTCCTGTTCCCCGCCGGACAGGGATCCCAGCAGGCGGTTCCGGTCCAGGCCGCCCAGGCCCAGCCGGTCCAGGGCGGCCTCCACCCGGGGTTTCGCGGCGTAGCCTTCGCGCAGCTGATACTCCGTCTGCAGCCGGCCGTAAGTGGCCAGTTCGTCTTCCCCGGCGTCGGCGAGGTTGGTCTCCAGCCGGTCAAGCTCCGCTTCGAGGGCACGCAGCGAGGCAAGGGAAGCGTCGACGGCGGCGCCCACCGTGAAGGACTCGGGCAGGCCATGGGTTTGGGCCAGGTAGCCCACCCTGCCTTGGATCACCACGGCGCCTTCGTCGGGCGCTTCGAGGCCGGCCAGGATCCGGAGCAGGGTGGATTTGCCTGCACCGTTTTCGCCCACCACGGCAACGTGCTCGCCAGCCGAAATCACCAGGCTGATGCGGTCCAGCAGCCGGCGGTCGCCATAGCCATGGGAGACGTCCGAAAGGTTAAGGTGTTCAGTCAAGGGAAGTCCTCGCAAAGTTCCGCAGTGTGGCCGCCGGAGCTGAACGGGAGTTTTCATCCAGCGCTCGACGGCGGCCTTGGTTTGGGAGAACAGCCGGCGTGGGGCCGGGGCTGCTGGTCAGGACTTCATCGCTCCAGACTGCCCCGATTGAAGCCACCGAGTCAAGCTGCAGCGAGGGCGGCGGCCTTCCTGCGCCGGGCTTTCGCCAGGCGGGTGCCGATCAGCCCCTGCCGCGGGCTGAAGAGGTAGACGACGGCGAACACCACTCCCTGCGTCAGCACCACCATAGCGCCGGAGGCCGTGTCCAGGTAGTAACTGATGTAGATGCCGGTGATCGAACAGAGCGCCGAGACCACCGGGGCGATCACCAGCATCCGGGAGAACCGGTCCGTGAGCAGGTAGGCCGTGGCGCCGGGGATGATGAGCATGGCCACCACCAGGACAACGCCCACGGTCTGCAGCGCAACCACCGAGGTCAGGGCCAGGAGGCCCAGCAGCAGCGCCCCGAGCCTCCGGGGGGATAGCCCGATGGCGTGCGCATGCGTCGGATCGAAGGCGTAGAGCGTAAGGTCGCGGCGCTTGAGGATCAGGATGGCGAAGGCCACCACGCCCAGCACCAGCACCTGGATGAGGTCCGGAATGCTGACGCCGAGCAGGTTGCCGAAGATGATGTGGTTCAGGTCCGTCTGGCTGGGCGTCACGGAAATCAGCACCAGGCCCAGGGCGAACAGCGAGGAGAACACGATGCCGATCGCGGCGTCCTCCTTCACCCGGCTGGTATTTCGGACCACCCCGATCAGGGTCACGGCGATCAGGGCGAACACCAGCGCGCCGAGCGCGAAGGGGGCGCCCACAATGTAGGCCAGGACGACGCCGGGCAGCACCGCGTGGGAGACGGCGTCGCCCATGAGCGACCAGCCGATCAGCACCAGCCAGCAGCTGAGGACAGCGCAGACGACGGCCGCGAGCGCGGTGGTGACGATGGCCCGGACCATGAAGTCGTAGCTGAGGGGTTCGAGGAGCAGTTCCATGGGCTAGCTCCGCCCTTCCCGGTTGAGCACGTCCAGGCCGAACGCCATGGCAAGGTTTTCGGGCTGCAGCACCACGTGCGGCGGGCCGTGCATGAGGACCCGGTGCATCAGCAGCACGGCTTCGTCGCAGAGCTGCGGGAGTGCGTGCAGGTCGTGGGTGGAAACCAGGATGGTGCAGCCGTCCGCGGCGAGCTCGCGCAGGAGCCGGGTGATGGTGGCTTCGGACCTCTTGTCCACGCCGGCGAAGGGTTCGTCCAGCAGCATGGTGGTGGCACCCTGGGCAATCCCGCGGGCCACGAAGGCACGCTTCTTCTGCCCGCCGGAGAGTTGGCCGATCTGCCGCCCGGCATAGTCCCCCAGTTCCACCCGGTCCAACGCCTCGTCCACGGCAGCCCGGTCCGCCTTCGATGCCCGGCGGGTGAAACCCTGGTGGCCGTAGCGGCCCATCATCACCACGTCGCGCACGGACAGCGGGAACTGCCAGTCCACTTCCTCGCTCTGCGGCACATAGCCGATGCCCCCTTCCCTGCGCGCCCTGGAAGGCGGCTGGCCTCCGATCCGCACCGTGCCGGCGTCGGGCTTGATCATGCCCATGATCACCTTGAAGAGCGTGGATTTCCCGGAGCCGTTCATGCCCACCAGGCCGCAGATACGCGCCGGGTCAAGCGAGAGGGAGGCGGAGTCCAGTGCCAGGACTTCGCCGTAGTGGACGGTGACGTTGTCCACCTGGATGGCCGGGAAGGTCATGGCCCCACCCCCGCGGTGAGCGCTTTGGTGATGGTGTCGGCGTCGTGCCTGATCAGGTCCAGGTATGTAGGCACGGGCCCGTCCGCTTCGGACAGGGAGTCCACGTACAGGGTGCCGCCGAACCGGGCGCCGGTGGCTTCCACCACCTGCTGCATGGGGGCGTTGGAAACCGTGGACTCACAGAAGACCGCAGGGACTTTGTTGGCCTTCACGTACTCGATGGCGCGGGTGATCTGCTGGGGCGTGGCCTGCTGCTCGGCGTTCACGGCCCAGATGTAGACCTCCTTCAGCCCGGTGTCACGTGCCAGGTATGAGAAGGCGCCTTCGCAGGTCACCAGCGCGCGCTGGGCTTCCGGCACCGCCGCAAGGCTGGTGGTCATCTGGTCCTGCACAGCCTGGAGTTTGGCTTTGTAGGCGTCCCCATTGGCCTTGAAGGCAGCGGCGTTGCCGGGGTCCAGGTCGCTGAAGGCCCGCACCATGTTGTCCACATAGGCCTGGACGTTCAGCGGCGACATCCAGGCGTGCGGGTTGGGTTTGCCTTGGTAGGAGTCCTCGCTGATCGGCATCGGCTCCACACCCTCGCTCACCACGGCGTGGGGCACGTCCAGCCCGTCCACGAACTGCGCGAACCAGGCTTCCAGGTTCAGGCCGTTATCCAGGATGAGGTCGGCCTTGGAGGCTTTCCGGATGTCGCCGGGAGTGGGTTCGTAGCCGTGGATCTCCGCCCCGGCTTTGGTGATGGACTCCACGGTGAGCTTGTCCCCCGCGACGTTCCGGGCGATATCCGCCAGCACTGTGAACGTTGTCAGCACTACCGGCTTGCTGTCGCCGTTCCCTGAGGCCCCGCCGCCGCAGGCGGTCAGCAGAAGGGAAAGCACGACGCCGGCAGCGGCCGCCGTCCTGAAGCGCACCGTCCTGCGGGCGCGGATTGGGGCGGCTACTTTGGCGCACCGAAACATAAATTTAGGCATACCGAATATTCTAGGCGAAGCACGTTTCCTCCAGCAACGCGCCCGGCCCGCCTCCCCCCTTCCCGCCCAACTAGGTAGCGCTAAGTGTCGTTTTGGAGCCGCAGAACGACACTTAGCGCTACCTAGTTGGGGGATAGGCTGAAACCATGGCGACCGCCCACCGAATACCCCCTGCTCCGCAGCCACAGCTGTACCGCTTCTCGCCGCTGGATGGGGCCACCCTGATCGTGTACGTGGCCATTGCCGGGTTCTTCGCTGTGGCCGGGGAACTCCTGGCGCCGATCCTGCGGCAGGTTGCTCCTTCCCCGGCGGCGGCTTCCTACGCGGCGAACCTGTTTTTTTACGCCACAGTGGGCATCCTGGCGCTGCTGGCGGCCCGGAAGGTGGTGGGCCGCGACCTGAAGGTCCTCGCCACGCGCCCGTGGTTCACGCTCATGATGGTGCCCGCCGCGGTGATTGCCATGCTGATCCTTACGGCCATCGTGGTGGCGGCCAGCGGCGGGGCACAGACGTCAGAGAACCAGGCGGGGCTGCAGGCGCTGATGCAGCAGGTGCCGGCCTGGCTCATGGTTCCGCTGCTTGTGGTGGTGGGGCCGTTCGTGGAGGAGTACATCTTCCGCCACCTCCTTATAGGCAAGCTGAGCCGGCGGGTGAACATCTGGATCTGCTGCGCCGTGTCGGTGGTCCTGTTCGCCGCCATGCACATCGCGGGCCGGGAAGCCATCACCCTTGCCGCCCTGCTCCCCTACCTGGCCATGGGGGCCACTCTGGTCTTCGTGTACGTCTGGACCGGGAAGAACCTGATGTTTTCCTACTTCGTCCATGCGGCGAAGAACCTGCTGGCCGTGGTGTTCATCTACGCCATCCCGCCGGAGGTTTTCGAACAGCTCCAACGGGTGCAGCCGTAGTCCACCAGCGCGGGGTCAGATAACGCCCGAAAGTGGGGCTTTTTCGGGTCAGGAGTGACCTCGCGTTGCCGTGGGCACCTACCGCAGCACCACCGGCCACCGTACCTTGGTGGGATGGGACTGAACATCCAGATCGTCGTCGACTGCAGCCAACCGCACGAACTCGCGGACTGGTGGGCTGAGACCCTGCAGTGGTCCGTGGAGCCCCAGGACGCCACCTTCATCCGTTCCATGATCGAGCAGGGCTTCGCCACGGAGGACCAGGCCATGACCCACCGGGGCAACCTGGTCTGGCGTGAGGGCTGCGCCATCCGGCCGCCGGAGGAACTGGAGTCAAGGGAGCCCGCAAGGCGTGTCCTCTTCCAGACGGCGCCCGAGGGGAAAACCGTGAAGAACCGCGTGCACTGGGACGTGAACCTGGCCGGCCGGGACAAGGACGAGGTCCGCCGCGAGCTTGAGGCCAGGGGTGCCACTTTCCTCTGGACCGCCAGCCAGGGTCCGCACTCCTGGCACACCATGGCAGATCCGGAAGGCAACGAGTTCTGCATCAGCTGAGGCCGATTACTAGACTTGGACAGTGAGCAAACAGATTCCCGCCCAAGTGTCCGACGTCTTTGACCCCATCCGCTGGCGGACCGTGGCCGGTTTCGAGGACTTCCAGGACATGACCTACCACCGGCAGGTGGAAAGGGATTCCGACGGCGGGTGGGTGCGCGACCTGCCCGCGGTGCGGATCGCGTTCAACCGGCCGGAAGTGCGGAACGCGTTCCGCCCCGGCACCGTGGATGAGCTGTACCGGGCCCTGGACCACGCACGCATGTCCCCGGACGTCGCCACCGTGCTGCTCACCGGCAACGGTCCCTCCCCAAAGGACGGCGGTCACTCGTTCTGCTCCGGTGGAGACCAGCGGATCCGGGGCAGGGACGGCTACAAATATGCCGACGGCGAGTCGCAGGAAACAATCGACCCCGCCCGTGCCGGCAGGCTGCACATCCTCGAAGTCCAGCGACTGATGCGGACCATGCCGAAGGTGGTCATCGCCGTCGTCAACGGCTGGGCGGCCGGCGGCGGGCACTCGCTGCACGTGGTGGCGGACCTGACCATCGCCTCCCGCCAGTACGGCAAGTTCAAGCAGACGGACGCCACCGTGGGCAGCTTCGACGCCGGCTACGGCTCCGCCCTTCTCGCACGGCAGATCGGGCAGAAGGCGGCGCGCGAGATCTTCTTCCTGGCCCGCGAATATTCCGCCGAGGACATGGTGCGGATGGGCGCCGTGAACGAGGCCGTGGACCACGAACGCCTCGAAGAAGTTGCCCTGGAGTACGCCGCCGATATCGCCCGGCAGTCGCCGCAGGCCATCCGCATGCTCAAGTTCGCCTTCAACCTTGCCGACGACGGCCTGGCTGGCCAGCAGGTATTCGCCGGCGAGGCCACGCGGCTGGCATACATGACGGACGAGGCGGTGGAGGGCAAGGAAGCCTTCCTGCAAAAACGCGAACCCGACTGGTCCTCCTTCCCGCACTACTTCTAGCCAGGAGCGGCATATGAACAGCGGCCCACTCAATGTAGAGCCCGCCCTCAAGGCATTAGCGGCAGCCCTCCACGGCGAGGGCCCCGCCGTCGAACTCTCCGTCGGGAGCGACGGCGCACTGGTGGTGGGGCATGTGGAAACGCCTGGCTGCGATGACGCGGTGGCGGTGGTGCGCACTTCCGGCTCCACCGGCGCCCCCAAAGCGACGGTGTTGACGGTCGAGTCCCTGGCTGCCTCCTCCATGGCTACGGCGCTGGCGCTCAAGGGCGAAGGCCAGTGGCTCCTGGCCCTTCCGGTGGAGTACGTGGCGGGCATCCAGGTGCTGGTGCGTTCCCTGTTCGCCGGCACCCGCCCGTGGGTCATGGATATGTCCCGGGGCTTCACGCCCGAAGCATTCACCGAGGCTGCCCTGGAACTGACGGACAGGATCAGGTTCACTTCCCTGGTTCCCACCCAGCTCCAGCGCCTCCTCGACGAACCGTCTCCGGAAACCCTGGCCGTGCTCCGCCGCTTCAACGCCGTCCTGCTGGGCGGCGCCCCCGCGCCGGCATCCCTGCTGGCGGCCGCCCGCGACGCCGGAGTGCGGGTCATCACCACCTACGGTTCCGCCGAATCCTGCGGCGGGTGTGTCTACGACGGCTTCCCACTGGAGGGAGTGTCCGTCCGGGTTGAGGGGGACGGCCGGATCCTGCTCGGCGGTGACACCATCGCCGCGGGATACCTCGAGACCCCGGAAAGCACCGAAACGTTCTTCGAGGAGGACGGCGTGCGCTGGTACCGCACCAGCGACCTCGGCAGCATTGACGACGACGGCCGGCTGACCGTGCTGGGCAGGGCCGACGACGTGATCATCACCGGAGGCGTTAAGGTTTCCGCGGCGCACGTCCAGGAAGAGCTGGAAAAGTCCGACGGCGTCGCGGCGGCTTTTGTGGCGGGCGTGCCCTCCGCGGAATGGGGCCAGGCCGTGGCCGCCTATGTGGCGCTGGCGGAGTCCGCACGCGGCGCCGAAGCCGACGATGCCCTGCGCAGCCGGGACCACGCCGTCGTGCTTCAGCAGGATTGGCGCCGGACGCTGGGGATCCTGGCTCCCAAAACCGTCCTGGCCGCGTCCTCGCTGCTGATGCTGCCCAACGGCAAGCCGGACCGGCTGGCCATGACCGCCGAACTGAATACCCTCCACGAGGGAAAGTAAAGTAGACCTGCACCACCCGGCAGGGCTCCCCTCCTGCCGCCCTCCCCAACCACACGCGAGGTACTGACCGTGGCTACAGCCGCACAATGGATCCAAGGCGCCCGACTCCGGACGTTGCCCGCCGCGATTGCGCCGGTGCTGATCGGCTCCGCCGCCGCCTACGAGATGGATTCGTTCCTCCTGTTCAACGCCATCCTCGCGGCGCTCGTGGCACTCCTGCTGCAGGTGGGCGTGAACTTCGCCAACGACTACTCGGACGGCATCCGCGGCACCGACGATGACCGGGTGGGCCCGCTGCGGCTTGTGGGATCGGGGGCGGCAAGTCCGGAGCACGTCAAGCGGGCCGCCTTTGGCGCGTTCGCCGCAGCCATGGTCTTTGGGCTGATCCTGGTGGTGATCACCCAGAGCTGGTGGCTCATCCTGGTGGGCCTGGGCTGCGTCATGGCCGCCTGGGGCTACACCGGCGGCAAGAACCCATACGGCTACATGGGCCTGGGCGACGTTTTCGTGTTTGTGTTCTTCGGACTGGTGGCAACCCTGGGCACCACCTACACCCAGGCCGGGCAGATCAACCTGCCCTCCATCATCGGCGCGATCGGCACCGGCCTTATCGCCACCGCCCTGCTCATGGCCAACAACGTCCGGGACATCCCCACGGACATGCAGGCCGGCAAGAAGACCCTGGCGGTCCGGCTGGGCGACAAGCACGCCCGGGAAAGCTACGTGCTGATGCTCGCAGTGGCCATCCTGCTGGTGGTGATCCTGGCTCCCGGCCGGCCCTGGATGCTGATTGTGCTGCTGCTGATTCCGGCCTGCCTGATGCCGGCGTGGCTGATGATCAACGGCCGCAAGCGCAAGAGCCTGATCCCGGTCCTGAAGCAGACCGGCCTGATCAACCTCGGCTACAGCCTGCTGTTCTCACTGGGCCTGGTCCTCAGCCACGGGTTCTAGGCTTAACCCTGTTTGCGGTCCTTGGCGTCGTTGCTGATGGCCACGTCCGGGTTGGCGTCCAGGAGGGCGTCCTCGGCGTGGGCGTCCTGGACCTCGCCGGCTGAACGCAGCGGCTTGGCCTTGCCTGAGAACCGGTGCTGCAGGGCTGCCGCTGCCGCATCGCGCTGCTTCTGGAAGAAGAGGTAGCTCACGGCGAAGGCAATCAGGGCTGCGCAGATGACGGACATCAGGGCGCCCAGGCCCAGGAGGGTGAAAAGCACGAACAGGGGCGCAAAGAGCGCCAGGCGGATCAGGGAATATTTCAAAAAGGCCACTATTCAAGTTTAGCCGCCTCCCGCCCACGGCCCCTGCGCCTCCTGACGATAGACTTAATGACATGCTCCTCCGTGTGGTTTTGGCCGTCGCAGTCCTCGCCATCTTCGTCTATGGCCTCGTCGACGTGATCCGCACCGATGCTCGCCTCACCCGCGGGATTTCCAAACCTGCCTGGATCGTGGTCATGATCGTCCTGCCGGTCATCGGCGCAATCCTCTGGCTCCTGATCGGCCGGCCCCGCGGCACTGCGGCGCAGGGCCAGAACTACCGCCACTCCACCGCTCCGGACGACGATCCGGACTTCCTCCGCAACTTGGAGGTGCGCCGCCGGCAGGAAGCCGAGGCTGCTCGCCTGAAGCGGCTGAAGGAGGAGTCGGATGCCAAGGCAAAGAACGACGACGGCGGGAAAGACAAGCACGAGTCCGACGAACACGACACCGACGGACTGAAGTAGGGGACCTGTTCCATGGCTCACGAAACTGACGGAGAAGATCGGCTGCGGACCCCTGCCGGGGCAGCTTCACCGCCAGATGGGCCACCCACTGCACTGCCCGCGCCGCCTCCGCGGCCCGGGCTGTCCTATTCTTCCCCTGCACCGATCGTGGTGGTCCCGCCGGTTCCGGGCAGCGCCAGGCTCGCCAGGAACCTCTGGCTGTTCAGCTTCGCGGCGGGGTTGGCGGTCCTGGCGGGCTCCTTCCTTACCCGGGACTCCCATCTGGAACGGCTTCGAACCGTGGTGCAGGAAATGGCTCCCGGGGGCGATGACGCTGCGGTTACCACGGCCACGGACATTGTCTTTTGGGGAAGCATTGGGGCGATGCTGCTGGTGATGCTCCTTGAGGCGGCAATGCTCGGCGTGGTGGTGGGCCGGCAGGGCTGGGCCCGGCTGGCCCTGGTCCCGCTGCTGGCGGCGCATGTGCTGGTGATGATGGTGGCGGCCACGTTCCTGGTGCCCCCGGGCGACGCCGGCAGCTACGTGGTTATCCTCTGGGGAATCGAGATCCTGCTGGCGTTCATCGGGCTGGTGCTGTTCTTCTTCCCGTCGGTTGCCGCGTGGCTCAGGTCAGGCCGATAACGGTTTGGCCTGACGCGCCGAGTGCTGGGCGAGCTGACGCTGGAACTCCCGGGCTGAGCATTCCGCCACGATGCCTTCGCAGCTCCGGATCACAACCCTGCAGGCGTCCAGGGCAGTCCGGTCCGTCAGCGGGTTCTCCGCCAGCGCACGCCAGCGGGACAGCAGACAGCGGGCGTCGTCAGCCAATTGTTCGGGGGTGGCGTCCGGGCCCAGCCCGAGCCGTACATGCGATGCCGCACCCAGGCCCCCGGTCAATGCCTCGGCTTCGGCTGCGAGCTCGGGGGTCAGGCCAACGCCGGTGGTCCGCAGTGCCGCCAGCAGCCGCAGTTCACGGAACTCGTGGGCGTTGACCTGCAGCTTCTCCAGTGCCGCGGCCAGGTGCCCGGTCCCCTCGCGTGGAGAAACCCGGAGCAGGGCTTCCACCCCCACCAGTGCCGTCCGGGCCTTCAACGCCTCTGCCCGGGCCTGGAATTGCCGGCCCACCGTCTCCAGCAGGGGGTCCAGTCCGCTGCGCCGGGCAAGCTCATGGGCCAGGGGTGTGGGCTGGTCGAATCCGTTACGGAGCAGGACCACCGCCAGGCGGATGCCAAAAAGGCCATACCTCTCCAGCAGCGAGGCCCGGGCCTCCGCGGTCATGCCTTTCGGATCGGTTGCGCGGAGGAACCGGTCCGCCGAGAGCATCATCTTTTCCCTGGCCTCGCGGTTCATGCCGGCCAGCAGCTCAAGCGCGTGGAAATCCGGCTGGCGCATGGTCCGGGCACTTTGGGCCAGGAGGCCCGCGACGGGTACCACGCCCAGCGCGAGCTTCCTCAGGTTGTGGTCGCGGCGGTACCTTTCGGCGATGTCGCCGGCGGACAGGAGGGAATCGATCCGTCCTGCGCCCACCTCGTCGGCCCGGGACAGGACGGCAATGGCGTTTACGGTGCCTGAGCGGCCCGCGGCGGTGTCGGCAAATGATTCCAGGAACCTTAGGTCCGAGGCGTGCATGTGCCGCATCAGGTAGATGATGGCATCAGCCTCCGACGGAGTATCCAAGGGAGTCAGGAAGCTGGTGGACCGTGCAGATACGTCCCCCGAGAGCGAGGCTATGCCGGGGGTATCGATCAGCGTCATTTCCTTCAGGCCCGGTGCGGGCCACTGGACGTCCAGGCGTTCCACGTCCTCCGCCCGCATGTCTCCCAGGACGAACACCAGCCGCCCGTCCACGCGTTTGAGCGGCAGGTTCCTGGGTTCGCCCTTCACGGGGTATAGCGTGATGCGGGGCGTGTGCCCGTGCCGGTACCATGTGATGATCCGGGTGCATTCGCCCGTGTCCGTGGGGGCTATCTCTTCCCCGATAATCGCGTTCAGCAGCGTGGATTTTCCGGCTTTCACCATTCCGGCGATGGCGATCCGCAGGGGCTCGGACAACCTGCGCCCATAGCCCCTGAGCGCGGCAGAGGCGGCAGGATCATCCCGGTACACTTCCAGGGCCGCGGCAACCAACTCCTTGGCACCGGCCATCGTAGGGTTCTTCATCCCACGGCCGCCACTGGTGGAGCCCCCGCCGGCCGGCCGGTTGAAAGCCGGGCCGTGCCCTGGCCCCCGCCCGCTTGGCGGGGCGTTGCCGCGGATACCTCTGCGGCAACGGCTGCGGCGGCGCGGGACACCGCGTCAACCTTCTTAAGCTCCGCCTTGATCTCCCGGATGCGGACGTCCTTTTCGAGGGCGTACGTGGTGGCTGCCTTTTGCGCTGCCGATACCGAGTCCGTCAGCGAACGGTGGTGCTCGTCCGCGATCTCCGTGAAGTGGTCCCGGGTGGCGCGCTGAACCAGCCGCAGCCGGTCCTTCAGCTGTTTGCCTACCTGGAACGTGACATCGTCCAGCTGGCGGCGTACCAACGCCTTGGCTTCGCCCTGACGGCGCTTGAGCCGCGCTTCCTGGTCTTCCCGGAACGCTTTGCGCCCCAGCAACAGTCCGGCCCCTACGGAGAGGGGATTAATCAGAGCCATCCCGAAGATCCCCGTCAGGAGACCGAACATCAGGACACCGCCGTAGGACCCGCGCATGCCGATCAGGACCTTCTGCACCGGGTTGATGCGTCCGTCGTCGAGCGTTGGCATCTCGTCCACGGGGTCCAGGGCGTCCCCGGTGTCGGAGACGCGGAACACCGGCAGGGTGACTTCATCCGCAGCGAAGTGTTCTGCCACCTGCGCCGCCAGCCACTGGGCCCGCTCACTGGTCCACACGAAGGTGTCCGAGATGGCGGCCGCCGCGCATTCCTCGAGCCATTTGGAGAACTGCGGCCAGGTGGGTCCCGGATCGCCTTGGTCAATGGCTGCTTCGGCTTCCCGCTGGATCCGCCGCAGCCTGTCCCGGAGGTCATACTCCATGTCCGCAATCAGGTCGCTGATGCCGTCGTTGAGGGTGATCTGCCACCGCGCGGAGCGTTTCCGCAGATCGTCCGCCTCAGCTTTGGCCAACTCCAGCCCGGCGATCATCCGGGGCGTACCCTGCGGGTTCTCGAGGGCTTCAAGCTCGGACTGCAGCGAGAGCCGCAAGTTTTCCGTAACTGAAAGCAGGTCCTGGCTCGCCGAACGCCGCTGGAGGCGCTGTGCCTTTCCCACAATCTCGTTCCGCAGGTGCGTAATCAGCACCGGGAAGCCCGATTCGGCGTTGAGCTCGGCATCCTGCAGCCGGGAAGCCTCAAGCCGCAGGTCGGAGGACACGGGGTAAAGCGGGATGTCCGGTGCAACCTGGGCCAGGTGGCCCCTGTCCAGCTCCTCCACGCGACGCCATTCCGGGTAAAGGTCCGTCTTGGACAGGACTCCCACCACACTGGGAGTGATCCGCATGGCCTGCCGGAGGAAGCGCAGTTCCGGTTCGGTGTATTCCTGCGAGGCGTCGCTGACCAGCAGCATGGCATCCGCCATGGGCAGTGCGGTGAGGGTGGTCAGGGTGTGCGAGGATCCCATGCCGCCAACGCCCGGGGAGTCGATAACGGTGAGCCCGCCGGTCAGTAGCCTGCGGGGAAGGCATACCTCGGCGGCCACCAGTTTCTTGCTGTTGCCTGGGTTGCCGCGTTCTGAAACGAAGGCGGCGAGTTCGGCGATGTTGACGGGCTGCCGCTCCACGTTTCTTTCGTCGGGGGCGTCCGTACCGTCTTTTGGCACCAGGATGCTCGCCGAGGCGGGATCGCCGTAGCGGACCATTGTGGGGACGGAGGTGGCGATGTCGTCATCCACCGGGCACACAGGGGCATTGACCAGGGCATTGATGAGTTTGCTCTTGCCCTGCTTGAATTCGCCGACGACGATCACCCGGATGCTCGGGTCCTTCAACCTTGCCATGGTTTGGTCGAGGCGTTTGCGGAGATCCGCCCTGTCCCCCGCGCCCACCAGCTGAAGGCCTTGCTCCACCAGCTTGATGAGCTGCCCCGCGTTTGCCGGCGTTGGCTGCCCTGCCGATCCTTCTTCTGCCACAGTGTGTCCTTTGCCTCAAGTCTGGGAATTGGGACGTGGGGTGAGCCCTGAAATGCCCGGCAGGAGGGAGAAACCTCCTGCCGGGCACTCCGCCGCGCCCGGGGATGCCTAGCCGGCGACTGAATCGTCGATGGCCGTGTTGACCTCGCTGTCTTCCACGTACACGTCTGCGTTGGTGGAGTTGTCCTCGGTGTGGGTCAACTCGGTCTCGGAGTTGTCCTGGAACGAGTCTTCGATCGCAACCTCGGTGGTGTTGGTCTCCGCGGTGGAGTTGTCCTGGAACGAGTCCTCGATCGCAACCTCGGTGGTGTTGGTCTCCGCGGTGGAGTTGTCCTGGAACGAGTCCTCGATCGCAACCTCGGTGGTGTTGGTCTCCGTGATTGAGTTGTCCGTGTTGTCCACACTGTTGTCGGAGTTGTCGTTGAAGGAATCCTCGACGGCGACATCCAGCTCGGTGGAGGTCTCCGAGTTGTCGTTGTAGGAGTCGTTGACGGAGTTATCCGAGTTGTCGTTGAACGAATCAGCCACATCGACATCGAGGTCGGTGTTGAAGGAGTCGTCGATGTCCGTCTTCTCGTTGCCGATGTTGACGTCCCCGCCGGCGTGGACCGAGTTGTCCGTGGAGTTGTCGGTGGAATTGTCCGTGTTGTAGGAATCGCTGATGTTATTGGAGTCCCGGACGTATGCGTCGTCGCCCGCAGCGACGGAACGGTCCCCGGAGGCGATGACGGAGTCGTTGTCGAACCACTGCTCAACGTCGCCCTCGGCCCAGATGTTCTGGTTGACGGACTGGTCAACGATGTTGTCCCGGTCATCCACCGTTGAGGTGTAGGAGTAGTTGTTCACCACATGGTGGAGCTGCTGGACCGCGTGGGCGTGATCATCGTGGTCGTGGTGTCCGCCCCCGCCGCCACCCGCAGGAGGAGTGTATCCGGCGCCGCCACCGCCGATGTGGCCGGTCCAGGACGTGTTGCCGCCGGTGTTGTACTCGCGGTCGAACCGGGAGGTGTTGGTGGTGACTGGCGCGTAGTCCAGGACTACAGGCATTGCGGCATCCACATCTGCGGAGCAGACTTCACCGAGGCCGTGGTCTTCCAGAACCTTCTCGGGATCGTCCAGGAAGTCCTGTGCGGCTTGGCGGTCGCCGAAGAGGTGCATCAGGAACTGGACGAGATCGTTTGCGAGTGTCATTTGATTGTCCTCAATCTTCTCTGAGTTGCGGAGCGCTCGGCGTCCATTAACCGGGCTTGCATCAAACGTATGGTTCGGGCCAAGGACCGGGCATCGGGCCGCTTCCCCCTACCGGATGGCTTTCCGCCGGGGAATCGGGTCCCGTGCCGTTAGGGCATTAGGGGTTATTCCGGCGCAGCATCTTCGGGACCCAAGGCAAGGCGGAGCCTGGTCAGCAGGTCGGAGCGGTTTTCCGCGCCCAGGCGGCGGCGCATCCTGGCGATGTGGTGTTCAGCGGTCCGCGGGGAAATGTAGATGGCCTCGCCGATCTCGCGGTACGTCTTGCCCTCGAGCACCAGGCGGGCCACTTCCTTTTCCCTTTCGCTCAGCCCGGAACCGTCCGGCTGCAGGCTGCCGGCCGCTTCAGCGGCGGGGGCAGGAGTGCTGCGGGCCGCGGGGCCGGATGAGCCGTTGACTGCCGGACTGACCTGGGGATGAAGGTCCCTGGCACAGGACAGCAGCCGCACCATGTCCTTGCGCTCCTCTGCCTTCGCCGCTGCATGCCCGGCCAGCCTGGCGCCTTCCCAGGGCATCCCCACCCTGCCGAGCCCCCGGGCAGCGACCTCCACATCAGCGGGGGTCAGCCTCCCGGCCAAGACCGACACCCAGGCCTTGCCTGCGGCGGCAAGCACCGCGGCAAGGTGGCTGTCACGGGCCGCCCGTGCCAGGGCTGCCGCATGGGGAGCGAGTCCCGCAGGGTCTTCGCTCAGCAACGCTGCCTGGACCGCCGCCCAATGGAAGGGCACGGCCCACAGCGGCGGATCGCCCAGCCGGTCAAGAAGCTGCCACGCTTCGGTGAGGTAGTGCGCCACCCGCCGGGTCTCCCTGAGCCGGGCCGCCGTGATCATCAGTTCGCCCCACGGCAGGAGGCTGTAAAGGTCCACCGACGTGTGGAGCATTGCTTCACGGGCCCGCTCCCACGCCATGATGAGTTCCGGCACGTCTCCGCTCCGCCGGGCCAGCCCGACTTCCAGGGCTGCGCGCAGGAACTCGTCCCTGGGCACGAGCGGCCAGTGGTTCGCTTTGGAGGCCTCATTGATTGCGAGCCGGGCATCCTCGAGCTTGTCCTGCTGCATGGCAGACCAGGCCTGAAGCAGGAAAAGCCTGGGCTTCGCGGCATTGCCGCCCTGGCCGGCAGCAGTGGCAGACCGGCACACGGTTTCCGCCAGCCGCGGTTCCCCGCCGTGCAGTGCCAGGAGGGCAGCGATTGCGGCCGGCGTCTCCGGAAGCGGAAGCGCCGCGTTTGCCGCGTTGAACATGTCCGAGGCATGGATCAGGACAGGCAGTGCCTGGTGCGGGTCCGCGCTGACTGACTCGTAGATCCCCTTCCCTGTTTCTGCCAACGTGGCAGCCAGGAGGGTGGGAGAAGCGGGTGGAGCGCCTGGCTGGAAAAGTGCTTCCGCGCCGGCCCGGTTGCCGCACCCGATCAGGGCCACCGCCGCGAGCGGGGCTGATGGTCCAATCCGGGTGGCCCCCAGCCAGCTGTACACGTCCGCCGCCCGCGCCAGCATACCGCGCTGGGCCCAGACTGCTGCGGCCACGTCCACGCCCCGGCGCACGTCGGGCGGATCGTCAGCCACCAGCAGCGAGTCGATGATTCGGGTAGCTGCGTCCAGGTCGCCGTTCGCTGCTGCGGCCTGGGCACGGCGGGCGGCGGTCGCTGCTTCGTCGGCCCCTGCCAGCAGGGCTTCACCATAGAGCTGGGACGCCAGCGCAGGATCATGCTCGAGCGCCTTGTCGGCCGCATGCTCGAGTTCAGCTGCCACGCGGGAATCTGCCAGGCCACCGCGCGCCAGTTCGCGGGCGAAATCGCCAAGGGGCACGCCGTCCCTGGCGTACGCCGTGACGAGCTCACGCTGGAGCGCATGGACCTTGGCGGTGGGGGCGACGGCAAGCAGGGCTTGCTGCGCCGGCCCCACCACGGTCCCGTCCGCCGTCAGGAGTCCTGCAGCTTCTGCCCGTTCCACGAGGACGGCAAGGCTTTGCACGTCACCGCTGTCGAGCCTGCGCTGGAGGTCCGCTGGCAGTGGTCCAGGCAAAACGAAACCGACGGAAAGGGCCAGCAGCAATTCGCGTACGGCAACGTTCTCGCCTTTGAGCTGCCGGGCCATCTGCTCGGCGGCGCCGGGCTCCTGCCCGTGGTGGTTCAGCTCCGGCAACAGGGACACCGGCCGGATCTCATTCCCGGTCATGGTCAAACCGCCGGTTCAGCGGCCGTGGCCGGATCGGTGGCTGGCGCGGACTCCGTGGCCATGGACGCCGTGGGCTCCGGTGCCGGAGGCGACGGCTCCTCCGTTACGGGCGGAGGGGGTTCCTCCGTCACAGGCGGCGGTGGCTCCTCCGTCACCAGGGGAGATGGCTCCTCCGTCGCAGGCGGGGGCTCCTCGGTCACCGGGGGAGGCGGTTCCTCCGTCACAGGCGGCGATGGCTCCTCGGTCGCAGGCGGGTCCACCGGGACAGGGCTCGCCGTCCCCGTTTCACCTGGCACTGGCTCGCTTGTTCCCGGAACAGGATCAGCACTACCGGCAGGGGCGGCGGGAGCGGCCAGGGGCTCCGTCACTCCACCTGCACCAGCTCCCGGGGCGGCAGTCGTACCGGGAGCGGTGTCAAGGGCGCCCGTGACGCCGGAGCCCGCAGCCGCCAGCTCCCCGTCGGCGCTGGACGCCGGCCTGCTGGTGGGCGAGGCTGCCACTTCCAGGCCCACGGTGCCCGGGGCGGAGTCCTTCGTGCTGGCACTGGCTTCGATGCCCCTGGCAGGTTCCTGCGCCTCCGCGCCGGCACCGGCCGCTGCCGCGCCTCCGGTTCCGCCGCCACCGGAACCGGCTGAGGAAGAATCCTTCTCGGGGGCGGCGTCCGCTTTGGGGGTAAAGATGGATGTCAGGCTGCTCAGGCCCTCGGGGCTCTGGGCCGCGGTGGCCGACAGGACAGTGAACGCCGCAGCAGCGGCCGCGATGGCGGTCAGCCGCACCGTAGGCTTCGGCGCGTGAGCACCGCCCCGGTGTCCGCGCTGGCCGTGCGGGGCACCCTGCCCTGCGGCTCCAGCCATGGCGCCTGCCGCCGTCGTGCTCTTCCGGGACCAGCTCGCCGGCCGCCCGGGTACGTGGCCCGGTGCGGCGCCTTCAGGTGCCGCGGCGGGGCCCGCTTCCGCCGCCGCCTGCGCCGCAATCTCGGCGGCGGCCGCCTCCCGCGCCAGGACAGCCGCGGCGGCAGCACCGAGGCAGATGGAGGACTTGGGATCAGCGTCGACGGCGATGGGGCGGTCCAGCTGTTCGGAGACTATCTGCGCAACGAGGGGGATCCTCGAGGACCCGCCAATGAGGAGCACGGCGGAAAGATCCGCCGGTGCCAGCTTCAAGTCGGCCAGGGACTGTTCCAGCGCGTCCACCGTGTCCCGGATGGGCTCGTCGATCAGTGCCTCGAACTCGGACCGGACCAGGCGCACCTGCTGCTGGAATCCCGGCAGCAGGACGGAGATGCTGGCTTCACTGTCCGCGGAGAGCGCTTCCTTGGCTTCCACGCATTCGCGCTGCAGCCTGGCCAGCGCCGCACGGGCCCCGGGCTCGGACGTGTCGAGGCTGGAGAGGGCGCCGCCGGTATTCCCTGCAACGTAGCGCAGGACCGCCGCGTCAAAGTCGGCTCCCCCGAGGTTTTCGATGCCCTCAGGGCGGCCCAGCAGGTCAAAACGGTTGCTGCCGGCCTTCCGCAGGACCGCTGTGTCAAAGGTTCCGCCGCCAAGGTCGTAGACCGCGATGGTACTTCCCTCTTCCACCCGCACCTGGGAGGCGTAATGCAGGGCTGCAGCTTCCGGCTCCGTCACCAGGGCAACGTCCTGCAGGTTCCTGGCGGCCAGGGCTTCCTTCAGGAGCGAGGTGCGGTGGCTGCCCCAGGCGGCCGGGTGGGTCAGGATGATTTCCGACGGCGGCGCCCCCTCGCGTTCCTCCGCGCGGTCCGCCACCCAGCGGGCCATGGTGGCGAAGACGTCCTCGGCCGGCAGGGAGAGCGTGCCCACGGAGATCGGCACGGCGTCGCCCACCCGGCGCTTGAATTCCCGCACCACCCGGGCCGGGAAATCAAGGCCGCGGCGTTCCGCAGCTTCCCCCACCAGGATGGGGCCTTCCTCCGGGTAAAACAGCACGGAGGGTACCGAGGTTCCACGGATTCCCAGTGGCAGGCACTCAGGAGACGAAGAAGTTCCTTGATCAAAGCGTGCAACGGCAGCAGCAGTGAAGCTGGTCCCGACGTCAATGGCCAGAACGTAGCTCATGGGGTACCTCAGGAATACTGTCGTTTCGCCTGCAAGCTTCATCACTAGCGAACGTCACCAAGGTAGCACCACGGCCGGACCGCGAACACCCCTATTGCTACAACGAATTGTTATTTCCGCGGCTTACGCCGTGCGATCGGAAGAAACCCCTGTTCAGAGCCCCGAATAGGAGTGAAGGCCGTTGAAGAACTGGTTCACGATGGTGAAATTAAAAATCACGCAGAGGTAGCCCACGATCGACAGCCACGCCGCGCGCGTGCCCGTCCACCCGCGCGTGGCACGCGCGTGCAGGTAGCCCGCGTACACCACCCAGATGACGAAGGTCCACACTTCCTTGGTGTCCCAGCCCCAAAACCGCCCCCACGCCTTCTCGGCCCAGATGGCGCCGAACATGAGGGTGAAGGTCCAGCCGATGAAGGCGATGGCGTTGATGCGGTAGGACAGGTTCTCCAGGCTCAGCGCGGACGGCACCAGGCGCATGAAGCCGAGTTTGTCAGCCCCGCCGGCAGCCACCGTCTTCTGCCGGTGCGACTGGACCAGCTGGAGCGCGGACATGGCAAATGTCAGGGTGAACAGCGCAGAGGACAGCACGGCGATGGACACGTGGATGATCAGCCAGTAGCTCTGCAGGGCGGGAACCAGGTGGCCCACCGGCGTCCAGTAAGCCACGGACGCGGCCACCAGCATGATGATGGCCAGGCCCACAACGAAGGTACCCAGGAAGCGGAGGTCACGGCGGACCAGGACCAGCAGGAATACCGCAACCGCCACGAAGGCGCCGGTAGTGAGGAATTCGTACATGTTGCCCCAGGGCACGCGCCCCGCACCCAAGGCGCGGGTCACGACGCCGGCACCATGGATCAGTGCGCCGAGAATTGTCAGGGCCACGGCCACCCGCGCGGGGGCACGGCGTTCAGCGGCGTACCGCATGTCGGCGTCGGCGGTGGCCACGCCTCCGGCCCCTGCCCCTGCAGTCCTGGCAGTGGACGACGACGGCCGCTCGGCCCTGCCGGCAGGCCCGGCAAGGTGAGTGTCAGCCCGCTCCCCCACCCCGGCTGCAACCGGGACGCTGGCCGCCTCCTGGGCCTTGCCGTCGAGGCCGGCCTGCGCGGCCTTCAGGTCGATGGCGCGCAGGGCCTTGCTGCTCTTGGCCAGGTCCCAGGCGAAAGCGATGAAGGCCACCGTGTATGTGCCGGCCGCCAGGAGCATGAACAGCTCGCTGTACTGGCCCATGGTTTCGTTGATTCCAAACGGCATTACTGGTCCTTTTTGGGCCCCGAGGGGCCGGCTGGGGTGGTGGCTGGGCCTGTGGTTGCGGCAGCGCCGGCGCTATTCTCGTGCACGCTGCTGGGTGTTTGCCGGGAATCCCCGGGCCGGGCAGTGTCCGGTTCGTGGTCCAGCCGCCATTCCCCGCTGAGCAGCTGCCGGAGGGCAGCGGCTTCGGCGGCAAGGCGATGGTCCTCGCCGCGGGCCAGGAGCCCGTACTCAACCATGGTGCGGCCGTCATCGTGGGTGCCCGTGCGGACCCACACCCGGCGGCGGTTGACGTAGAGCGAAAGGATCAGTCCGGCCACGGCCAGGAGCGCAAACACCAGCGCGTAGGCCTGCCCGGGGTTGTGGTGGATGTCCACTCCGATGTAGCGCTTGACCCCGTCGAAGCTGATGGTGCCCTTGCCGTCCGGCAGCGTGTAGCCGGTCCCGGGGGACAGGGTGATGCCGCCGGCGTCCAGGTTCCGTGCGTTCAGCGGAGTGAGCTCCTTGACGTCCAGTTCGAAGACGTTCTGCGGAGCGCCGTCATCCAGGCCAAGGTCCCCGTAATAGGAGTTGAGCGTCAGCTGCGGGTTGAACAGCTCCGGGTCCCCGCTGAAGGAGACCCCTTCGTTGGTGACGAAGGCGGTGGGCAGGAAGAAACCCGCGAACCCCAGCTGGTCGGGCTTGGCGTCGGGAACCTTGATCACCACGGAAGAGTAGTAGTTGTCCCCCTGCAGCTTCGCCACCACGGGCCCCTGCATGGCCACGTTGCCGGCGCCGTCCCGGATGGTCACCACGGGAGCGTAGCCGTTGCCGGTGAGGTAGATGCTGGTGCCGCCCAGGGTGATGGGATCGTTGACCTTCAGGGTTTCCTGGCGCGCGGGCGCGTCCGGGTTTTCCTTGGTAGTGACTGACGCCGAGAAATCGATGGGCTGGCCGAACTTGCCCTGGGACTCGCGGTCGAAGGTGATGTCGAACTTGTCCAGCTGGATGGAGTAGGGCTGCAGCTGGCCGGACTGGAAATTGGTGCCGGGGTTGAACTGGTCATAGCCCACCAGGGTGTTCACGAAAGTGTCGCCCTCCACCAGGATGCGCTGGCCGCTGTAGCCGAACAGGCCGCCGACGGCCACGGACACCAGCACGCCAATGAGGGAAGTGTGGAACACGAGGTTTCCCACTTCCTTCATGAACCCGCGCTCGGCTCCCAAAGACGGCCGCGCGCCGTCGTCGTCCCTTACCTCGACGCGGTAGCCGCGCTTCTTGAGCAGCCCGGCGGCACTGTGGATGGCCGCGGGCGCCGGGATCCCGGCGTCGGCCGGTATGACCAGTGTGCCGTACTCGGGCAGGCGGGAGAGGCGTTTGGGGGTTCGCGGCGGCTGGGACCGCATGGCCTTGTAGTGGGCAATGGCGCGGGGCACCACGCAGCCGATCAGCGAGATGAACAGCAGCAGGTAGATGGCCGAGAACCAGGCCGAGGAGTAGACGTCGTACAGCTGCAGGGTGTCCAGCAGCTTTCCGTAGTCCGGGTTGTCCTTGATGTACTGGGTGACGATGGACGGATTGGCCGGGCGCTGCGGGAAGAGCGAGCCCGGCACGGCCGCGACGGCCAGGAGCAGGAGCAGGAAAAGCGCCGTGCGCATGCTGGTCAGCTGGGTCCACGCCCAGCGCAGCATCTCCTTGGGGCCCAGGGCCGGCAGCGCGGCGTCCGCCTTGGGCCCTGGCACACCGGCGCCAGTTTCCGGGGCGGAAGATTTCTTGTCTACGTTCACGTGCTCGCTCATCAGATCGGCAACTTCACATCGGTTTGGAACCAGTACTGGAGCTCGGTCACCCAGGTCCCCCAGACGCCGCTGGCCATCAGCAGGCCCAGCACCACCAGGATGCCCCCGCCGATGCGCTGGATGGCCAGGCGGTGCTTGCGGAAGAACACCATCACACCCATTCCCCGGCGGAGCGCCAGGGCGATCAGCAGGAAGGGAATGCCCAGGCCCAGGCTGTAGACAAAGGCCAGGAAGGCGCCCTTGGCGGCGGAGGAGCCGCCGGAGAGACTCAGCAGCTGGACGGCGGAGTAGGTGGGGCCGATGCACGGCGCCCAGCCCAGCCCGAAGGTCAGGCCCAGCAACGGCGCGCCCCATAGCCCGGCCGGCGGCTTGGCGTGGATCTTGGCGTCGCGCTGCAGCCAGCTGAAGCCGCCCATGAACACCACGCCCATGACGATGACCAGGACGCCCAGGAGCTGGGTGATCCAGGCGTTCTGCGTGCCCGTGATGAGGGTTCCCAACTGGCCGAAGGCTCCGCCCAACAGGACGAAGATCACGGAGAAGCCGAGCACGAACAGTCCAATACCGAGCAGCATCCGGCCGCGCTTCTGCTTTTCCAGGTCCACGCCGCTCAGCCCGGTGACATAGCCCAGGTACCCGGGAACCAGGGGCAGGACGCAGGGTGAGAGGAAGGAGACCAGTCCGGCCAGCAGTGCCACCGGGATGGCAAGGAGGAGCGAGCCGTTCAGGATGGCTTCGGCGAAGGGGCTGTTCACGGTCCGGCCGCCGCTACTCTGCCACGGCGGCGGCGACGAGGGCTTTGAGGGTGCCCTTCTGGACTTCTCCGAGGACGCGGGAGGCCACGCGGCCCTGCTTGTCCAGGACCAGGGTGGTGGGAACCGCGCCGGGCGGAACCAGGCCGGAGACGGCCAGGAGGACGCCGCCGTCCTTGTCGTCAAAGCTCGGGTAGGTCAGGTTGAAGTTCTTCTCAAAAGCCTCTGCCGTGGCCTTCTCGTCCCGGAGGTTGACGCCGAAGAATTGCACGCCCTGGTCCTTGAACTCCTGGTGGAGCTCTTCCAGGATGGGGGCTTCCACCCGGCAGGGGGCGCAGGCGGCAAACCAGAAGTTCAGGACTGTCACCTTGCCCTGGAAGTCGGCGGGCGCAACCGCGGTGCCGTTGAACAGGGTGCCGTTGACCTGGATGGCGGACTTGCGGTCTCCGGCGGCGAACTCCGTGACGGACCCGTCCCCGGCCACATAGTTCTTGTTGTCCCCCGCTTTGGCCTGCTGCGCCAAGGCATCCTCCTGCGCACAGCCGGACATTCCCAGGGTCAGGGCGGTCAGGGCGAGCCCGCCGGCAGCGAGCAGGCTGCGGCGGGAGGTGACGGGCGCAGGGAGCTGCCCGTTCCTTTTATTACTGTCGGTCACTACTAGGCTCCAGGGGTGCTTGCCGCACCCGGAAGAAGGGAAGCCGCCGGTTCGCTGTACTGCACGCGCAGGAGCGCGCCGTCGTCGTCGAACACCAGCGACGTGATGGATGTCAGCGTGCACTCACGCTTCCGGGGATCGTGCCACAGGGGCCTGCCCTCGGCGCTCAGCCGGGTGGCCCAGATGGGGAGCTGATGGCTGACCATGATCGCTTCAGGCCCGCCCGTTCCGAAGTCCCCGGCTGCCAGTTCGATGGCGCGCAGGCGTGCATCCTGCACCGCTTCCATCACCCGGGCGGCCTGGTTCTTATAGGGTTCGCCCCACGAGGGCCGCAGCGGGTTGACCAGCCGCGGCCAGTGCTTGGGCCGGCGCAGCTCCGCCTTGGTGACCCTCATGCCCTCGAAATAGTTCTCCGCCTCGATGATCCGCTCGTCCGTGTGGATTTCCAGGTGGAGGGCGTCCGACGTCGGCCGTGCAGTTTCCTGCGCACGGTCCAGCGGCGATGCCGCCAGGTAGGTGATGCGGGCACCGGCTGCGGCGCGGCGGCGGAAGTGCTCGGCGAGCATGCTCGCCATCTCCTGCCCCAGCTCGGAGAGGTGGAATTCGGGCAGCCTTCCGTACAGGACGCCGTCAGGGTTGTGGACCTCGCCGTGGCGGAGCAGATGGACAGTGGCTTGGGGCATGTTTACCAGTTTCTCAAAGATGGCGTGCGATCCGAAATCTCCTGCACGGCTTTCTACAAACAGTAGAACTGAAGTTTTTGAAGAAATGTTCCGAAGGCGGGAATGAAACATGCAAATGCATGTTTATATTGGATGCAGCAGTTAGTTGAGACTTCAACAGATGAAGCTTCAATGGCAGACCCCGACAGCACGCACACACAAGGAGCAACATCATGGCACTTCCCGCAGACGTCACCACCGGCACCTGGATCCTGGACAACTCCCACAGCGAGATCGGCTTCACCGTCCGCCACGCGGGCATCAGCAAGGTCCGCGGCCAGTTCAAGGAAGCCGCAGCCACCCTGGACCTTCCCGAGGACGTGTCCGGCGCAAAGATCAACGCCACCATCAACACGGCCAGCTTCGATTCCGGTGATGCCAACCGCGACGGCCACGTCAAGGGCGAGGACTTCTTCGACGTGGAGAAGTTCCCCGAGATCTCCTTCGTCTCCAACGGCCTGGTGGCCAAGGGCAACAGCTACGAGCTGACCGGCGACCTGACCATCAAGGGCGTCACCCGCCCCGTCACCCTGGACACCGAGTTCAACGGCGTGGCCGTGGACCCGTTCGGCAACACCCGCGCCGGAGTTTCGGCTGAGACCACCATCAGCCGCAAGGACTTCGGCCTGACCTGGAACGCTGTCCTGGAGACCGGCGGCGTCCTGGTGAGCGACAAGGTCGCCATCAACCTGGAACTGGCGTTCATCGCTCCCGCAGCGTAAATCGCCTTTCCTGCCGGTACCCCGGCACTGGACTTCCGCAGTCCGGTGCCGGGGTGCCTCCTTTTAAGTTCCCCGTTAGGTTCCCCGCTCCCCTCCCCCTCGCCGGAGGGGTTTACAGTGAGGGCCATGAGCAACTTTCCCAGCGCGCCCCGGACCGGTTTCACCCGGATGTTCGCGGTGGCGGGCCTTCCCACCGGACTCAAGGTCTCGTTCTGGATTTGGTTCATGGGCGGCATGCTGGGCTTGCTGGGAGGAATCCTCGGCATGCTCGCGTCCCTGGTGCTCTTTGTTGCTGCGCCGGGAGCCGCGACCCTGGTGCTGCTGCTCATGGTGCTGGCGGCCGGCGTGGGGGCAGCCCAGATCGTGTTCGCCCTCGCCATGAAAGAGGGGAAGCGCCGGGCACGGCTGGGCCTGACGGCCCTCACCGGCATCACCCTGGTCCTGGCCGTTGCCAACGGGGCCATGGGCGTGGGCCAGGCGGGCAACTGGGCTGCCTCCCTCATCAGCCTGGCCGCTACGGTCCTTCTCTGGCTGCCCCGTTCCCAGGCCTTCTTTGCCGCAGCAGGACGGCGCGGGAATACCTCTTCCGAATGACCCACAAGCCGTCCGCCCGGGGGTACGGTGGACTTAAGCCATGCTGGGGGTAGGGCACAGGTCTATTCCCTGCAGCCTCCCTGGAACCCGACATGCAAAAGGAACGCTCATGAGTACTCCCCCTGTCCCGCCTCCCGTTCCGAACGATCCCGAGTCCGGGCCTGGCACGCAGGGTCCGCGCTACGGCCAGAACGCCCCGCAGTCCGGCGCACCCCAGTACGGACAGAACGCACCCCAGTACGGGCAGCAGTCCGGCCAGCAGTCCGGCCAGCAGTCCGGCGCACCCCAGTACGGACAGAACGCACCCCAGTACGGGCAGCAGTCCGGCGTACCCCAGTACGGGCAGAACCCGCCGCAGTACGGACAGAACCCGCCGGGGGCTCCGGGCTACGGGCAGCAGCCGTTTGGGCAGTCGCCCTACGCGCAATACCCGTCGGAGCAGCCGCAGCCGTCCGGAAGCACGGGCGTTCCCCAGCTGGTCAACATTTCGTTCTGGCTGCTGATCGCCTCGGCCGCCATTTTCGTTGTCTCGGCGCTTGCCGGCCTCGCCACGCTGGATGATCCCCGGTTCCGCGATGTCTTCGACAGCCAGGTCCAGGGCACCGGCGCGGAGGTCACGTACGAGGATATGAAGGGCGTCATCGCCGGCACCCTGGTGGTTTTCACCATCATCGGCCTGGCACTGTACCTGCTGGTGGCATTCTTTGTCCGCAAGGGCAAGAACTGGGCACGCGTCCTGGGCACCGTCTTTGCGGCACTTTCCGTCCTCGGCCTCTTCGGCCCTCCCAGTTTCGCAACCATCGGCACGCTGTTGGGAATCGCGGCCATTGTGCTGCTCTACCTTCCGGCGGCAGCTCCGTATTTCCGGAAGCAGCAGCCGTTTGCCAATCCGTACGGCGGCAACATGGGCAACCCCTACGGCCGGTAGTCCGGGCACAAACCACCCTGCGGGCGTGGGTCCCCGAAGCAGCCAGAACCGCGAAGGAAGCTAGGCGGTCTGCCCCGGGGCCTGCGCCCGCTGTGCGTGGTAGGCCAGGATCTGCAGCTCCGTTGCCATGTCCACTTTGCGGAGGTTGACCCCCTCCGGCACCTGGAGCATCACGGGCGCGAAGCTCAGGATACTGCGGACGCCGGCCGCCACCACCCGGTCGCAAACGTCCTGGGCCACGGCGGCCGGCAGTGCCAGCACCACCATGTTGGCCCCGGTCCGGTGCAACACGGTTTCCAGGTCCGCCACATCGCTGACCCGCAGCCAGCCCACTTCGTTGCCCACCACCATCTGGTCCGCGTCAAAAATGGCAACTACGTCGAAGCCGCGGGATTCAAAGCCGCCGTACCGGGCCAGGGCCTTGCCCAGGTTGCCGGCACCCACAATCGCCACTTTCCAGTCGTGCGTAAGTCCCAGGGCGGCGGCGATGTGCCGGCTAAGGTACTGCACCTCGTAGCCCACACCGCGGGTTCCATACGAACCAACGTGGGAGAGGTCCTTGCGCAGGGTTGCGGAGCTGACGCCAGAAGCCTCGGCGAGGGATTCTGAGGAGACCCGCTCCACCCCCTCGGCGAGCAGGGTGTTGAGGGCGCGCAGGTAGAGGGTCAGCCGCGCCACCGCAGCCGGCGGAATCTGCTTGGCTGCCGTGCCCGTGGCTCCCGGCAGGTCCGGAACAGCCTGGGGAGTTGAATCCAGCGAAGCCACCAGCTCCTCCCTCGCATTGCGTTGTGACTCCACTCTAGAGCCCCATCAGCATTGCCAACAAAGCAGGTGACGCCGGTGCCCGCGCCATCACAGGAGCTGCTCCCCTACTGCGCCATTGCCTGCCGGAGCACGCGTTCAAGGCGGGCTTCGTCAATCTTCCAGAAATCGCGCTGCACGCCATCCACCAGCACCACGGGGATTTCCTCCGCGTAGCGCTCACGTAGTTCCGGCTGGTGGTCCACCAACTCCTCGTTCCACTCAAGTCCCAGGGAGGCCGTAACCCGCCCGACGGCGTCGCGCGCGTCTTCGCAAAGGTGGCAGTCTTCTTTGGTGATGAGGAGGACGCGGGGTGTGGCCATGCCTTAACGGTATCCCCGTTGCCCGGGCGCGGCGACGTCCAGCGCTGGAGCGCAGTGGAATCAACAGTGGATTGACTAGACTCGAGTCCATGCCCGAGGAGAAGTACGTCGCCGTAGTCACCAAGCCGGTTGCTGCGCCGCAGCCCGGCGAGGCGGCGTTCTTCGATGTGGACAACACCCTGATGCGCGGCGCCAGCCTTTTCCACGTTGCACGGAAGATGCACCAGCGCGGCGCCTTCACCATGACCCAGGCAGCCGGCTTTGCCTGGAAGCAGTTCAAGTTCGTGGCCCGCGGCGAGAACATCGACGATGTCCATGCGGTGCGCGACTCCGCGTTGACCCTGGCCGCGGGGATCACGGTCGACGACGTGAAAGCCTTGGGCGAAGAGGTCTACGACGAGATGATCGCCTCGAGGATCTGGCCCGGCGCCAAAGCCTTGGCGGAGCAGCACCTGCGGGTTGGCCGCCGGGTGTGGCTGGTGACCGCCACGCCCATCGAAGTGGCCACCGTGATTTCCACCCGGCTGGGCCTGACCGGGGCCCTGGGAACGGTGGGCGAAATACATGACGGCATGTATACGGGCCGGCTGGTGGGGGACATCCTGCACGGCTCCGCCAAGGCCGTTGCCGTCCGGGCCATGGCCGACGCCGAAGAGCTGGACCTGATGCGCTGCTGGGCCTACAGCGACTCCTACAACGACATCCCCCTGCTGACCCTGGTGGGGCACCCCGTGGCCATCAACCCGGATGCCCGCCTGCGCCGGCACGCCCGGGACAACAACTGGCCCGTCTACGACTTCCGTGCAGGCCGCCGGGCAGCCACGCTCGGGCTCAAGGCAGCAACGGCCTGCGGTGCCGTCTACGGACTCTGGAAGGGGTTCGCCCGCATCCGGGGCCCCCGCATCTAGGTAGCAGCAAGTGTCGTTTTGAGCGCCCATAACGACACCTAGCGCTACCTAGTTTGGGCAGGCAGCAACAGAAAAGCCCGCCACCTCGGAAGGCGGCGGGCTTTTCCACGCAGTTCGAAGTATTGCTACTTCTTGTTGCGGCGCTGGTGACGGGTCTTGCGAAGCAGCTTGCGGTGCTTCTTCTTGGCCATACGCTTGCGACGCTTCTTAATAACTGAACCCACGAAAGTTCCTCACAAACTAGATGCAGTACCTGTCTGATGGAAAAGGTTCGTGGACAGAGCTACGAACTGAACAACTGACAGATTCTTACAATGACGTAAAACGTTCCTTAACAGGGTACCGCTTCCGGGAGGCGGCTAAGGACAAACTGGTCAGGCGGTCTCGGTGTGGCCGTCCACCACAGCACCTTTGAGGTACTGCTCCACCGCCTGTTCCGGGACGCGGTAGGAGCGTCCAAAGCGCACTGCGGGCATTTCGCCGGAGTGGACCAGCCGGTACACGGTCATCTTGGACACCCGCATAACCTGGGCGACTTCAGCCACGGTGAGGAACTTCGCGTTTGAGAAGTTCTGTTCTGGCGACATTTCCCATATTCCTTTGCTGACGGATGGACAACAGTGACCCCATGTTCATGCCAATGCGGTGTTCCGATGCTGAGCCATCCACCAACCACCTACCAGATACTCTAGATGTTCCTGTGGCAGAAGTGAAAGTAGTACGGTCCCCTATTTCGTCCCCTATTTAGTGGGAGCCGACTTCCTCCGCTTGCGGGCGGAGGCGGCCAGCTGGTCCAGGACAGAGACCGAAACATCCCACTCCATGCAGGCGTCCGTGACGCTCTGCCCGTACACCAGCTCCGGGCGTCCCGCGGCGTGGTCTGCAACATCAAGGTTCTGCGCGCCGCCCACCAGGAAGCTTTCCAGCATGACGCCGGCAATAGCCTGGGCCGCAGTGCCGCCGTCTTCCAGCTGGGCACCGATCTCCAGGGCCACTTCGGCCTGGCGGTGGTGGCTCTTGCCGCTGTTGGCGTGGCTGGCGTCGACGATGAGGCGGGGGTTCAGCTGCTTGCCTGCCAGCTTTGCCGAGGCTGCCTCGACGTCGGCGGCAGCGTAGTTCGGTCCCTTGCGTCCGCCGCGGAGGATGACATGGGCGTCAGGGTTTCCGGCCGTGGACACCAGCGCGGCTCGGCCTTCGCCGTCAATGCCGAGGAAAGCCTGGGCCGCCGCCGCAGCACCGCAGGCGTCAATGGCTACCTGGAGGTCGCCGTCGGTCCCGTTCTTGAAGCCGATGGGCATGGACAGGCCCGAGGCAAGCTGCCGATGGATCTGGCTTTCGGTGGTGCGGGCTCCGATGGCGCCCCAGGAAATCAAATCCGCCATGTACTGCGGGCTGATCGGCTCCAGGAATTCCGTGGCCGTGGGCAGCCCCAGCGCGGTGACCTGCTGCAGGAAGCGCCGCGCGGTCCGCAGGCCGGTGACCATGTCGTGGCTGCCGTCCAGCCGGGGATCGTTGATCAGGCCCTTCCAGCCCACCGTGGTGCGGGGCTTCTCGAAGTAGGTCCGCATGACGATGAGCAGGTCTTCCCGGTGCTTCTCGGCCTGGCTGACCAGCCGCCGCGCGTACTCCAGTCCCGCCTTCGGATCATGGATGGAGCAGGGTCCCACGATCACCAGCAGGCGGTCGTCCACGCCGTCCATGATGGCGCGGACTTCGTCACGTCCGCGTTCGACGACGTCCGCCGCCCGGGCGTCCAGCGGCAGTTCCGCGATGACTTCCTGGGGCGTGGGCAGCGCGGTGAATTCGCTGACACGCAGGTTGGACGTCGATTTTGCGGCTTCGGCGCCGGCGGCGGCCTGGGCTGTGGCGGATGCTTCTGCTGTTGCGGTGCTCATGTTCGGGTCCTGTTCCAGATGGGAAGCGGGCCCGGATCAGAACCCGCCGGAGAAACGGCGAAGGGCAGAGAATAATCTCTGCCCTGTTGGCTCTGAAGGAAAGTTGGATGCGTGTCAGTTAGACGCGGGCCCCTCCAGAGCCAACGAAAAATACGCATACCAACGGTTAGTCATGCCATGAACCATAGCCGCGCTTCGGGACGCACACCAAATCCCGGCCATCTGGGTAGCGCTATGTGTCGTTTTGAGCATTCAGAACGACACTTGGCGCGACCTGGTTGGGCCGGGGTCAGCCCAGGAGCTTGCGGAGGAACTGCAACTGCCTGATCCAGTGGTGTTCCTGGCCGCCCTCGTGGTTGTTGAACCTGTACACCTCAATCTCTTTCGGAGCACCGGTGTTCGGCCCGCCGGGCGTCCCGGACCCGTACGCGTTGAAACTGGCAAAGACGGTGGACGGCGGGCAAATGTCATCCATCTGCGCCGCCGAGTACAGCGCCGGCGCGGTTGCCCAGCGTGCCAGGTTGACGCCGTCGAAATAGCGGAGCACAGCGAGGGCGGCGTCGTACCGGTCCCGGTGCCGGGCCAGGAACTGCGCTATTTCGGGATAGGGCCCGCGCGGGGTGATGTCGATGGCCCGGGGGAAGTCCTGCAGGAAGGGGACGTCCGGCAGGACGGCGATGACGCCGTCGAGCCTTCCGGCCACCAGGCCGGCGACGGCCACAACGATGCCGCCGCCCTGGCTGACGCCCGCCAGCACCACGCGGGACGGGTCGACGGCGGGGTGGGACCGGGCAGCTTCCACGGCCCGGAAGGCGTCCGCGTAGACCCGGCGGTAGTAATAGCCCTCCCGGTTGGCGATGCCGCGGGTCATAAGGCCGGCATGGGCCACGTCCCCGGCGGAGGGGTGCGGGTCCGGCGTCTCCCCGAGGGTGCCGCCGTAGCCCTGCCCCCGGGTGTCCATGATGAAGTGCGCATACCCGGCCTGCGCCCACCGGGTGTCCTGGTTGACCAGCCCGCGCCCGCCGGAATATCCCACGTACTGGACCACCACCGGCAGCACCGCATCAGGCTCCCGGTGCGCTGGGAGGTGCAGCCACCCCTTGACCGGAGCGCCGCCGTAGCCGGCGAAGGTCACGTCGAAGGTGTCGATGACGGAAAGGTAGTTCTCCACGGGTTCAAAGCTGGCGTCCAGTGGGAACGCCCGGGCTTCCGCGATGGTTGCGTCCCAGAATTCGCGCAGGTCCTCCGGCGGCGTCACGTCCGAGGTGTAGGTACGGAGCTGGGCGAGCGGGAGATCGAAGAGCGGCATGGTTATCGAATCCTGTCTTGTATTGACGTGTCGCAGAGCGGTCAGGCTACAGCCGCGAGAGTTCCGGCGCGAACACCTGCAGGTCATGGCCCTGCACCACCAGGGCACGGAGCTCAGCCAGCCCGCCGCAGACGGCACCGGCCGCCCGTGCCTGCACCAGGACGTTGCCCAGTGCGGTGGCTTCCACGGGTCCTGCCACTACTTTCCTGCCCGTGGCGTCTGCCGTGAGCTGGCACAGCAGCCTGTTCTGGGAGCCGCCGCCCACTACGTGCACCACGTCGACGGCCCTGTCCGCGAGGCGTTCGGCGTCGTGGATGGTGCGGGCATAGCCGGCGGCGAGGCTGTCCATGATGCACCGCGTGATGGCCGCGGGATCGTTGGGCAGCGCGTCTCCGGTGCGGCGAACGGCGGCCCGGATGCGTTCGGGCATGTTGTCCGGGGCGATGAAGTAGGGGTCGTCCGGGTTGATCTGCGGCCCGCCGGCCGGCAGAGCGGCAGCCGAGGCCAGGAGTACGGGAAGTTCGGGCTGGTAGCCCTCCTGTTCCCAGGTCCGCTGGCATTCGCTGAGCAGCCAGAGCCCGCCCATGTTCCGGAGGTACCGGATGGTGCCGTCCACGCCGCGTTCGTTGGTGAAGTTTGCCGCGCGGCCGGCTTCGGTGAGGACGGGGTGTTTCAGTTCCAGCCCCACCAGGGACCAGGTTCCCGAGGAGATGTACGCGAAGTTCTCCTCGCCGTCATCCGCTTGCGCGGGGACGGCGGCGACGGCGGACGCGGTGTCGTGCGAGCCGACCGCCACCACGCGGGTGTCCTGCGGCAGTCCCACCCGGGCGGCGATCTCCGGCAGCAGGGTGCCTATCGTTTCACCGGGCTGGATCAGCGGCGGGAACAGGTCCTTCCGCAGTCCCAGGGCGGTGAAGAACTCGGTGGCCCACTCCCCCGCCACGGCGTCGAACAGGCCGGTGGTGGAGGCGTTGGTCGCCTCGGTCCGCCGCTGCCCGGTGAGCAGGAACGCGATGAGGTCCGGGATCAGGAGTGCCTGCAGACCGTCCAGGTTCTTTTCGCTGGCCAGCTGGTAGATCGTGTTGAATTGCAGGAACTGCAGCCCCGTGGTGGAGTAGAGGCGGGCGGGGTCCAGTTTCCGGTGCACGGGTTCGACGGCGGCGCGGCTGCGGTCATCGCGGTAGCTGAACGGCGGGGCCGTCAGCTCGCCCGCGGCGTTGACCAGTCCGTAGTCCACGGCCCAGGTGTCGATGCCGATGCCGGCGATCCGCTCACCCTGCACGGCAGCGACGGTGCCCGCCGCCGTCAGGCCCTTCAGCACCTCCGCGAAGAGGGCGTCGAAGTCCCAGCGGAGGCCGCCGTCGATCTCCACCACCCCGTTGGGGAAGCGGTGGACCACCTCCAGCTCCACGCCGCGTCCTGCGACCCTGCCCAGGATGACCCGGCCGGAGGAAGCGCCAATATCGACGGCGGCGAAGGCACTGGAGGTTGTACCGGCGGAATCCGCCCCGGCCGGAGCCGGAGCGGATCCGCAGTGGGGTGCAGTGTTCATCGGAGGAAGGCTGCGGCTACACCGGCGTCCACGGGGATGTGGAGTCCGGTGGTGTGGGACAGTTCGCTGCTGGTCAGGACGGCTGCAGCGTTGGCCACGTGTTCGGGCAGGACTTCGCGTTTGAGCAGGGTGCGCTGGGCGTAGTACTTGCCCAGTTCCTGCTCGTCCACGCCGTAGACCGCGGCGCGTTTGGCGCCCCAGCCGCCGGCGAAGATCCCGGAGCCGCGGACCACGCCGTCGGGGTTGATGCCGTTGACCCGGATGCCGTGCTCGCCCAGTTCGGCCGCGAGGAGCCGGACCTGGTGGGCCTGGTCCGCCTTGGTGGCGGAGTAGGCGATGTTGTTCGGGCCGGCGAACACGGAGTTCTTGGAGGAGATGTAGATGATGTCCCCGCCCAGGCCCTGGGCGATCATGACCTTTGCGGCGGCCTTGGCCACCAGGAAGGAGCCCTTGGCCATCACGTTGTGCTGCAGGTCCCAGTCCTTCTCGGTGGTTTCCAGCAGCGGCTTGGAGATCGACAGGCCGGCGTTGTTGACCACCAGGTCCACCCCGCCGAACGCCAGCACCGCGGCGTCAATGGCTGCGGCGACCTGCGCCTCGTCCGTGACGTCGGCCTGGACACCGATGGCGACGTCGGGCCCGCCGAGCTCCTCGGCGACGGCCTGGGCGTTCTCGAGGTTCAGGTCCGCGATGACCACGCAGGCGCCTTCCGCGGCGAGGCGGGTGGCGATCGCCTTGCCGATCCCCGAGGCCGCGCCGGTGACCAGGGCGATGCGCGTGGCGTGGGACTTGGGCTTGGGCATCCGGGCGAGCTTGGCTTCCTCCAGCGCCCAGTACTCGATCCGGAACTTCTCGGATTCCTCGATCGGGGCGTAGGTGGAGACCGCCTCGGCGCCGCGCATCACGTTGATCGCGTTGAGATAGAACTCGCCGGCGACGCGGGCGGTCTGCTTGTCCGCCCCGTAGGAGAACATGCCCACGCCCGGGACCAGGACGATGGCCGGGTCCGCGCCGCGCAGCGCGGGGGACTCCGGGGTGGCGTGCCGGTCGTAGTAGGCCTGGTAATCCGTCCGGTATTCCGCGTGGAGTTCCTTGAGCCGGGCAATGGAGTCCTCGATGGACGCCTCGGCGGGCAGGTCCAGGACCAGCGGCTTGACCTTCGTGCGCAGGAAGTGGTCCGGGCAGGACGTGCCCAACGCACCCAGGCGCGGGTGCTCTGCAGCTGCCAGGAAGTCCAGGACGACGGCGTCATCACTGAAGTGCCCCAGGACCGGCTTGTCCGTGGAGGCCAGGCCACGGATCACCGGCGCCAGGGCCGCGGCCTTGGCGCGGCGCTCTGCCTCGGGCAGGGCTGCGTAGCCCGGGAGCCTGGAACCGAAGGGCTCGGCCGTGCCGTTCTCGCGGATGTATTTCTCGGCCTGCTCAATGATCCACAGCGAGTTGGCTTCCGCTTCTTCACTGGTGGCGCCCCAGGCGGTGATGCCGTGCCCGCCCAGGATGGTGCCGATGGCCTGCGGGTTGGCTTCCTTGATCGCGGCGATGTCCAGGCCCAGCTGGAACCCGGGGCGGCGCCAGGGAACCCAGAGGACCTTGTTGCCGAAGATCTTGGTGGTCAGCGCCTCACCCTCGGCGGCCGTGGCGATCGCGATCCCGGAGTCCGGGTGCAGGTGGTCAACATGCGCCGCGTCCACCAGCCCGTGCATCGCAGTGTCGATCGAGGGAGCGGCGCCGCCCTTGCCGTGCAGGCAGTAATCAAACGCCGCCACCATCTCGTCTTCGCGCTCAACACCCGGGTAGACGTTCTTCAACGCGTTCAGCCGGTCCAGGCGCAGCACCGCAAGGTTCTCCGCCTTCAACGTCCCCAGGTCCCCGCCGGAGCCCTTCACCCACAACAACCGGACGTCCTCGCCCGTCACCGGGTCCTTCTCCGTGCCCTTCGCGGATGTGTTACCCCCGGCAAAATTCGTGTTCCGCTTATCCGCGCCCAGGCGGTTCGAACGGGAAATCAGGTCTTCAACAGTCTTGTTCGTCATAACTACTCAGGCGCCCCATCCGGCTTGCTGGCCGCCCACGCGGTCCTCGTTGATCTTCTTCTGGTAACCGCTGGCCTTGAACGCGGCCAGCGGGTCCGCGGGCAGGCCGCGGGATTCACGCCACTCGGCCAGGACCGGCCGGACGTCGGTGTAGAACGCATCATTGAAGATGCCGTTGGCGGCCAGCACATCTCCGGCACGCTGGGCCTCGGCCAGGGCCTCGGTGTCCACGAGCAGGGCGCGGGCGGTCATTTCCTGGACGTTCAGGACCGAGCGGATCTGGCCCGGGATCTTCTCCTCCAGGTTGTGGCACTGGTCCAGCATCAGCGCAACTCCAGAGTCCTTGCCGAACCCGCCGCCGCGGATCACCTCATGCATGATCCGAAACAGCTGGAATGGATCCGCCGCGCCCACAATCAGGTCATCATCCGCGTAGAAGCGGGAGTTGAAATCGAAGGAGCCAAGCTTGCCCAGGCGCAGCAGCTGCATCACGATGAACTCGATATTGGTGCCCGGGGCGTGGTGGCCGGTGTCCAGGCACACAAATGCCTTCTCCCCGAGCGCGAGAGTCTGGGCGTAAGAGGTGCCCCAGTCCGGAACATCGGTGTGATAGAAAGCCGGCTCGAAGAACTTGTACTCCAGCACCAGGCGCTGCCCGTCCCCGAGGGCCGCGTAGATCTCCTGCAGGGACTCGGCCAGGCGGTCCTGGCGGCCACGCATGTCATCCTGGCCCGGGTAGTTGGTGCCGTCCGCCAGCCAGACCTTCAGGTCCTTGGAACCCGTGGCGTGCATGATCTCAATGCAGTCCAGGTGATGGTCAATGGCCCGGCGGCGCACGGACTCATTGGACGAGGTCAGCGAACCGAACTTGTACTCGTCATCCTGGAACGTGTTGGAGTTGATGGTGCCCAGGCCAACGCCCAGGCCGGCCGCGTACTCCTTCAACGCCGAGTAGTCATCCACCTTGTCCCACGGGATGTGCAGCGCCACCGTGGGCGCCAGACCGGTCAGTTCATGGACCTTCGCGGCGTCCGCCAGCTTCTCCTGCACAGTGCGCGGGGTGCCAGGCGTGCCGAACACCCTGAACCGCGTACCCGAATTTCCATAAGCCCACGAAGGGACCTCAATGGCAAGCTCCCCGAGCCTGCCCAGCGCCGTTGCTACGTCATTCATGATGGTTCTTTCCGGTGTCTTGTGATGCTGTTGGTCTGCTGGATGCTGCCCCGCTGCTGGAGCCTGTTGTTTGCCGGCCCGCCGGCTTTAGGAGGTGGAGGCCTGTGCCGCCGCAAGCTGGCTGTCAAGGTTGAAGACTTCCTCCAGGACCTGGAACCCTTCATCGGGAGCCTGGCCTGGGTTTTCAAAAAGCGTGCCCATTTCCGCCTGCCACCGGGCGTTGACCTCGGTCAGGGCCATGCGGGCGCGGACGGCATCGAAATCGTCGCATTCCACGTAGCCAACCAGGAGCCCGTCCTCGGCCAGGAACAGGGAGTAGTTGTTCCAGCCGGCGTCCTTGAGTGCCCGCAGCATCTCCGGCCACACGGCGGCATGCCGCCGGCGGTATTCGCCAATCAGCGCTGGCTGGACCGATGAGCGGAAACACACCCTCATGCCGGACTCTCCTAAACTCGCGGAAACTTTGAATCGTTTCATTGTTACGATTCAAAGTACTCTTGAACAGGAGTAGGTGTCAAGCATTCCGGCAAGCGGTCCGTACAGCGGCCCGAACGCATGGCACATCACACAGCAGCACGGAGAATCATGAACCGCTCAGCCAGTATCAAGGACGTCGCCAACCATGCCAGCGTGGCGGTGGGCACGGTCTCAAATGTGCTGAATTATCCTGACAGGGTCTCGCAGCGGACCAGGGACCGGGTGCTCAAGGCGATCGATGAGCTGGGTTTCGTCCGTAACGACGCCGCCCGCCAATTGCGCGCCGGCCACAGCCGCACCATCGGCTTGATCGTCCTGGACGTGGGCAACCCGTTCTTCACCTCCGTGGTGCGCGCTGCCGAGGACGCCGCTGCCCTCCACGGCAGTGCGGTGCTCCTTGGGGACAGCGGCCACGACGCCGGCCGGGAAGCCAACTACATCGATCTGTTCCAGGAACAGCGCGTCCAGGGGCTGCTGATCTCCCCGGTGGGTGATGTGACGGAGCGCCTTGACGTCCTCCGCGAGCGCGGCGTGCCCACTGTGCTGGTGGACCGGCTGGCTGACGAGGGTAAGTTCAGCTCCGTAGCAGTGGACGACGACGCCGGCGGGTACCTGGCTGCCCGGCACCTGCTGGACACCGGCCGCCGTCGGCTGGCCTTTGTGGGTGGTCCCACCTCCATCCGGCAGGTGGCGGACCGCCTGCAGGGCGCGCAGCGTGCCATCAACGAAGAACCCGGCGCCACGCTGGAGGTCCTGGCATCGGACGCGATGACGGTCCTGGCCGGGCGAAGCGTGGGAAACGCGCTGGTGGAGCGGGGCCGGGAAGAACTCCCGGACGGCATCTTCTGCGCCAACGACCTCTTGGCGCTGGGGGTCATGCAGTCCCTGACCATGACCCACACGTTCCGCATCCCCGAGGACGTTGCGCTGATTGGCTATGACGACATTGACTTCGCCGTCTCGGCCGTGGTTCCGCTGTCCTCCATCCGGCAGCCCACGGAGGCGCTGGGGCGCACCGCGATCGAACTCCTCGCCGAAGAGGTGGAGTCCCAGAACCCCACGCACCGTTCAGTGGTCTTCACGCCTGAGCTGGTGGTCCGGCAGAGCACGGGGACTTCCGCAGGCGGCTGATGCGGCACTGTCCGGTTAAGTGGGCAGTGTCCGGTTAAGTAGGCAGCCTCCGGTTAGCTGCCTTCCTGCAGCCAGCTCATGGACTCTGTCCGGGAGGTGAAAAACCGGGTGGGGCAGGGCGGGATGTGGACGCCCAGGAAGAAGTTTGCGATGATCCGGTCTACTGGGCTTGCTCCCAGGAGCGCAATCCGGTTGGCAGCACAGGGGATGGAGAAGACCGCTCGGGCCGCCCTGGTGACGTCCTCGGTGGTGGCCATGTCCACCAGCATCGGGTAAGTGCTGTCGCCCGCTATCCGGTTAACGGCGGCCATGGCCGCCCGGGCGTCCTGCAGTTCTATCCGGACCTTTGGTTCCCAGATCAGGTGGATGATGCCGTCGGAGCGGAGCTCCACCGTCCCCTTGCCGCCCTCGACAATTACAGGCTCCATAACCTGCCTCCCTCCCTAGGCGCGCTCCTGTTTCCTCCCTATCTTGCCGTATGCCTCCGAAGCCATCCCCGCTTCTTGCAACAATGGCCTGATGGACTTCAACCGGCTGCTGCAGATCCGCCGCATCTACGCGCAGCCTGCCGCGCTGGAACTGCCTAGGGGCAGGGACATCGTGGAACGGTGGCCGGACGCCGCCATCATTCCTGTCGAGAACCACTGGAACATCCCGGATGTGCACGGTGATGAGACGAACGTGCCGCGCTGGTCCCGGATCAAAACGGAGGCGTTGGTCCTCGGCGTCAAAAAGGCGTTGACCGTCAAACCGAACGGCCGGTCCGCGGACTTCATTGCGCCTTCAACCGCGAACGGCTGCGCCATGGCGTGTGCCTACTGCTACGTACCCCGGCACAAGGGGTACAGCAATCCCGTCACCGTGTTCGCGAACATTGACCAGATTGCGGGGTCGCTGGAGCGCCACGTTACGCGCCAGGGCATCAAGCTCGAGCCCAACCAGTGCGATCCGGAGCTCTGGGTCTACGACATCGGTGAGAACAGTGACTGCTCCGTGGACGCCCTTGTCAGCGACAACGTGGAGGATCTGGTCACACTCTTCCGCGACCTGCCTACCGCCAAGCTGTCCTTTGCCACCAAGTACGTCAACCCGGCGATGCTGGGCTGGAACCACGGCGGCCACACCCGGATCCGCTTCTCCCTTATGCCCGCGGCTTTGGCGAAATCGATCGACGTCCGCACCTCGCCGGTGGCTGAACGCATGGCAGCCATCAACGACTTCGTCGACGCCGGCTATGAGGTGCACGTGAACTTCTCCCCCGTCATTATCACGGACACCTGGCTCAGCGACTGGGAGGAGCTGCTGCGCCAACTCGACGCGACGCTGAATGACGCTGCGAAGTCCCAGCTGGCTGCGGAAATCATCTTCCTGACGCACAATGAGCGGCTCCATGAGGTTAACCTCGGCTGGCATCCGCAGGCTGAGAGCGTGCTGTGGCGCCCGGACCTCCAGGAGGCGAAGGTCTCATCCAACGGCTTCACCAACGTCCGCTACCGCTCCGGAACCAAGGCCGGCTACGTAAGGCAACTGACCGCCCTGATTGGGAAAATCGCTCCTTACTGCCGCATCCGGTACGCCTTTTGAGGACACGGATTCCCGGGCCGGCGTCGGGCACGAAACCGGCCTCGCGCCAGGGCCTGCCGCGCCGCGCGGCGCTAGACTGAAGCATGGCCGGCGCCCGTCTCCGTCTCTTGGCCTGGCTCCTCGTCCTGGCCGCCTTCCTCGGGGCCTGCACGCCCGCCGTCGGCATTAACGACGCCGTAACCGGGCAAGCGGCCCCGGCTTCCCCGCCGCCGGCAACAGCGGCTCCGACCGCCCCGCCCCCGGCATCAGCCGCTCCGCCCGCCCCGCCGCCGGCACCCCAGCCGTTCGCCCTCAACCTTTACCAGGAGGGCGACTTCGTGCCGCAGTACACCTTTGACTGGTGTGTGGCAGCGAGCATCCAAATGGCCCACAACCTCGTGGACGACACGGGCGGCGGCACGTGGACAGGCTCTACCCAGCAGGGCGAACTGTGGGAGATGGCCCGGGCCAGGTCGTCCAACTCATTCAACGGCGCCAACCCCCTCGGGTGGGCGCAGGTGCTGACGGAAGTTGGCATGGGGCCATACACGGTAGTCAGCATCGCCGACTACGGGACAGCGCTCCAGACGGCGGCACGCGCCATCGCCGCCACGGGCCGGCCAGTGGGGCTGGTCATGTGGCGCGGCCGCCACGCGTGGGTGATGAGCGGCTTCGAGTCGACCGGCGACCCCGCACGGTTCCAGGAGTTCTCCGTCACCGGCGTCCGCGTCCAGGATCCGCTCTACCCGCACGGCAGCGCGCAGTGGGGCCCGTCACCCGCGCCCAACAGCCTGCTCACTCCGGAGGAGCTGGCCACGCAATTCGTGGTCCGCGAGCCGCGGCGCTGGAGCAGCGAACTGCCGGCCGGTTACCTGATGGTGCTCCCGGTCGCCGGGGCCTGACCGGCTGCGGTAGGGGCGAAGTTCGAAGGAATACTGGCCGCCCGGCTGCGGCGCAGCCCGGGCCCGGCTGCCCGCCACCGTATAATCTCAGCATGCCGATCACGCGCCTGCATCCAGGCAGCCACGCCCAGCCGACGGAATGCCAACTCTGCGGGAGCGGTCTGTGAGCGGCGGCCTCGTCGCCCTGCTGGACGACGTCGCAGCCCTGGCCCGCATCGCGGCCGCCTCTGTGGACGACGTCGCAGCCGGAGCCGCCAAGGCAGGAGCCAAGGCCGCCGGCGTGGTCATCGACGACGCCGCTGTCACCCCGCAGTACGTCTCCGGGGCGGACCCGTCCCGCGAACTGCCCATGATCAAGCGGATCTTCTGGGGCTCGCTCCGGAACAAGCTGCTGATCATCCTGCCGGCCCTGCTGCTCATCAGCGCCTTCCTCCCGTGGGCCATCCCGTTCATTCTCATGCTGGGCGGCACGTACCTGTGCTTCGAAGGTGCCGAGAAGGTCTGGCACAAGCTCCGCCGGGACCACGCGGACGAAAAAGCACCGGCCGTCCAGCGGGGTCCGGAGGCGGAGGCGAAGGTGGTCAAGGGCGCCATCACCACAGACTTCATCCTGTCCTGCGAGATCATGGTCATCTCGATGAACGAGGTGGCCGCCGAATCCATCTGGGCCCGGGCTGTCATTCTCGTGGTCGTGGCCCTCGCCATCACGGTGCTTGTGTATGGTGCGGTGGCACTGATCGTCAAGATGGATGACATTGGCCTGCACCTGGCCGCCAAGGAATCTGCGGGCTCGCAGCGCTTCGGCGAGCTGCTCGTCAAGGGGATGCCTGCCGTGCTGTCCGCAATCACCCTGATCGGGACAGTCGCCATGCTGTGGGTTGGCGGCCACATCATGCTGCAGGGGGCCTACGACCTCGGCTGGCATCTGCCGTACGATCTGGTGCATGCACTCGAGGCCCCGGTGGCCGGAATCGCGGGCATTGGCGGCCTCCTGGCCTGGCTCGTGAACACCCTGTGCTCAGCCGTCCTGGGACTCGTGTGGGGCCTCGCCGTGATGGCCGTCCTGCACCCGCTGCTGAAGGCCCTGCCGTTCGGCAAGGAGAAGGGCCAGCATGAGGAGGGTGACGTCCGCGCCGAACTCGCGGGCTACCGGCCGACGAAACACAAGGCGGATCCCGCTCCCTAGCTAGAGTTCCTCCACCACCAGGTGCCGGTAGGCCGCCCGGAGCGGCGCCATGTGCCGGAAACCCAGGTAGCCGGCGCCAAGCACTTTGCCGGACGGATCCTGCCACTCAAGCAGCGGCAACCCGTTGATGGAAAAGGCCACGCGCGGCCCGTCCTTCACCACCTCCAGGCGGTAGAAGTCCACCGCGTCCCCGGCCGCCGGCAACGGATCGGCACCCTGTGCCACGAGCTCAAAGCCCGCGCTCTTGCGCAGGTTGCAGGTCCGAAAGGCCCGCTCTGACTCGTACTTGTGCCGGAAGTAGGAGATGTGCAGGGCATCGATGTCCCCGGAATGGTATTGCGGGTAGTACCCCGTCCGCGGTGCGAGCCCGGGTGAGAACAGGTCCCGCCCGCCGTGCCCCCGGGCAGCGAAGAAGAGCATGGCCAGGCCCGGCTCCTCCAGCGGAAGGAACTCCCAGCTGATCCGGATTCCATCCGGGAACTCCACCGGGCACCAGAACGTCCAGTGCGCGTGGTCGCCGAATTCCGCGTCGTCAAGCGAACCGGAAAGTTCCAGCGCACCGCCGTAGCCGGCCCTGGCAAGCGGTCCTTCCGCCACCCAGTCCGCAGCATCCCCCGGCCCGGTCAGTGCGTTGCTGTAGAGCACCTTCGTCCCCGGGCCAGGCGTTCCCCAGCCAGTCGCGCCCACTTAGCTGCGCCCCGCCGTCGTACTCAATACACCGTCCGCGGCCAGCCCCAGCTCGTGGAGCTGCGCGGCAACATACTCCGCCACCAGGGCGGCTCCCCGCTGGGAAAAGTGGGTGTTGTCCGCCAGCCCGTCCGGCCAGTATGCGTGCGTGCCCGGCGCAAAGTGGCAGAAGAGGGACGCGGATTCCTCCCGGCCCAGGCGAAGGTAAAGCCCGCGCGTCCACGCGTTCAGGTCAACCACCGGAAGTCCCAGCTCCAGGCCGATTTCCCTGACCACCTCCGGGTAGTCCTCCAGGCTCGGCTCCAGGATCCTTTCCGAAGCAGTGTCCGACGGCGGCGCGTCCAGGAAGTGCCGCCGCTCCACCGGGGTGCACAGGACGGGAAGAGCCCCGCGGCTCCGCACGTCCCCGGCCATGGTGCGCAGGTTCGCCGCGTAACCTGTGCGGGCCGCAAGGTGCTGCCTCTTCTTGTCGTTGTGGCCGAACTGGATCAGCACCAGGTCCCCTTCCGCCGCTTCCGAGAGCAGCCGGCCCCACAGCCCCTCCTCCCGGAAGGACTCCGTGCTTGCCCCGCCTTTGGCGAAGTTGTGCACAGCCGCCCGCCTGTGGACGTGCGGCGCAAGCTGCGCTCCCCAGCCGCTCATGGGGTACTCATGCGTGGGGCAGTTGGCCACCGTCGAATCTCCGGCGAGCAGGATTTTCATGCTGTGCTTTCTGGTAGTCCGGCTCCCCCATCAGCCCTTGACGGAGCCGATGAGCATGCCCTTGGCGAAGTGTTTTTGCAGGAACGGGTAGAAGACCAGGATGGGCAGGGTTGCCACCACGATGACCGCGAATTTGATGCCCTGTTCCGGCGGGATGTAGTTGGGGTCCACGTTGCCGGTGCCGAGCAGGTCCGAGGAAGCCGTGACCTGGCGCAGGTACATCTGCAGCGTCCATTTGGTGTTGTCGCTCAGGTAGAGCAGGGGTGACATGAAGTCGTTCCAGATGCCGACGGCGTAGAACAGGGCGAACGTGGCCAGGACGGGTTTGGACAGCGGCAGCAGGATGCGCCAGAGGATCCCGACCTCGGTAGCGCCGTCCATCTTCGCGGACTCCTCGAGTTCAGCGGGAAGTTCCTGGAAGAAGTTCTTGATGATGATGAGGCTGAACGGGTTGATGGCCGCCGGCAGGACCAGGGCCCAGTAGCTGTTCAGCAGGCCGAGGTCCTTGACCAGCAGGAAGGTGGGAATCATGCCGCCGGAGAAGACCATGGCGAAGACCACCAGGGACAGGATGAGCTTGCGGCCGCGGAGGTTCCGTTTGGCCAGCGGGTAGGCCATGGTCACTGTCAGGATCAGCTGGACCCCGGTGCCCACGGCTGTGACCAGGACGGTGGTGACCAATGCGCGGATGAACGCCGGGGTGGAGAAGATGTACTCGTAGGAGCCGAAGGAAAACTGTTCGGGCCAGACGAAGAAGGCCCGCCGGGTGATTTCGGCTTCGGTGGCGAAGGAGCCGGCGAAGACATAAATGAACGGCAGCAGGGTGATGATGCCGACCAGGGTCAGGAAGGCGTAGTTCGCGGCGTCGAAGATCCGGCCGCCGGGGGTGTTGTGAATCTTCATTAGAACAGTCCGCTCTGGTTGAACCGCTTGGCCAGGGCGTTGGTGCCGAAGATCAACACGATGCCCACCAGGGATTTGAACAGGCCCACCGCGGTGGAGTAGGAGTAGGCGCCCTGGGTGATGCCCACGAAGTAGACGTAGGTGTCGAAGACGTCAGCGACGTCGCGGTTCAGGGCGTTGGTCATCAGGTAGATCTGCTCGAAGCCGGTGTTGAGCATCTGCCCGATCGCGAGGATGAGCATCACGATGATGGTGGAGCGGATCCCGGGCAGGGTGATGTGCCAGACCCGGCGGAACCGGCCGGCGCCGTCAATGATGGCGGCCTCGTACTGGTCCTGGTCCACGGTGGCCAGGGCGGCGAGGAAGATGATGGTGCCCCAGCCGGTGTTCTTCCAGATCTCCTGGAGCACGATCAGCGGCCGGAACCAGGCCGGGTCGGAGAGGAAGTCGATGTCCGTGCCCAGCACGTTGTTGACGAACAGGAACAGCGGGCCGAAGTCCAGGGCGAACAGCAGGAAGCTCAGCGACGCCACGATGGTCCACGACAAAAAGTGCGGGATATAGACCAGGGTCTGCACGGTGCGCTTGAGGATGGAGAGGCGGACCTCATTCAGCAGCAGCGCCAGGACGATGGTCAGCGGAAAGGCGATCCCCAGGTTCAGGAACGCCAGGATCAGCGTGTTGCCCAGCAGCCTGGGGAAGTCCGGGTTGGCGAAGAAGTCCTGGAAATGCTGGAACCCCACCCACGGGCTGCCGTTCACGCCGAGGAACGGGACATAGTCCTTGAACGCAATCGACACCCCGTACATCGGGGCGTAGCGGAACACGGCGAAATAGAGCACGCCGGGCAACAGCAGGAGGTACAGCCACTTGTAGTGCGCGAAATGGACGGAAAACCTGCCCCGCGGCCGGGGAGCGGACACGGACTGCGCCCGCTCCCCGGCCTGGGTGTCAATGACAGGGGCTGCCATTTACTTGTTGTCCTGCCAGAGCTTGTTGATCTCTTCCTGGACCTTGTCGCCGCCGCTGGTCTTCCACAGCTTGATGGCATCCTTCAGGCCCTGCTCATCAATCTGGCCGGCCAGGTACTTGATCCGGGCGTCCGCCACGATGTTGTCCAGTTGCGCACCCTTGGCCACGTAGGTGGGTGAGACGAAGGCGGCTGCCGGGTTGTAGACCGCGCTCTTGAGGTCCTCTGCCATGACTTCAACCCGCTTATCGAAGACTTCCTGCTCGTAGTCCGAGGCCTGCTTGACCGGGTAGAAGTTGTTGCCCGTGACGTTCATTCCCAGCTGGGCGTAGCTCTTGATGTCGGTGTTGACCACCTTGCCTTCAGGGGTCTCAGGCTTGATGGTGGCGGCCTTGCCGTCCTCAACCGTGAAGTTCACGCCCTCGATGCCGTTGTTCAGCAGGACGGCCGTTTCTTTGGAGTTCATCTTGTTCAGGAACTCGAGGACGGTCTTCAGCTCTGCCTCGGTGCGGACGCTGGTCTTGGGGATGGCCAGGAAGCCTGAGTACCCGTCCGTGGGATGTGTGTGCAGTTCACCGTCCGGGCCTTCGAGCCCACCGACAAAGCCGACCTTGTTTTCGAAGTCGTTGGGGTTGGCCTGCTTGAACAGGTTGATCAGCACGCTGACGCGGGAGTCGACGTCGACAATGATGCCGCCCTTGCCATTGAAGAAGGGCTCGTTCCACTTGGTGCCGTCGAAGGTGGCGAAGTCCGGGTTGATGAGCTTCTCATCCACCATTTTCTTGACGAAGCGGTTGGCTTCGATGAACTCTTCAGTCTCGAAGCTCGGGATCAGTTTCCCGTCCCGTTCGGTCCAGCGGTTGCCGGCGCCGTACCAGGTTTCGATCATGTCGTAGGGGCTGTTGGACCCCAATGCGCCCCACTTCGGGATGGTGATGCCCCAGGTATCGTTCTGGCCGTTGCCGTCCGGGTCCTTTTCCGTGAAGGCCTTGGCCACCCTGTAGAGGTCCTCGGTGGTTTTGGGCGCCTGCAGCCCCAGTTTGTCCAGCCAGTCCTGGCGGAACATGACAGCCGAGCGGATCGGATTGCGGGCGCGGTAGACGCCGTAAACCTTGCCATTGATGCTGGCGTTCTGCTCCACCGCCGGGGAAGTGGATTTCAGGTTGGGGTAGTCCTTGAGCTTATCCGTGAGGTCCCAGAAGGCACCCGCTTCGGCATTCTTGACGAAGCCCGGCGATTTGCTTTGGACCACCAGGACGTGGGGAATCTCGGATGAGGCAAGGGTGATGTTCATCTTGTCCTCGTAGGAGGCGTTAGGCGTCCAGGTGATATTGACGTCCTTCCCCGTGAGTTCCTCCAGCTTCTGCTGCACGGCGCCGTCAGCAGTGGGCGGCTGCGCCTCGAGGAACGGGGCCATCACGTTGATGGTGGCCATGTCCGCGGACGGGGTTTCACCGCCTCCGCAGGCTGTGAGCGTCAGGGCCGTGGCGGTCACGACGGCGGCGGCCAGGCCGAGTTTTCTGGTAAACATGTTGTTCCTTTTCCACTTCTTCGGGGTTGGATCCGGGGCTTATCCGCCGGGGTCAGTTGGTGCAAGTCATTGAATTGGGGCTACCGGGATTCGGTCAGACTCGTTGATACGTTTCACCGCGGTCCGCGCAGACAGGGAGCGGCTCATCCAACGGGCGCCCCCTGCGGGGTGGAGCGTCCGACGGCGGTGCTGGCGCCGCCCGTGATGGCCACGGCCCCGCTGCATTCCTGGCTCGCCGCGAGGGCGGCGACGGACTCGTCGTTCGCGGCAAAGAACCTGTCGCACAACCAGCCGGTGACGTACAGCCAGGCACCGATGCTGAAGAACGGAATGAGTCCCGGCAGCGCCCGGCTTGCATAGGCAGTTGCGGCCGTGATGAAGAGCAGGATTACGGTCCCCGCAAGGTGGCGGACAGCGAACCGGGAGCAGGTCATCAGGTAGCGCCCCAGGGGCAGTTCGTAGCGGGCGTACATGGGGAAGAGGTAGCAGACCACGCCCGCAAGGAAGATAGCCGCCACGAAGGTGCCGGCCGCGACGAGCTGGGACACCAGGTCCCCTGCGCCGGATGAGTAGTTCCAGTTCATGGCCAGGGCAACACCCACCGCCATGACAGGCAGTGCCAGGGCGTTGGCCCGGATGAAGTTCGCGAAGTATTCCCTGGTAAAGGACCGGAGCAGCGGAGCCGCTTCTCCGCGGGCCCTCCGCCGGACCAGGATCTGCGCCGCGGCTGTTGCAGGACCGGCGCCCAGGACACCAAGGCCGAGCAGGGTGAAAAGGATCCACAGCAAGTTGAGGCAGGCTATCCACAGCAGCGTGTCAAAGAACGAGTAGGCCCGTGCATTGAAATTTCCGGCCAGCATGGCCAAGCTCCCTTCGGTTCTCCGTCGTTGCAGAAACGCTTCCATGAGTGGCGGGCGTCACGTGAGTAATCGGTTTCTCGAAATCTAGACCCCGGATGGCGGGCGGGTCAAGCCAATTTTTGAATCGTTACATTACTGGACGTGCCACCCCGGCGTGCCGCACACTGGACCTTGGAAAGCGCTTGCTGGACAATCTTCCGGCGAGAGCACAGGGCATTTAGCCCCGTCCCGGCCTGCCGCTGCCGGTGTGAAAGGGACGCCGCAATGACTTCTCCGGGGCCGTCCCAACGCTGCCGCGGAGCCTGGTTTGGTGCCTGCGGGCAGAAACGGAGACCAATGGGAACGCCAGCCGGCACCGACGCCGCGTCACAGCCCCGGAATGAAGAGCCTGTCCGGGCCCGGGTTCCAGGCCAGGGCCATCGACAGGGCCCCGGAACTGTGGCCCAGCCAGTCCGTCCGGCCCGCGTGGCGCTCGTCGGCGTCCACGGCTTCGGCGCCCACCACCTGGGCAACCTTGAGCGCCTTCAGGCTGCCGGCGTCGTCCACCTCGTCGCAGTGGCAGATCCGCAGCCTCCGGGACCGGGGTCCGTGCCGGCAACGGCTGCTGTTTTCCCCGGCCTGGGCGAACTGCTGGCAGCGACGGAAGACCTGGAACTGATCATTGTGGCCACCCCCATCCAGACCCATGCCCCGCTGGCGCTCGCCGCCCTCGCCACCAGCGCCGACCTCTACCTGGAGAAGCCGCCGGTGGCGTCGCTTGCCGACTTCAACACGCTGTGCGACGCGGCCCGGGCATCCGGCCGGAGCGTGCAGATCGGCTTCCAGAGCCTGGGCTCACACGCGCTTCAGGCCATCGAGGAACTGCTGGCCAGCGGAGCCATCGGCACGCTGGAGGGCATCTCTGCCACCGGCCGCTGGGTGCGCGACAGGGCGTACTACAAACGTTCGCGTTGGGCGGGGAAGCGAAGCATTGGCGGCGTCGACGTGGTGGACGGTGTCGCCACCAATCCCTTGGCCCATGCGGTGGCCACGGCGCTGCGCATCGCCGGCGCCCGCACGGTCGAGGACGTTGCTTCCGTGGAAACGGACCTCTACCATGCCAACGACATCGAATCCGACGACACCTCCGTTATCCGGATCCGCACCAACACGGGACTGCCCGTCACGTGTGCGCTCACGATCTGCGCCACGGAATCCGTGGAACCGTATGTGACGTTGCAGGGCTCCCGTGGCCAGGCCGTTTTCCACTACACCGAAGACCGCCTCACCGTGCACACCGCGAAAGGGGTGACCAGGCAGGTCTTCGGCCGGGACGACCTCACGGAGAACCTGCTGGCCCACCGGCGCGAAGGCGCGGAACTAATCAGCCCCCTCCCGGACAGCGGTGCCTTCATGCTGGTGCTGGAAGCCATCCGGACAGCACCGCCGCCGGCCGCGATCGGCGCCGACTACGTCCACTGGGAAGGTGACGGCGACGCTGCACACGCGGTGGTCGTCGGGATCGAGGATGCACTGGAGCAAGCCGCAAAGGAGCATGCCACGTTCAGCGAACTGGGCCTTCCCTGGGCGCTCCCGGCACGCGGTACCGCATCATGATGGCAGTCTCCCCCAGTCCCGAAGTCACCCCCGCCCTGGTCCGACGCGGCGAGCTGCAGGCTACCGGTTTGGTGACCGATGGCCTCGCCGGCTCCCTCACGGCGTCGCTGCGCCCGGTGTTCGGATGGAGGCTGACCCGGCCGGACGAAGCGGATCCCGCCGCTGCCCAACAGACCGGCTACGAAATCGCGGTCGAGGATGCGGCCGGAGCGGAGGTCTGGTTTTCAGGCCCCGTTCCGTCAGCCCGCCAATCCGGGATCCCCTATGGCGGTCCGGAGCTGGCCGAGGACGCCGATTACAGCTGGCGGGTCCGGGTGAGCGACGCCGGCGGCCGTCACGGGGCCTGGTCCGAACCCGAGCCGTTCAGCACCGGGCTTTCGGACACCGGGTGGGGCGCCGACTGGATCCACCGTGCCCCGGGCGGCCGGGCGCCGCTGGACATCCTCGACGGCGCCCTCCGGGTTGCCGGCTCGCCGTTCCTGCCCGTCCCCTGCCCTGTTCTGCGCCACTTCACCCTGGAGGCGCGGCTTCGGCCGGTCATGGGGCGGGCCGGCGTGCTTCTCCGCAGCACCGGCGCGGGCACTGGATTGCTGCTGGAACTGGACACTGCAGGCCATGTGGTGCTGCGCCGCGCGCCGGAATGGGAAATCCCTGCCCCCGCCGTGCCGGAGACCGACGTGCTGGCCAGCGCCCGGCTTGAACGCAACGCCGTCGCCGGCCAGGAACGGCTCCCCGGCAACGACCTGGCAAGCGGCGCCTGGCAGGATCTGGCTGTGTCCGACGACGGCACCACCATTACCGTCACCCTCGACGGCGTTGAACTGCTCAGGGTAAATGACCCGCTCCCCGCGGGCTTCGAGGGCCACCTCGCTTTGCACCAGGGTCCGCGCAGCCAGGCCGAGTACGCCTCGCTGCGGATCACCGGCCGGGCGCGCACAGCTGCTGCCGGCGGCACAATCCGCCGCGGCGCGGCTCCTGAAGATGCAGTGCTCCTGGAGCACCGGTTCGACGAAAGTCCGGAGGAGGCGCGGGCGTTCCTGGGGCATTGGGCGGGCACCACGTCGCACCGGCAGCCGGACGAGTGGACGCTCTTCCGCAGCACGGTCCGGCTCACCGGGAATGTTGCCCGGGCGCGGCTTTTCGTCGCGGCAAGCCACCATGCACAGGTGGCCCTGAACGGCACGGCCTGCCTCAGCACGACCTCCTTCGGTTACCCCGGCGAGGGATATTACGACGCCGCCGACGTCACCGGCCTGCTCGCGGCGCACTCACCCAGCCAGCCGGCGGGGCCGGGCCGGAGGGGGAAGTCCGCGCTGCTGGACGAGCCGGTCCAGGTCCCCTTGACCGCCCTGCTGCACTGGTACGGTCCGGGCCAGGGCAGGGCCGCCAGCGTCCCCGGCCTGCTGGTCCGGCTCAGCGTGGACTACACGGACGGGCGCCGGGAGACTTTGGGCTCGGGGCCGGACTGGACTGCCGCCGAGGCCCCGTACCGGCAGGCCGGTTACCGCAACGACGAGGGCGATCCCGTGGAGCACCTCGACGGACAGGCCGCCGCAGCGCTCCACGCGAGCCAGGATATGCCGCCCGCGTTGAGCTACGGTCCCCACCCCGTCGCCGAGTTCCCGGCCCTGCACCCACGAAGGACTGCCCTGTCCGAGACTTTTGCCGCCCCGGAATCCTTCCTGGCCGCCGCGGACGGCACGCTCGTGGCGGACTTTGGCAAGGTCGTCCCGGCCCGCCCGGAAGTGGACTTCCGCACGGGCGTGGCCGGACGGACGCTGGCGATCCGCGCCGGCTACACCCTGGACGCCGACGATCGGGTGGATCGGGGCAAAACGGCCAGCCAGAACACGGACATGTCCTTCCCCTACACGCAGGCGGATGGCCCGCAGCAGTTCCGGGCCACCGTGCACCTGGCTTTCCGATACCTGGAGATCCCCGGGGTGGAGGCGACTGACCTCTCCCGGGTGGGTGCCGTCGTCGTCCACGGCCGCCACCCGGCCGAAGGCAGCTTCAGCAGCTCCGACCCAACCCTGGACGCGGTTTTTGGGCTGCTGCGCGACTCCGCGCTGTACGGGATCCAGGAGCGGTTCGTGGACACGCCCACCAGGGAGAAGGGGCAGTTCCTGGCCGACGCGGTCAACATCTCCTACGCCACCATGGCACTGTTCGGCGAGCACGCCTACACCGCCCAGGCGCTGCGGGAATTCGGCTGGTCAGCGGGGCGGTACTGGACCACCGGCGAGGACCGGGGCCGCTACAACGCGGTCTATCCCAACGGCGACGGCAAACGGGACATCCCCGACTTTTCGCTCATGATGCCGGAGTGGGTCCAGGAATACCACCTCCGCACGGGCGACCTCGCCCTGGTAACCGAACTGTTGCCGCACCTTCGGGACACGGCAGACTACGCGTTGCGGTACCTCGCCACGGACGGCCCGACGGCGGGACTGGTCACCGGGCTCGGCGGCGGCTCCGGGCCCTACCTGCACGGCATTGTCGACTGGCCCGCCCCCGGCCGGTTCGGTTACGACATGGAGTGTGCCGCCAAGACCACCGTCAATGCCCAGGCCTACTCCGCCCTGCTGTCAACGGCCACGCTCAGCAGCCTCGCGGGGCAGGAGGACGCGGCCGTGCGGTACGCCGCCCAAGCCCGCGCCCTGGCCGAGACCATCCGCACACGCCTGCGGGTAGACGGCGTGATGGTGGACGGGTTGCACGCCGACGGCACTCCCAGCACCCACGCGTCCCAGCACGCCACGTCCTTCCCGCTGTCCCTTGGAATCACCGATCCCGCCCACGTGGCAGCCGACGCGCAACGGATCGCGGACCAAGGCATGCGGCAGGGGCCCATGACCGTGCACCGGCTGGTGCGGGCGCTGCTTTCCCAAGGACTGGCGGACGCGGCGCTGGACCTTCTCACGAACAAGGACCAGCCCGGATGGGCACGTCTTTTGGACCGCGGCGCCACGTTCACTTGGGAGGCCTGGGAGCTGGTGGCGGGCACGGACTACAGCCAATCCCATGCCTGGTCCGCATCTGTGCTGAAGGAGATCCTTGAATTCCTGCTCGGCGTGCGGACCGTTGTTCCGGGCGGCAGCGAGTTGCTGATCGAGCCGCCCGTGTGCAGGCTCGAACACGCCTCGGGACGCGTCCCGCTGCCGAACGGGCCTGCCGCGGTCAGCTGGCAGCGGATGACCCAGGGCATCCGGCTGGAGTGCACGGTTCCCGCCGGCGTCACCGCCACGGTCCGGCTGCCGGCCGGTGCCTACGGGGTTGAAGGGCCGACGGCGGCCGGGCCCGCCGTCGAGCGTTCCCGCCAGGACGCGGCGGCTCAGCGCGACGGCGGCGGCACCGGCGTGGCGGGCGCGAAAGCCGTGCGCGACTTCCGGATCCATCCGGGATCCTGGACCTTTACGCCAGCCAACTGATCCCCGCCCTGCCCAACCAGGTAGCGGCCCAACAGGGTGGGCGCGCGGGATCAGGGGAGGGCGCTCTTAGCCTCGTCCAGGGCCTTCTTGGCGGCACCGGCAGGACTTAGTTTGCTGGTGATGGCCGCCCGTACTTCCGAGTTGGAGGGGGATGCCGCGGTCCGCCAGACCGATGTCGCCGGCCTTGGTGCTGTCGACGAGGAAATCGATGAACTTCCGGGCTTCATTGATCCGCACTACACATCAAGAACTCACAGAAAGAAACTTTTACTCAGAGGGATTGTTGCCGTGGCCTCTGTGACCCGTGGTTTCGGGAGTTCAGCCAGAGCAGTAGTCCGATTACGGCGGCCGACAGCATCCCTCCGGCGCCGGTGGCCACCAAGCCGAGCCGCACCCCGAGCTGCTCCGTCAACCAGCCGGCCAGGAGGCCGCCCAGGGCATGACCGCCGAGCAGGAGCGGAAGGTAGAGGGCCATTACGCGGCCGCGGATCTCCGGGCCGGCGTCAAGCTGGACCACGGTGGCGGCGCTGGTCAGGAACAAGAGGGTCATGAGGCCCACCACCACAAGCATCACAGTGAAGAGGATGAGGTTGGGCATCAGGGCAGCCACCAGCTGGGAGAGCCCGAACAGCCCGGCGGCGGCCACGATCCCCTTCCGGCCCAGGCTTCTCAGCCGGGCTGCCAGGAGCGCCCCGGCCAGGGCACCGACGGCACTGACGGTGTTGAAGAGGCCGAACCCTTCAACACCGTTGTGCCACACCCGCTCGGCGAACGCTGCCAAAACCACCGGCCCGTTCATGCCGAACATACCCAACAGCCCGGCCAGGGCAATGACCAGCAGCATCGGGGGCCGTTCCCGGACGTAGCGGAACCCGGCCAGGAGCTGGCCCCGCCCGCGGACCACCGGAACGCTTGGATGCAGCTCGGCAGGACGGATGGCCGCAATCAGGCCGAGGACCAGCAGGCACAGCAGCGAGTTCGCCGCGAACGCCGCAGCCGATCCTGCCTGCGCAATGACAACTCCTGCCAGGGCGGGCCCCGCCATGGCGCCCAGCTGGCCAATGGCGTTGTTGAGGCCGATGGCGGGCCGGAGGTTGGTGTCACCTACTACTTCGTTGACGAACACCTGGATGGCAGGCTGGTTGATCGCGGACGTCACGCCGAGGGCAGCGCAGCTGGCATAAACGGCCCACACGGTGATGGTCCCGCTCGCCGCCCACGCCGCCAGGCCTAGGGCCAGGACAGCAATGACGGCCTGGCAGATCAGCATGATGCGCCGCTTGGGAAACATGTCCACCAGCAGCCCGCTCAGGGGACCAACAACCAGCATGGGAAGGAACTGCAAGGCAACGGCCACACCCACGGCGGCAGGGCTGCCCGTTAGCTGCAGCACCAGCCAGTCCTGGGCGAGCCGCTGCATCCACACACCAACGCTCCCCGTAAACACCATGGCCAGGAAGAGCCGGTAGTTCCGCTGCTTCAGGGGCTGGTACCACCGGGGCTGGTTCTGCGACGAATGGACGGACTGTTCGGAACGCTGGCGGTCGGAAGACACGTCGGACTCAACTCAATAGTGGCGGGCAGGACCGGGAAAAATGTTCAGCGGGCGGAACGCAGTTTGACCGCCGCGGCGGCGAGGATGAGGGTGCCGGGGACCACTACGAAGAGCGCGGCGAGCATCCAGACGAAAACCACCGCCCCGAAGAGTGCGGCAGCCAGCAGGAGCGATCCGGTCCAGTCCCTGACGGACAGCGATTGGGCATTCTCGAGGGCCGAGCGCCAGGCACTTCTTCCATCTGTTGAAGACACTGCGGCGTCGGACCACTCCGCCGCGGTGCGCAGCAGCAGGATGGCCGCGCCGGCGGCCAGGATCAGGGTGGCCGGCAGGACCACTTCGCGGCCGGGCAGCTGCCCCACCCACGCGAGCAGCAGGTTGAGGACAATCACGACGGCGGCTGCCGCCGTTGGGATTCCCAGCTTCCAGCTGCCAGGCAGGGCAGCTTTGAACGTGCCCCAGAGGCCGCGGACGGAATCGTCGCAGCCGGAGAGGTGCCGTTCCAGGTGGGCGATCCCCGCCGCATACGCGGCGGGGATCGTCACCAGCGGGATGGAGAGCACCAGGACCAGGACACCGGCCAGGAGGGTCTCGGAGAACAGCGCGAAGCGGTTCACCGGGACGGGTTCGTGATGGTTGGGTGCTGGTGTGGTGCTGTCCATGACGCTCATTTTTCTGTCTCGGGTTTCCGGCACTAGCCCTTGAGGCCCTGGGTGGAGACGCCTTCGACGATGTAGCGCTGGAAGACCAGGAAGAAGACCAGCACAGGGAGCAGGGCCAGGACGGACATGGCGATCATGGCGCCGTAGTCCGAGGACTGGGTCTGGTCCACGAAGAGGCGCAGCGCCAGGGGCAGCGGGTACTTTTCCGGGGTGTTCAAGTAGAGCAGCGGGCCCAGGAAGTCGTTCCAGCTCCAGATGAAGGAGAAGATCGAGGTGGAGATCAGGGCCGGCTTCATCAGCGGCAGCATGATGGACGTGAAGATCCGGACGTGCCCGGCGCCGTCGATCCTGGCTGCCTCGTCCAGCTCACCGGGCAGGTTGCGCATGAACTGGACCATCAGGAACACGAAGAACGCGTCGGCGGCGAGGAACTTGCCGATCAGCAGCGGCACGTAGGTGTCCACCAGGCCCAGCTGCTGGAACACGATGTACTGCGGGATGATCACCACGTGGAACGGCAGGAGCAGGGTGGCGATCATCATGCCGAAGAACACGCTGCGGCCGGGGAACTTGATCCGGGCGAACGCATACGCCGAGACCGACGCGGAGAGGACGGTTCCCACCACGGCGCCGACGGCCAGGATCAGGGAGTTGGTGAAGAACTGCAGGGTGGACACCCCGCCGATACCGTCCATCGCGGTGACGAAGTTGTCGAAGCTGAAGTTGCTGGACCACAGCGACGTGTTCGCGCCGCCGATTTCTGCGTTCGGCTTGAACGAGGAGGCGATCATCCACAGGCCCGGGTACAGGACCACGGCCGTGAGCGCCAACGCCACGATGTGGAAAATGGTGCTCTTGGCGCGCCTGGCACCCGCTGATTCGGATTTCGGGTTGTAGTGCGGCACCTGTGCGTCCGTGGCGGACTGGGTGGGGGTTGTCATTTTGCATCACCGCTGTAATGGACCCAGGACTTGGACGTGCGGAAGATGATCAGGGTCAGGATGCCAACCACGATCAGGAGCAGCCAGGCCATGGCCGAGGCGTAGCCCATCCGGAAGTCGCTGAAGCCCCGCAGGTAGAGGTAGAGGGTGTAGAAGAGGGTGGACCCGGCCGGGCCGCCTTCACCGTTGGAGATGATGTAGGCCGAGTTGAAGATCTGGAACGCGTGGATGGTTTCCATCAGCAGGTTGAAGAAGATCACCGGGGAAAGCATGGGCCAGGTGATGTTGAAGAACTTCCGCACCGGCCCGGCACCATCCATGGACGCCGCCTCGTAGAGGTCATTAGGGATCTGCTTCAGGCCGGCCAGGAAGATCACCATCGGGGCGCCGAACTGCCAGACGGTCAGCAGGATGAACATGGGCATGGTCATGGCCGGGTTGCCCACCCAGCCGCCCAGGTTGATCCCGAAGAGGGACAGTCCTTGGTCCACCGGGCCGGAATCGCCGAACATGGCCTTCCAGACAATCGCGATGGACACGGACGCGCCGATCAGCGACGGAGCATAGAACGCGGACCGGTAGAACCCCTGGCCGCGGCGCTTGCTGTTCAGGAGCATCGCCACTGCCAGTGCGGCGGCGAGCTTGAGCGGGGTACCGAACACAACGTAGCTGACGGTCACGCCCACCGACTGCAGGAACCGCTCGTCCTGGAAGAGGGTGGTGTAGTTGTCGAAACCGATCCATTTGGGCGGATCAAACAAGTTGTAGTTGGTGAAGGACAGATACAGCGAGGAAATCATCGGCCCAATGGTGAGGACGATGAATCCCAGCAGCCAGGGCAGCAGGAAGGTGTATCCGGCGCGGGCGTCCACCCCCCGCTGCCGCGACTTGCGCGGCAGCGGGGCGGCGGACGACGTCGAACGCCTGCTCAGGGTTGGGCTTTGAGTCACGAGTTCATTCCGTCAGTTGTGGACGTCTTGGCCAGGCAGTCTGCCTGGTCAGGCGTTCTGCTTGATGAGGTCTTCGGCTTCCTTGAACCAGGAATCGGCTGCACCGTCGATGGTCAGCTTGCCGTAGTTCAGGTCCGAGCTGACCCGCTTGAAGGATGTCTCGAGGGTGCCGAAACCGACGATTGGCGGCTCGGGAGCGTCCTTGAGGTACTGCTCTATCGACTTTTCGTAATCGACGACGAGCTTGTCAGTACCTTCGAAGGTGGTGCCGTCCCGCTGGGTCTTCGACGCCGGAACGCCCCGGGAGGTCTTGAAGATGTTGCCCACCTCGGGGTCGTTGACCATGAAGTCGATGAAGCGGGCAGCAGCATCCTTGTACTTGGTCTTGGCGCTGGCCACCATGAGCATGGACGGCTTGAGGAACAGGCCCAGGTTGTCCGGGTCATCCGAGGGCACCGGCACAAGCTTGAGTTCCTTGGCACCGCTGTCCCCGAGGTAGGCAGCCATGAAGTTGTCCCAGGTGACTTCGCTGGCGGTGACATTCGAGCCAAACGGGGACTTGGGGGCGAGCTGGGTGACGCGCTCTTCGGAGACGAGGGCAGGGGTGCCGCGAAGGGCGGCGGTCTGGTTCCACCACTTCTTCAGGTCATCCTTGGTGAAGCCGAGCTTGCCGTCCTCAGTGAACGCCTGGATGTTGTTCTGGCGCAGCCAGATGTTGAACATCCACCAGACGCCGGTGTAGTCGGTTGATCCGAAAAGCGCACCGTTGCTCTTGGTGCCTATTTCGGCGAGGAAGGCGTTGTACTCCTTGTAGGTCCAGGTGCCATTCGGCTCGGCAATGCCCAGGGAGGCCAGCTTGGCGGGATCGTAGTAGACGGCGAAAGCGTTGGTGCTGGTGGGGATGCCGTAGGTCTTGCCCCGGATCTGGCCGGACGGCAGGAGGGACTTGTCGAAGGCGTCCGTATTGATTTTCAGGGTGCCCAGGTCCAGGAGCTGGTTGCGCTGGCCGTAATCGCGCAAGTAGGAGAGGTCCCACTGCATAACGTCGGGCAGGCCGCCGCCGGCGGCCTCGGTGGCACGCTTCTGCCAGTAGCCGGCGAAGTCGGTGAAGTTGCCGTTGACCTTGATATCCGGGTTCTTCGACTCGAACAGGGCAATGGCCTTGCGGGTGCGCTCCGCACGGTCATCGTTGCCCCACCAGGTGTAATTGATGGTCACGGGCTTCTCGGCGGTGCCGGTCTCCCCGGAAGAGCTGGAGCCCGTTCCGCACGCCGCGAGCGCCGCAGCAGATGCGGTGCCGACAGCCACGGTGGTGAGGAAATGCCTTCTGTTGATCATGGGAGCCTCCTTGCTCGATCTGTGCAATGCTGTCGCCCACTGCCACGAGTGTGGTGAGCTGGCTTACACGGCTTCTGAATCGATACAATATCGGCATTACCGGTTCTGGGCAAGCGTTTTCCAAGAATTCGGGCAAGCGTTTTCCAAGAACACGTTTTCTCCCGGTATCGCAGCCACCCATTAGATGAAGGAGTCCCATGGATTCGCAGGACATCCCCCGGCCGGCAAGCGTCTGGAACCATGTCGAAGGCATCGCCTACGGCGGTGACTACAATCCCGAGCAGTGGCCGGTCAGCGTCCGCCTGGAGGACCTGGAGCTGATGCAGGAAGCGGGCGTGAACTTCCTCAGTGTGGGAATTTTCTCCTGGGCACTGCTGGAACCCGCCGAAGGGAAGTACAACTTTGGCTGGCTCGACGAGGTGCTGGACAACCTCCATGGCATCGGCGTCAAGGTGGCCCTGGCCACCGCCACCGCTGCTCCCCCGGCATGGCTGGTACGGAAGCATCCGGAAATCCTGCCGGTCACGGCTGACGGAACCGTGCTGGGACCGGGGTCACGGCGGCACTACACGCCGTCGTCGGCCGTTTACCGCCGCTACGCCAGCGGCATCACCCGTGCACTGGCCGAGCGCTACAAGGACCACCCCGCCCTGGCGCTCTGGCACGTGGACAACGAGCTGGGCTGCCATGTCTCCGAGTTCTACGGCGAGGAGGACGCCGCGGCCTTCCGGGCGTGGCTGGAGCGGCGGTACGGGAACATCGATGCACTCAACGCAGCGTGGGGCACGGCGTTCTGGTCGCAGAACTACGGCTCGTTCGAGGAGATCCTGCCGCCCGCCATTGCGCCTTCCACCCTGAACCCGGGCCAGCAGCTGGACTTCCAGCGGTTCAACTCCCGGGCCCTGATGGACTATTACCGCGAACTCGTTGCGGTCCTGCGGGAGGTCACCCCGGGCGTTCCGTGCACCACCAACCTGATGGCCTCCAGCGCCACCAAGTCCATGGACTACTTCGACTGGGCCAAGGACCTGGACGTCATCGCCAACGACCACTACCTCGTGGCCGCCGACCCCGAACGGCACATCGAACTCGCATTCAGCGCGGACCTCACCCGCGGCATCGCGGGAGGTGACCCGTGGATCCTGATGGAACATTCGACGTCGGCCGTCAACTGGCAGCCGCGCAACCAGCCCAAAATGCCCGGAGAAATGCTGCGCAACTCGCTCGCCCACGTGGCCCGCGGTGCCGACGCCGTCATGTTTTTCCAGTGGCGGCAGAGCTTCGCCGGCTCGGAGAAGTTCCACTCGGCCATGGTGCCGCACGGCGGCCGGGACACCCGGGTGTGGCGCGAGGTGGTGGAGCTGGGGGCGGACCTGAAGCGGTTGGCTCCGGTGCGCGGTTCGCGAGTGGAATCCCGGGTTGCGATCGTGTTCGACTACGAGGCCTGGTGGGCCAGTGAGATCGACTCCAAGCCGAGCATTGACGTGCGGTACCTTGACCTGCAGCGGGCGTTCCACCGCTCGCTGTTCCTCCGGGGCGTGTCCGTGGATTTCGTGCACCCTTCCGCTTCCCTTGATGGATACGGCCTCGTGCTGGTGTGCACCCTGTACACCGTCACTGACGAGGCCGCGGCCAACATTTCCGCTGCAGCCTCCGCCGGCGCCACTGTGCTGGTGAGCTACTTCAGCGGGATCGTGGACGGGAAGGACCATGTCCGGCTGGGCGGCTATCCGGGCGCGTTCCGGGAGCTGCTGGGCGTTCGGGTGGAGGAATTCCATCCGCTGCTGGCCGGGACCCAACTGAAGCTGAGCGACGGGACCGTGTCTTCCATCTGGAGCGAGCACGTCCACCTGGCCGGCGCCGAAGCCATGCAGGCGTTTACCGAGTATCCGCTGGAAGGCGTTCCGTCCCTCACGCGACGGGCCGTGGGTTCGGGTGCGGCCTGGTACCTGGCCACGTTCCCCGGCCCGGACGGCATTGATTTCGTGGTGGACCGGCTCCTGGAAGAGTCCGGCGTAGCCCCCGCTGCGGCCGGTCCCGGTGTGGAGGTGGTGCGGCGGCGCTCTGCCGACGGGCAGGGCTTCCTTTTTGCCATCAATCACACGCGTTCGAATGCCGCCGTGGAGGCATCCGGCCAGGATTTGCTGACCGGCGAAGCGTTTCCGGGGCTGGTCCCGGCGGGCGGCGTGGCGGTAGTTGCGGAGGGCTAGTCACCCGCGCCTCAGAACGTGCGACGGCGGCGCCTCCTTTGGCGTCCCCGTTCCGCTTTGCACAGGGCGGCTTGGAGGCGGGGCGGCTTGGGGCGGAGCGGCTTAGGGCGGAGCGGCACAGGGCGGAGCGGCTTTCCCGTTTTCCACATGGGCTTTTGGGTGGCTGTCGTTGTCACACCCTGGTGGAAGACTTTGGTCATGGAAGCGGTATTGGGGACGGTTGCAGTGCTGGGGGCGGAGCCTCGGGTGCCCCTTGCTGCCAGCGTGCCGCAGCCCTCGCCTGTGATTATGGAAGCGGAAAAGCCGGACTCCTCCCCTGCCGCTCCGACCGTTGCCGATACACCCCACCCAACGCCTGTTGTTCCGGCTTCCGGAGGCGCGCCTGCGTCCTCGCCTGCCGCGCCGACCCTCGCTGATGCATTGGCCGTTCTGGCTGGTGTTCCTGTGGCCCGCGACAGTGCGGGGATGGTTGAGCAGATGCGGCAGTGGGAGGACATGAAATGCCTGGCCGGCGCGCAGCAGGCCCGGCTTGCTGTGGCCTTCGATCTATTGCAGCGGCAGGAGCAGGCTGACGCCGGCGTGCCCGTGGATGAGCAGGGCGCCGGTGTCGCGGCGCAGATCGCACTGGCACGGCGGGAATCCCCGGCCAGGGGGTCCCGGTTACTGGGCTTGGCCAAAGCCCTCACGGGCATGCCCCGCACCTTCGCCGCCTTTCGGAGCGGCCAGCTGAACGAGTGGCGCGCCACCCTGATCGTGAAGGAAACCATCTGCCTCACGGTGGAGGACCGTGCCGGCGTGGATGAGGAACTCGCCGCCGACACCGGCACGCTCGACGGCGCCGGCGACCGCGCCATCGTCACCGCAGTCCGCGCCGCGGCGTACCGTAGGGACCCCCGCTCCATCGCAAAGCGGGCCGCACGAGCGGTTACCGAACGGACCGTGAACCTTCGCCCGGCCCCTGACACCATGACCTACCTGACCGCGCTGCTCCCCGTTGCCCAAGGCGTTGCGGCCTACGCCGCCCTGGCCAGGGCCGCCGATACCGCCCGCTCTGCAGGAGACGAACGGTCCCGGGGGCAAGTTATGGCCGACACCCTCGTCGAGAGGGTTACCGGTACCCCAGCCGGCATCAGCGGGGTGGAGATTCAGCTCGTTATGACCGACCGCGCCCTGCTCCATGCCGACGCAGAGCCCGCCCGGCTTCCCGGGTACGGCACCATTCCCGCATGCTGGGCCAGAAACATCGCCCTCACCAATACATCAGCCGCGGGAATGCCGGCAACAGACCCAAGCACCGGCAGCGCTGGTTCTCCTGCCGCTGACGGAACCGCCGGTGACGGTGCCGGAGGCGAGGGTGCCGCAAGCGACCACGCCGCTGCTGTTCGCCGCGAGCTTGATGTGTGGATCCGGCGGCTTTACACCGCTCCCGGCAACGGGGACCTGCTGGCCATGGATTCCAAAGCCCGGCTCTTTCCGGCTGGGCTGAAACGCTTCCTTCAAGTCCGGGACGACACCTGCCGCACCCCGTACTGCGACGCCCCCATCAGGCATCACGACCACATCGCTTCCTGGCATAACGGCGGAGCCACCAGCGCCGGCAACGGCCAAGGCCTCTGCGAAGCCTGCAACCACCTCAAGGAAACGGGCGGCTGGGCGGCTGAACGCGTCCCAGGCCCGCGGCATACAGTGGCAACCACCACCCCAACCGGCCACACCTACTTTTCCACCGCACCACCCCTCCCCGGAACATTTTCCGTACCTCAAGAGGACCGTAGGGGGCCACACCATGTGGACCAGGGAGCGGAGCCGTTCACTCTTGCGCATCAGGCCCGTCCCACCGTGGCCCCGGCAGTCGCACAGTCACCACCCCACCAGGCCGTCCACGTCCTGGGAAGGGTGATGCCGCCGCGCGTCTATGGGCCGGGAGAACGCGTCTATTCGCAAGGAGCAGGTGTCCGACGGCCAAGGCCCAGGGAAAGCACCCTTCCCTGGCCGCCACAAGCTTAAACAGTTTTGCCCCGGCTGGAACCTGGTGGTTCCCTCCGGGGCGAAGCTGCCACCCGCCGTCGGACGTGGTGGGCGGAGATGCGTCCACCCACGGTGTCCCAAGCCGTGTTGGCGGCGTGAAGACTAGCTGCTGATTGCGGATTTCATTTCGGAGTGGGCCTTCTTGCCGGCTTCCTCAGCGGACAGCCTCTCAAAGAGAACCTCGGAAGTGTAGCGCTTGATGATTTCCTGGATTGCGCCGGCGCCCTTCGGCGGCGGCGCGGGGGCCTCGCCCAGTTCGTCCTTGATCTGGTCGATGAACTTGACCACCTTGACGTCCGCCGGCGTCAGTTTGGACTCGATGGCCGCGCGGACCTCGGAGTTCGGGTAGACACCGCGGTCCGCCAGCAGGGTCTCGCCGGCCTTGACGTCGTTGGCCAGGAAGTTGATGAACTTGGCGGTCTCCTCAGGGTGCTTGGTGCGTGAGGACGCGGACCAGAACTGGGAGGCCTTGTACCAAAGTTTCGCGTCGGCGGATGACCCGGTCTTGCTGGGGAACCGCAGGATCTTCAAGTCGCTGCCGGATGCCTTCTCCAAGGCCGGGGCCTGGTTGGACCACCAGAACGCCAGGGCGTTCTTGCCCGTGGCCAGTCCGGACTGGTCAAGCGGAGCAGCTTCAGCTTCGACGACCTCGGATGCCGTGGGAACGGCTTTGTTCTCGCTGAGCTGCTTCAGGAACGCCCACCACTTGGCGATGTCGCCCGGTTCGAAGCCCAGCTTGCCGTCGGAGGTATACAGGGACTTGCCGTTCTGGCGGAGCCAGACCCCGAGTGACGCCTCATCAGTCCCGTAAGCGGCAGCGCCATAGGTGCCCTTCGGGGACTTGGCGGTGATCTCGGAGGCGATCCGCTCGAAGTCCTCCCAGGTCCACTTTGAATCGTCAGGAAGCGGAACACCGGCAGCCTCAAAAACCTTCGGATTCGCAAGGATGGTGGCGGCATTGATGCCAGCGGGGATGCCAGTCAGGCCGTCCTCGCCTTTGCCTGCGTTAAGTGCCGCTTCGTCGAGCTTGGAGGTGTCGATGTCGTACTTGGACAGGTCAAGAAGGGCCCCGCGGCTGGAGTACTCGGTGATGTACTTTTCGTCCATCTGGATAATGTCCGGAGCATCATTCGCCGCCACCTGGGTGGCGAGCTTGTCCCAGTAACCGCTCCAGTCACCAAACTCGGGCTTGATCTTGATGTTGGGGTTTTCAGCCTCAAACTTCTTGATGGCTTCCTGGGTCAGCTGGGCCCGCTTGTCGCCGCCCCACCAGGAGAACCGGAGTTCGACGGGGCCATCAGCGCTTTGCTGGCCGGAGCCCCCGCCGCAGGCACTGAGGCTCAAGGCCATGACGACGGCGGCAGCAACTGCTGCAACGCCAGTCTTACGAAGGGGGCGTCGTCCGCCCGTGGAGGATGTTGCTGCCGGCTGCTTGGCTTTAGCAGAGGCAGAGCGGGAAAAAAGCGGCACTGGTTCTCCGATCTTCTTTGATCTTGGTGCTGGGGATGGAGTTCGGGGATGGAATCAAACTGGGTGGAACCGAAACGGGAAACCGTTTTCTACATCCGATGTTACAAGTAGCAAACTTGTAATACAAGACGGTGTCGGGAATGTTTTGGACTTCAGAAGCGGCCCGTCGGCGGACGGGCAGCTCCGTGCAGCGGAGGTCATGCCGTGGCCAACAGGGCGGGGCGGAATAGTCGGAACCCGCTATTTGATGCCCGTGGTGGCGATGCCCTTGATGAGGAACCGCTGGCCAAAGAGGAAGACCAGGAAGACCGGCAGGAGGGACACGATGGACATCGCGAACAGCGATCCCCAGCTCGTAGCCGACTGCGAATCCACGAAGGCGCGCAGTGCGACAGGAACCGTGAACATGTCGGGGTCCGTCAGGTAGATCAGGGCGCCGAAAAAGTCGTTCCACGTCCAGATGAACGTGAAGATTGTGGTGGTGGCCAGGGCCGGGACCATCAGCGGGAGAATGACCCGCAGGAAGATGCGGGGGTGGCCTGCGCCGTCGATCCTCGCAGCCTCATCAAGCTCCCGTGGAATGCCGCGGATGAACTGGACCATCAGGAAGACGAAGAACGCTTCGGTGGCCAGCAGCTTGGGCACAATCAGCGGCCAGAAGGTATTCACCCAGCCGATCTGCGAGAAAAGGATGTACTGGGGAACGATCACCACATGGAACGGCAGCATGATGGTCAGGAGCATAATGCCGAACAACAATTTCTTGGCGGTGAACTGCAGCCGGGCGAAGGCGTACGCGGCCATGGAGCAGGAGATCAGGTTGCCGAGGATGGAACCGATCACCACAATCGCGGAGTTGATCATGTAGTGGCCGAAGGGGTGCGTCAGGGCCGACCAGCCTGAGGTGTAGTTGCTCATTTCCAGGCTGTTGAGCCAGAGTCCGGGCTCGCGGAAGATCAGCTCGTTGGGCCGAAGCGATGAAATCACCATCCACAGCAGGGGGTAGATCATCAACGCGCCGGCAAGGATCAGGACAGCGTGCTTCATGAAGGCCTTGCCGCGCTGGGCCTTGCTGAAGGCCAGTGTTCCGCGGGACTCACGGGGCTTGCGATGGTTCGTAGGCTTACCGGCACCTCCGGACTTCTTGTCCGAGGCGGGCAGCGTCTCCAGCTTAGTCGTCATAGAAAACCCAATACTTAGAAGCGATGAAGTTGATGGCAGTGAACACGCCGATGATCACCAGCAGGATCCATGCCATGGCGGAGGCATAGCCCATGTCGAACTGGCCGAAACCCTTTTGGTAGAGGTACAGGGTGAAGAACATCGTGGAGTCCGACGGGCCGCCGTTGCCGCCCGAGACGATGAACGCCTGGGTGAACGACTGGAAGGACCCGATGATCTGCAACACGAGGTTGAAGAAGATGATCGGACTCAGCATGGGGAGGGTAATCCGCCAGAACTGCTGGAGGGTGGTGGCGCCGTCAACCTTGGCTGCCTCGTAGTACATGTTCGGTATTTGCCGCAGGCCGGCCAGGAAGATGATCATGGGGGCGCCAAAGGTCCAGACGTGCAGCAGGATGATCGACCCCAGTGCCGTGCTCGGGTCAGATATCCAGCCGGGCCCCTGGATGCCGAACATGGCGAGGACCTGGTTCACCAGGCCGGTGGTGCCGAAAATCTGCTTCCAGAGGATAGCGACGGCAACAGAGCCGCCCAGGAGGGACGGCAGGTAAAACACCGAGCGGTAGAACGGCAGGCCACGCAAGCCTTTGTCCAGGACGAGGGCAATCAGCAGCGCCACCGCGAGCTGGAGCGGGACCCCGATAAACACGTATGCGAAGGTCACGCCAAGCGAGTTGTGCAGCCGTGCGTCCGTGAGCATGCGGGTGAAGTTGTCCAGGCCCACCCATTCCGGAGGCTGGAGCAGGTTGTAGTCCGTGAAGGACAGATACAGGGACATCAGCATGGGGCCGATGGTGATTGCCACCAGGCCCACCAGCCAGGGCAGCAGGAAGATATAGGCGGCCTTGTTGTCCCGGCCGTTGGCCTTCTTTTCCGCGGCGGTGGGCTTGCCCTTCCGCCGGGTAATGGAGCTGAGTTCGCTGATGGCGCTCACTGGTGCCGCCCCGTTCCTGTCAATAGGCCCCCTGCGGCCGGCATTCCTGCCGGGCGCAGTGCCCTGGGTATGTGCTTAGCGGCCATGTGGTCTCCTTTGGTCATCGTGGCCTCCACGTTTCCGGTGTCCGCGCGAGGCGGTTGTGCGCTCCCCTGCGGCCCGGCTTCCCCGTCGAGGCACTGGCAGTCGGCGGCCTTGCGCCGCCGGGAAATGGGGGGTTGCAAAAGCGGTTCCGTACCAAAGTAAACGTTTTCTTGACTTGTGTATAGCCCTTTGTTAGTTTTTGAGAAAACGCTTTCCGCTTGACCCGCCACTACGAAGAAGCACAAGGTCTTAGGGGGCAGCACAGTGCGGTTACGCCTCAAGAAACCCTTTCAGCCCGGATGTACTGTTCGGGAAGATGCCGGCCCATGACGGCGCCAACGGGCCCCATCCCAGGGTCGACCCCAACCGGGCCTGGGCCACTGTCGATCCCGCCATCAGAAAACGTCCGAACAGGAGGCATGCCCATGACTGATACGGGCCAGCCGACCCGGCCCAGCGCCATCGCCGGCTACGGAGACTGGCCTGCCTATGTTCAGCAGCACGCCCGTTACCACGCTGCCACCGCTGCAGCCCAGGAACTTGCGGACGCCCTCGGCGTGCCGGGGGCGCTTCCCTCACCTGACGTGACCGTCCATGGGGAGGAGACGCACGACGGCGTCACCACCTCCCAGCTCGGCTGGCAGCTGGGCTTCGGCCCCCGCAGTACGGGCTGGCTGATCCGCCCGGCGGGCGCGTCCGGGCCGGTGCCCGGCATCCTGGCGCTGCACTGCCACGGCGGCAACAAGTTCGGCGGCGCGGACCGGCTGGTGGAACTCCCCGAGTCCCATCCCTCCGCAGAAAACGCCCGGGCCAGCCACTACGACGGCCGCGCCCTGGCCACGGACCTGGCCCGCGCCGGTTTCGCCGTCCTGGCCCACGACACGTTCGGCTGGGGCAGCCGCCGTTTTGACTTATCGGTTCCGCCCTGGCGGACGGCCGCCGCGCTGGAGGCGCGGCAGGCACAGTGGCGGCAGGACGGCGTCGTACCTTCCGGGGCCGACGTGTACAACGCCGCCGCCGGATTCCACGAGGAAACGCTGGCCAGGACCGCCGGCCTGCTGGGCACCAGCCTCGCCGGGATGGTGGCCCACGACGACCTCGCAGCCCTGGAGATCCTCGCCGCGCTGCCGGACGTAGACCAGGAAAGGCTCGGCTGCATCGGTTTCTCCGGCGGCGGGGGCCGTTCCCTTGCCCTCGCCGTGCTGAGCCACCGCATCAAGAGCTACGTGGTGACGTGCATGATGACCACCTTCCAGGCGCTTCTGCCCGCCTACCTCGACGCCCATTCATGGCTGCTGCAGACTCCGGGGCTCTGGAGGCTGGGTGACTGGCCGGAACTCACCGCGAGGGCCGGGGCCAGCCGCCTGCTGGTGCAGTACGCGCTTGCGGACCAGCTCTTCCCCGAAGACGGCATGCGCGGCGCACACCGCATACTGGAGTCCCTGCACAGCCCCGAAAGCTACACCGGGAGCTTCTGGCCGGGGGGCCACATCTTCACCGCCGGCATGCAGCGGGAAGCGATCGATTTCCTGTCTGCCTCGCTCGGCGCCAATGATCTTAATACCCTTCCTCCCTTCAGCTACCAAGGACCCTGCTCATGATCGATCAATCCGCAACAGCGGAACCCGGCCGCATCGCCAAGGGAGGTGCCGTCCCCGCAAGCGTCCAGCGCATCGCCCTGGTGGGCGTGCACGGCTTCGGCGAACAACACCTTGCCAATCTCGCCAGGCTCGAACAGGCCGGCACCGTGGAACTCGTCGCCGTCGCGGATCCCAACCCGCCCGCCCCTGGACGGCTTGCGGAATCCGTAGCTGTCTTCGACGACCTGGCCCAGCTGCTGGCAGCAGACCCGGGCATCGACGTCGTTATCCTCGCCACCCCCATCCAGACCCATGCTCCCCTGGCCCTGGCAGCCCTGTCAGCGGGCAAGGACGTCTATGTGGAAAAGCCGCCGGTGGCCTCGCTGGCCCAGTTCCGGGAAGTGTTGGCAGCAGCCGAAACTGCGGGACGACTGGTCCAGGTGGGGTTCCAGAGCCTCGGCTCCCACGCGCTTCCCGCCATCCGGGCGCACGTCGAATCAGGGGGCATCGGTGACGTCCTCGGCGTGAGCGCAAGGGGCGAATGGGTGCGCAGCAAGGCGTACTTCAAGCGCTCCCGCTGGGCCGGAAAGCGCAGCCTGGACGGCATCGACGTGGTGGACGGGGTGGCAACCAACGCCCTGGCCCACGCCGTGGCCACTGCGCTCCACATGGCCGGGGCGCACACCCTGGCGGACGTGAAATCGGTGGAGACGGACCTGTACCGGGCACACGATACCGAGAGCGATGACACCTCCGTCCTCCGCGTGCGAACGGCCACCGGAACCACCCTCATCTGCGGATTGACGCTGTGTGCGCCGGAGCAGCGGAACCCGTCCGTGACGGTGCACGGCACCCGGGGCGAGATCACCTTCTTCTACACCGAGGACGAGGTGGTCACCAGCACCGCGGACGGCGAGCGCCGGGAGACGTTCGGCCGCACGGACCTGCTGGAGAACCTGTTGGCTGCGCGCTCCACGGGTACTCCCCTGCTGTGTTCGCTGGCGGACACCGGCGCCTTCACCACAGTGCTGGAAGCCATCCGGACAGCCCCCTTGCCACAGCCCATCCCGCCGGAACATGTCACCTGGGAGGGCGAAGGCGACGACGCCCACCCCGTGGTTCACCGCATCGCGGCCGTCATCGAACGGGCGCTCGCGGCGCAGGCCACCTTTGCCGAGCTGGGTGTTCCCTGGGCCCGGGACCTGCCGCCGGCCCGCACACTCACTGTGGACCACCAGGCCGTTGCCGGGTACCAGGACGGGAGCCGGATCCGGGCGGTGTCCTCGCCGCGCCCCTACCTGCATCCCGTCCGGACCCTGGCGGGCACGGTGGTGACGGACCACCAGCCGCTGGACCACGTGTGGCATCTCGGCGTCGGGGTGGCGCTGCAGGACGTGGACGGCATCAACTTCTGGGGCGGCCGCACCTACACCCGTGAAGCCGGCCAGTACGTCTGGCGCCCGGACCACGGCAGCATCACGGTCCGGGACACCCTCGTTGAAGAAACAGCTGCCCTCACGGGAGCCCGGGGCGGCAGGCTGCAGGAAATCCTGGCCTGGAACGGTCCCGACGGCGCGCCGGTGCTTGTCGAAGACCGCACCTGGACCTGGTCCGGCGTCAGCCCGTCCATCTGGCAGATATCCCTGGACTTCGCCCTCTCCCCTGCGGGCGGCCAGCCCGTCAGCCTCGGCAGCCCCGGCTCCAACGGCCGCCCCGAAGGCGGTTACGGCGGGTTCTTCTGGCGGCTGCCCGCCTGCGAAGGCGCCACCGTATGGACATCCGGCGGCTCCGGCGAGTCCGGGGCGCACGGTTCAGTCACGCCGTGGCTCGCCTGGGCCGGAAAGTTCGACGGCGGCACACCAGTTGGCGGAGGACCAGCCGCCGGAGGCCCGGCCGCCGGGGCGCCCGCCGGCAGCGCCACGCTCGTCTTCGTGGCCGCTGAGGGCTCCACCGACCCGTGGTTCGTCCGCGTGGACGGCTACCCGGGCGTTGGCCGGTCCCTCGCCTGGGACACCCCGGTCATCGCCGAACCGGGCCGTCCGGTCCAGCGCAGCATCACCGTTTTCGTAGCAGACGGGATCCTGGACACCACCGACATCGAAGCACTCATCAACCAGCAGGGGAACCGTCCATGAGCCAGACCACAGCCGACAGGACGCTGCATCCGGGCAGGACGGCCCCGGCCTCCGCGACTGACCGCGCCATTAAACGCCGGCGCGTGCTGGACATCCTTGAAGCCAAGGGACAGGAGTCACTGCTTCTGACCACCAACACCGCGCTGACGTGGTACCTGGACGGCAGCCGGGTGCACATCAGCCTGGCCGGCGATCCGATCGCCGCCCTCCTGGTGGACCGCGGAGGCGACCACCTCGTCACCTTCAACAATGAGGCCGGCCGGATCGCCGCCGAGGAGCTGCCTGCCGGCGTCGCCCTGCACTCCGTGCCCTGGTACGGCAACCTGCACGAGGCCGCCGCCGCCGTCGGACGTACTGGCTCGGCTGGAACTGCCGCCCAAGGCGGCCCAGCCGGGCGTGGCACAGCACCGCTGGCCGAAGCGGAGGTGGCGGCGGAGCTGCGCGCGGCCCGCCAGCAGCTGCTCCCGGCCGAGAGCGCACGTTACGCACGGCTTAGCGCCGAGGTTGCGGTGATCATGACGGACGTCCTCTCCACGGCCCGGCCGGAGACCACGGAGTTCGAGCTGGTGTCCGCCCTGGCCGGCCGGGTTGTCGCCGCCGGCGCGGAGCCCCTGGTCCTGCTGTGCAACGGTAGCAGCCGCAGCGGGTTCCGGCACCCGCTGGCCACGCACTCACCGCTGGGCCGGCGCGCAATGGCCGTCGTGTGCGCCCGTCGGGACGGCCTGGTTGCCAACATCACCCGCTGGGTAAGGTTCGACGCCGGCACGGCGGAAGAGCGCGACGCCGAGGCGCGCATCGCCGCAGTGGAAGCAGACATCTTCGACGCCACGGTCCCCGGGGCCCGGCTGGACCGGATTTTCACCGAGATCCAGGCCGCCTACGCCCGGCACGGCTTCGGCGCCGACCAATGGGAGCAGCACCACCAGGGCGGTCCCGCCGGCTACGCGGGCCGCGACCCGCGGGTTACTGCCGCCGCAACGGACACAGTGGTCCTGGACCAGGCTTTTACCTGGAACCCGTCCGGGCCCGGCGTCAAGATCGAGGACACGGTCCAGCTCACCGGAACGGGCTTGCAGGTCCTGACGGTCGACCCCCGCTGGCCCTCGACGGCGGTCAACGGACTAGGGCGGCCGGCCACCCTCCAGCTCTAGCCACAACGCTCGATCAGTTCCTGCAGCAAAACCCAAAACGCTCTATCAGTTGAAGCCGTAGTACCGGCAACAACTGATAGAGCGTTTTGGTTAAACCGACATCAAGTGGAAGAGCGTGTTGGATAAGCCCACATTAAGTGAGAGAGGGTTGTCAGGGTAGTACGAGTTCGCCGTCCACCCGGCGCGGGATGCCCAGCGGGTTACTCTCGAGCAGCGCCGGGTGCAGGACCGCTTCAGGCGCATCCTGGTAGGCAACCGGACGCTGGAACCGGCGGACCGCCGTCGCGCCCACCGAGGTGAACAGCGAGGTGGTGGCCGGGTAGGGGCCGCCGTGCTGCTGCGCCCAGTTGACGGCCACTCCGGTAGGCCAGCCGTCGAAGAGGACGCGGCCTGCGAGTCCGGACAGCTGCTCCACAAGCGCGGAGATGTCCTCCTTCGGTTGGGCGTGCACCGTGGCGGTCAGGCTGCCCGGCACTTTGGCCAGGGCTGCGGACAGCTCCTCCTGGTCCGCGAATTCGATCAGCATGGTGGTGGGGCCGAAGCACTCCTCCAGCAGTTCCCCGGGACTCTCCAGGACCCTGGCAGCGGTGGTGGAAAAGACCACCGGCGCTGCCCCGTTGGCCACAGCATCCTGGTCCACGCTGCCGCTGACCACCTCAACGCCCTCCACGGACGCGAAGCCGCGCAGGCCGTCCGGATAAGCCTCGGCGATCCTGCTGGTGAGCATGCCCAGGGCCGGCTTGTCCTCGCTGGCCTCCGCCACCCTGGCTGCGAAATCCGTGCCGGCCGGTATGAACACCAGTCCGGGCTTGGTGCAGAACTGTCCGGCGCCCAGAGTGAAGGAGCCTGCAAGCCCGGCAGCGAGCTGGTCCGGGCGTTCGGCCAGCGCCCCCTCCGTGACCACTACAGGGTTGAGGCTGCCCAGTTCGCCGTAGAACGGGATGGGTTCGGGACGGGACGTGGCAAGGTCGAACAGCGCCCGGCCGCCGGGGATGGAGCCCGTGAAGCCGACGGCCTTGATGGCAGGATCCTGGACCAGGGCTGTTCCCACTTCACGGCCGCTGACCAGGGCGAACAGGCCGTCCGGGGCGCCCGCGCCGCGAAGCGCGTCCGCCACGATCTCCGCCGTCCGCTCGGACAGACGCAGGTGGCCTGAGTGCGCCTTGACGATCACAGGGCAGCCGACCGCGAGGGCGGATGCGGTGTCGCCGCCGGCCACCGAAAAGGCGAACGGGAAGTTCGACGCCGAGAAGACCGCCACGGGGCCGATGGGTTTGAGGATCCTGCGCAGGTCCGGCCTGGGCGGGGTGGCAGCCGGATCCGCGTGGTCGATGACCGCTTCGAGGTAGGAGCCCTCGGTGACCACGCGGGCGAAGAGGCGCAGCTGCCCGGTGGTGCGTGCCACTTCGCCGGTGAGGCGGGCTGCGCCCAGGCTGGTCTCGGAATCAGCGATCGCAACGAGCTCGGCCGCGTTGGCGTCCAAAGCATCGGCCACAGCGTTGAGCCAGCCAGCGCGCCGGGCGTCGGAGGCAGCCGCCGAGATCCTGGCCGCATCCGTGGCCGCGGCTGTCAGCTCGTTAAGGGAAAGGGTTGCAGTAGTCACTGGGATCCTGTTCGTCGTGATTTAGGTCTGCGGGTTGTCAGTGAACCTGAAGCCGAGCCCCGGCTGGCCTGTGAGCGTCACCCTGCTGCTGCTGAACCGGACCGGCGACGGGCCGGCCAGGATCCCCAGCTGTTCGAAGGATGCCTCTTCGACGTCCTCCACCATGGTGGGCTCCGCGAGCGTCAGGGCCAGCTGCCCGGACAACTCCGGAAGCAGGTGCGGCATGACCTTGATGCTGTTGGTCCGTGCAAGCACAACGATCCGCCGGAACGGGGTGATGCCTCCCACCCGGATGATGTTGGGCTGGATGATGTCCACCGCTTCCGCCTCAATGAAATCGCGGAACCGGTAGATGGTGTGCAGGTTTTCGCCAAGGGCAATCGGCACCGGTGAATGCTTGCGGAGCCGCCGGTAAGCCCAGAGATCGTCCGCCCGGAGGGGTTCCTCGAGCCACTCCAGCCCGAATTCGGACAGGACGTCGAGGGCGCGGAAAGTGGCGGGCAGGTCCCAGCGCTGGTTCGCGTCGATCATGAGCTTCCGGTCCGGCCCCAGCACCGAGCGGACCGCGGCAACACGTTCGGCGTCCTCGCGGAGATCAGGCTTGCCAACCTTGATCTTCACCGCCCGGTGCCCTGCCGCGACCCACCGTTCGGTCTGGGCTACGAGCTCCTCAAGGGTGTAGTGCAGGTTCACCCCGGAGCCGTAAACCTCGGCAGACTCCTGCCGCTGGCCAAGGTGTCCGGTGACGGACGTTCCGGCGCGGGAGGCCTGCAGGTCCCAGAGGGCAAGGTCCACTCCGGCCATCGCGATGGTGGTCAGTCCCCCGCCGCCGGCCTCGTGCAGCCTTTTCCACAGCGCGTCCCAAACCACCTCCGGATTAGCCGGCAACCCTGCGACGAAAGGCGCGATGTCGTAGTCCAGCAGTGCCTTAACCGCCTGGGGTCCGATGGTGGGCGTCCAGGAAAAACCATGCCCCGCACCGCCGTCGTCCGTATGGATCTCCGTAACGATTACGTGGTTCTCCGGCGCCTCCACGCCCCAGCTGCGACGCAGCGGAACTGTGATGAGCCGGGTGGAGATGCCCGTGATGCGCGGTGCGGTACGCACTGCCGCGGCGGCCGGGGCGCCCATCAGCGGCCGGCCAGCTCGTAGCCCTTGGCGAGGATGGCCTTGAGCTGGACCAACTGTTCCTCGGTGGGGTCAACCAGCGGCGGGCGGACGGAACCCACCGCCAGGCCGCCCAGGCGCAGGCCTGCCTTGATCAGCGAAACGCCGAAGCCCGGAGTCTGGTCGCGGAGCCGGACCAGCGGCGCATAGAAGCCTTCCAGCAGGGCGTTACGGCGGTCCTCGTCGCCAGAGATGTATGCGTCGTAATAGGCCGTGGCGATCTCCGGCGCCATGGCGAAGACGGCCGAGGAGTACAGCGGGATCCCCATCCCGCGGTAGGCGCCCTGGGTCAGTTCGGCGGTCAGCAGGCCGTTGAAGAACGCAAAGTCCTGGCGTCCCGCGGCACGGACCGCGGACACGATTTCCTGGGCCAGGCCAACGTCGCCGAGCCCGTCCTTGAAGCCGATGACCTTGGGGTTGGCGGCCAGCCGAGCCATGGAAGCTGCCGTGAACCTGGCGTTGCCGCGGTGGTACACGATCACCGGCAGGCTGCTGGCGTTGGCCACGGCCTCGATATAGGCAACCAGACCGTCGGTGGGTCCGGTGACCAGGTACGGCGGCAGCACCAGGAGGGCGTCCGCACCGGCTTCTTCGGCAGCGCGGGCGGCGGCGAGGGCATGGCCCAGCGGACCGCCGGCTCCTGAGACTACGGGCACCTTTCCGGCAACAACCTCGACGGCGGCTGCCACCACGGTGCGGACCTCGTCGATGCTGAGGGCGTGGAATTCGCCGGTGCCGCAGGCGGGGAAGACGCCGCCCGGCCCGAACGGAAGCCGCGAGCTGATGTGTTCCTTGAGCAGTTCCACGTCGACGGCACCAACGGCTGTGAACGGGGTGACGGGGAAGAACAGTACGCCGTCGAATTTCATGGTGTCTCCTTGGCTCCGCCGCCGGTGCTGACCAGCGCGGAGTTCTCGTCGTTGAGGGTGGAACGGGACTTGAGTTCCGTGCGCCAACTGCGCGCGGGGTGCCAGCCCAGGAGTTCCTGTGCTTTGGCGATGGAGAAGGCCGGGCTGGTGCCGGTGAGCCCAGCGCTGAGGACTTCGCTTCCGGGCAGGAATTTTGGCATCAGTTCGGCCAGGGGCGCGGTGGCGAGGGCGTCAGCGGCTCCGACGAAGAAGGTTTCCCCGTTGGGGATGGACGGCATCTTTTCCAGCAGCAGGTCGAGGAAGTCCGCCACGTCCCGGGCGTCCACGTAGTTGAACAGGGCGGGGGCGGAGAGGGCGGGGTCGGCCAGCCGTTCTGCAAGGGTGTGGCCCTGCTGGGTGGGTGCGCCGTTCCACTCCTCCGGGGAGATCACGTAGCAGGGGCGGAACGCCGCATAGCGGATCTTTCCGCCCTGGGCTGCCGCGAAGGCCTGGACGGTTTGCTCCGCGATGAGCTTGGACAGCGCGTACGCGTTCCAAGGCTTCGGCGGCGTCCGCTCATCCAGCGGGAATGACGGCGGCAGCCAGCCCGCAGGTGAGCCGTAGCCCAGCACGGTGGGGCTGCTGGCGGTGACGATCTTCGGTACGCCCACTTCCGTCGCGGCGCTGACCACGGCGAAGGCGAGGCGTGTGTTCGTAGCGAAGATGACGTCCTCGGGCGCGCTGAAAGGCACCGCGATCGCCGCAAGGTGGATGACGGCGTCGGGCGTGGTTTCCCGGAGGAGGCGCAGAGCCTCCCCCGGCGCAAGAAGGTCGGCGGTTTCCTGTACCACCCCGGCGGGAAGCTGGTCCGCGTGGACGGCGTCGCGGTCCACGGAGATGACGTGGTGGCCTTTCCCGGCGAGCCCGGCCACCACGCTGCGTCCCAGCCGGCCGGAGCCGCCGGTGACAAAGATCCTGCTCATGGTTGTTCCTTCAGGTTCTCAGGCCGGTCACTTGCCGCGGCGAAGGTCGACGCCGAGGTCCAGGTCCTCGATGCGCACGGGTAAAGAGGTCTCGAGGGAGCGGTTGCCGGCGATGCCGACTGACACAGACCTCAGCCCGTCCAGGTAGCCGGAGGGGCGTCCCAGCGGGTCCTCGCCCGGGCCGTTGAACAGGTCCGAGAGGAGAAGCTCGTCCCCGCCGCCGTGGCCGCCCTCGCCGTTGACGATGGGCACCTCGTAGGCTGCTTCCCAGTGGCGCTGGACCACCAGGCGTTCCCCGTTGCGGCGGATGGCGTCTTCTTCCTCCACCGGGGTGGCGCTGGGATCCACGACGGTCTTTTTGTCCGTGCTGTGAAGCACGGCGGCGCGTTCCACGACCTCAAGCTCGGCTCGGCCTTCCGTGCCGTTGACAGCGACGCGGTAGCCCTCCCACGGGCTGTGGGCGTTCAGCGAGTAGCTCAGGCGGGGGCCGCCCTGGTACTCCACCACCAGCGCGAGGTTGTCCTCGATGGTGATGCCGCCGGTGAAGACGTCCTGGTCGCGGCGGTAGCCGTCGTAGTGCTCGTTGTCCAGGAACAGCGCCTTGAGCCGCTCGTCCTCCCGCAGGTCCAGCGCGAAGGGGTCCTTTGCGCCGGTGCTTGTTCGGGCGGCGGAAGCATCGGCGTCGGGCGTTCCACGCTCCGGACGGGGGCCCAGGCCGCGCTCGGCGGCGTTCCTGTCACCGTAGAACTTCAGCCCGCCGGACGCGAAGACCCGCTCCGGGACGTCGTCGATCCACCAGTTGACCAGGTCGAAGTGGTGGGACGCCTTGTGGATCAGCAGGCCGCCGGAGTTCTTCTTTTCGCGGTGCCAGCGGCGGAAGTAGTCCGCACCGTGGACCGTGTCCAGGACCCAGCTGAAGTCGATGGACGTTACCTTGCCGATCACGCCGCTCTGGATGACCTCCTTCAACGCGCTGTTGCGCGGCGAGTAGCGGTAGTTGAACGTGACCACAACGTTCCGGCCGGTCTCATGCACGGCCTGGGTGATGCGGCGGCAGCCCTCAGCGTCAATGGTGAGGGGTTTTTCGACGACGACGTCCGCCCCGGCGCGCAGGCCCTCCACGATGTAATCCGCGTGCGTGTAGTCCGGCGTGGTGACAATGACGCGGTCAATGTTGTTGGCCTGGATGAAGGCCGTGAGGTCCGCCGGGTCAAAGGACGCAACGGGTCCCGGAGCTCCCAGTTCCTGGATGAGCTTCTGGTAGAACTCCACCCTGCCCGGGTTGACGTCGGAGAACGCCACGAGCTCCGCAGTGCCCGCATGCTTGCCGAAGATCGCGCGGATGTACATCTCGGAGCGGCCCCCGGTGCCGATCAGGGCGATGCGGGCCTTGCCGCCCTGGCGGGCGGGAGCGGCCGGGGCGCCGGGAACAGCGTGCAGGCCGTCCGTGGACTCGGGCCGGGCCTCTGAAGCAGAAGTCGACTCGGCTGTGTTGACCATGAGGGTCCCTTTCGAAGGCTTAGGTCCGGCCCGCTGGGCCGTTGTTGCGTGTAGATCCGGTTCATGCTGAAGGGCGTGTGAGAAAACGCTTTCCCGGTTTGCTATAAGATTTGTATCAACCGGACCGTCCATCCGTCAACCACTGACAGCACTGGCAGAAAACGCTTTCCGCCAGAGTGCAGCCCCAGCACTGGAAAACCCGGGAAAACCGGGTGGGAAATTTCGGGAAACCAAGAGAAATCGTTTTCCCCCTCCCGTTATATGCTTTCACTCACGATGTGCTTTGACCAGGACGTCGACAAGGAGTTGGCCGGGTCCCCCTGCCAGCGGACTGCGCCCGGCCCTGCCGGCTCCGGCGCGAAGGAAGGGGCCACTTATGGTCAGGAAATCGGCTTCCGGCCGGATCGGCATCGCGGATGTTGCCCTCAAGGCGGGCGTCTCGCACGCCACGGTTTCGCGCGTCATGAACGGCAATTTCACTGTTGACCCTGAGATCGCCGCCCGGGTGAGGGCCGCTGCTGCTGAACTGAAGTACCAGCCCAACCCGGTGGGACGAAGCCTGGCGCTCGGCAAGACCGACACCATCGGCATCGTGGTGCCGGACCTGGCCAACCCCACCTTCCAGGCCATCCTCCGCGGCCTGAGCCGGGCGGCCGCCCAGGACGGCTACCGCGTCCTCATCGCCGACTCCTTTGAAGTCTCCAGCGAGGAGTCCATCCTTGCGGGTGAGGCTCGCCGGCGCTGCGATGGCCTGGTCCTGTGCGCTCCACGCATGAGCGACGCCGAGCTGGAAGAGCTTGCCCCGTCGCTGCGCCCGCTGGTGCTGATAAACCGCACCACAGCAGCGGCGGATGTTCCCAGCCTGGTGGTGGACTACAGCCAGGGCGTGCAGGACATCGCCGACCATCTGGTGGAGCTCGGGCATACGCGCCTAGCTTTCCTGTCAGGGCCTCCCCGCAGTGCCTCCAACGACCTCAGGCTCCAGGGCCTGGAGGCGTTCAAGACCGCCCATCCGCACGTCGAGGTCACCATGCTTGAAGGCGGCTCCGACTTCGACACCGGCCATGGGGCAGTGGACGCAGTGCTGGAGAGCGGTGCCACCGGGATCCTGGCCTTCAACGACCTGGTGGCCATGGGCCTGATGAGCGGGCTGCACGAGCGCGGCCTTGACGTTCCCGGCGACATCTCCGTCACCGGGTTCGATGACATACCCTTCGCCAAATACACGACGCCGACACTCACCACGGCAGCGGTTCCCATCACCGAGCTGGGGGCGGAGGCATGGCACCAGCTGCGGGCCCTCATCCGGAACGAACAGAGCCAGGCTCCCGGCAGCCACTACCAGCCGAGGCTCGAAGTGCGGGCCAGTACCGGCCCGGCCAAGGCCGCCCGCACCGCGGTGCACGGCTGACATCCGTTCAGGGGGCCGGCCGGGCCCCCGCCGGATCCAGTCCCGCTTCCTTGTAGTAGCCCTCGATGTGGGCCGCAACGAGCCTTGCCGCGCGTTCGCCGTCGTCATTCCTGATGGCCGCGAGGATGCCGCGGTGCTCCGACTTCAGCCGCGACGCCGTGTCCTCCCAGTCGGGAAGGTTGGAGGTGATTTGGGCGGCATAGCTCTGGATGGATTCGCGCAACGATCCCATCATGGCGCTCACTACGGCATTGCCGGCGGCATCGGCCAGGGCCAGGTGGAACCGGACGTCCAGCGCAAGGAACTCGTCAACGGTAAGCCCTTCCGCGGCCATCTGCTCCAGTAAGGCAGCGGCCGCCTCCAGCTCCGGCGCGTCCGGCCTGGCTTTCGACGCCGCCCAGGACTCCAGGAGCACCCGGGTTTCCACGATGTCCGCCACCGGAAGGTGCTGGGTTGCAACGTGCAGCCGCAGGGCAGAGCCGAGGGCCGCCGTCGGATCCGAAATGACCACCGTGCCGGCCTCCGGACCCGAGCCCACCCCGGCCCGGACCACGCCCATCGCCTCAAGGATCCGGATGGCCTCCCGCACGGACGTTCGGGACACCTTCAGCTGTTCCGCAAGCGTGCGCTCGGCCGGAAGGCGGCCGCCCACGGTCAGCCTGCCCTCCGAAAGCTCATTTTCGATCCACGACAAAACAAGCTGGTGCGTCCGCATAGGGCAATGGTACTTGATGTGGTTGGACCACATGGCCTACAGTGTGGTTAGACCACAGGAGGTCCCGGACGCGGACCTGCCGGCCCAATGGAGGACGCCATGACCCACACCATCCAGCCCAACAATCCGGAAGCAACTCCCGCACCGGACGCGACTGACATTCCGGCCTCAGCCGCGCCGGCCCCGTCCACTGCACAGGAATCGGCTGCAGCACCGGCTGCAGCTGCCGTGCCGGCCGCGCTGAAGCGCCGCATCCCGAAGTACTCGGACCTCGCTCCGCTGATGCAGTTCAAGAAGCCCGAATTCAGCAAGGAGGCCCGGCTCAAGCGGGCCAGCACAATCTGGGAGCTGCGGGACATCGCAAAGCGCCGGACCCCGCAGGCGCCCTTTGACTACACGGACGGCGCCGCCGAAGGGGAAATCACCCTTCGGCGTGCACGCCAGGCCTTCCTGGACATCGAATTCCGGCCCGGCATCCTGCGGAACGTCTCCGCAATCGACCTCAGCACCGACATCCTGGGCAAGCCGTCCCGCCTTCCGGTGGGGATCGCACCCACCGGCTTCACGCGGATGATGCAGTCCGAGGGCGAGTACGCCGGTTCGCAGGCAGCCGAGGCGGCCGGCATCCCCTACACGCTGTCTACCATGGGCACCGCGTCCATCGAGGACGTTGCCGCCGCCGCACCGAACGGCCGCAACTGGTTCCAGCTTTACCTGTGGACGGACCGCGACCGCTCCCTGGAACTGATCGAGCGCGCCGCCAAGGCGGGCAACGACACCCTGATGGTCACCGTGGACACCGCCGTCGCCGGTGCCCGCCTCCGCGACGTCCGCAACGGCATGACCATCCCGCCGGCGCTGACCATCAAGACTGTCCTGGATGCGTCCTACCGGCCCGCCTGGTGGTTCAACTTCCTCACGCATGAGCCGCTGACTTTCGCTTCCCTGTCCCGCTACACCGGCACCGTGGCGGACCTGATCAACTCCATGTTCGACCCCACCCTCACCTTCGAGGACCTGGACTGGCTGCGGGAAACCTGGAAGGGCAACCTGGTGGTCAAGGGCATCCAGACCGTGGAGGACGCCCGCCGGGTTGTTGACCATGGAGCGGACGGCATCATCCTGTCCAACCACGGCGGCCGCCAGCTGGACCGGGCTCCCATCCCGTTCCACCTGCTCCCTGAGGTCAAGGAAGCCTTCACCAAGGACCACACGGATGCGGCGATCATGCTGGACACCGGCATCATGAGCGGCGCCGACATTGTGGCGGCCCTCGCCCTTGGCGCCGACTTCACGCTGATCGGCCGCGCTTACCTGTACGGCCTGATGGCCGGTGGCCGGGCGGGCGTTGACCGCACCCTGCAGATCCTCGAAAAGGACATGGCCCGCACCATGGCCCTGCTGGGCGTCAGTAAGATCTCCGAGCTGACCCCGGACCACGTCCGGCTGCTCAGCAACTAAGCGGCCACCCAACTAGGTAGCGCCAAGTGTCGTTTTGAGGGGTCAAAACGACACTTGGCGCTACCTAGTTGGGGTGAGGAGCTATTTCTTGCGGCCGAACTTCGGCAGGTTGGGGAGGTTGGCGAGGAGGTCCGCGGCCTTGGTGGCGGCGCGGCCCACGGTCCTGCCGATCTGCTGGGGCACGCTGTCATCACTCAGCGGCGCTGTGGTTCCGCCGGGAATCACGACGGCGGGGCTCAGGTCTGCACCGTCCCTCGCCAGGACTCCGGCGGACACGGCCTCGGCCGCTACTGCGCCGGCGGTCGCGGCCTCCTTGTGTGCAGCTGCCGCCTTCCTGGCTTGCGCAGGCGCAGGTTCGGCCTGTCCGGCATCAGCGGCTGCGGCCGGTACCGCGCAACCGACGTCGAGCGTTTCCAGCCAGCTGGCAATCCCCTCCAGCGGCTTACGGTTCAGCGCGTAGTAACGCTTCTGGCCCTGCGCCCTCATGCTCACCAGCTGCGCTTCGCGAAGGACTTTGAGGTGCTTGGAAATGGTGGGCTGGCTTGCCGCCAGTTCCTCCACCAGTTCGCCCACGGCCTTGTCTCCGGAACGGAGGGAGAGCAGGATGTCCCGCCGGGTCGATTCCGCTATGACGGCAAATACGTCGTCTGTCACCATGCCTCCCACCCTAGCGACATATACGCCGAAAGGCATCAACTATTTCGGCCTGCAGACGTCACCATTGCCCAGGTTTCCCGGCAGTGCTGGAACGGTGTCACTTCTGCCCGGATTCCCGCGCGGCGGCCGCCGCGGCTTGAGGGTGGACGGTGATGGAGTTCCTTCGCCAGCAACTGTTCAATGTCATCGCGTTCGTGTTCCTGGGCCTTTTCGCGGCAGTCTGGGGCGCGGTGCTGCTGCGCGTCGGCCCTGGGATCCATCGCCGAGGTCCGTCGGGACGAGCTCCAGCGGGAGCCGGGCAGGCCCGCGGCCTTCAATCCTGCCGAGGTCACGGCCAGGCTGTCCGGGCGGATCATGGCAACAATCCTGGTCTACCTCGCCGCGGGCCTGGCTGTCCTGCTGCTCTGGCTGGCCAAGGGGACGGCTTCAACGGACGTGATCGGCGCGTTCGCTTTGTCCCTCCTGGACTGGCTCATCGGCGCCGCCGGGGTGGTGTTCCAGACGGAGAAGCCCAGCAGCTGACTGACCCGGCAGTCAGTCGAACCAAGGGTCCAGCCCGTGGAGCGGGAAGACTGCCTTCCGCGTGGCCATGACGGTCCTGTCCACGGCATCGTTGGGGTCAAAGCCCACTTCCCAGGACCGCCACCACAGTTCCACGTCGTCGCCCATCAGGAGGGGGGCGTCCCTGCCGAACTTGGCCAGGACATAGGCACGCCAGTTCTCCGGGACGGGCGTACGCAGCGGCACGGGCCGCCCGGACGCGATGGCAATCAGGTGACTCCAGGACCGCGGGACCACGTCAGTAACGTTGTACCCGCCGCCACCGGTGGCGATCCAGCGGTTGCCGCAGTGGCGGGCGGCGAGGCTGCCGACGGCGGATGCGGCCTCCCGCTGCCCGTCAACGCTGAGGTTGAGGTGCGTCAGCGGGTCCGTGCGGTGGGAGTCGCACCCGTGCTGGCTGACGATAACCTCCGGCTGGAAAGCGGCCACCAGCTGCGGCACCACCGCGTGGAAGGCGCGAAGCCAGCCGGCATCCCCCGTCCCTGACGGCAGGGCGACATTCACCGCCGTCCCCTCGGCCTGCGGACCGCCGATCTCATTGGCGAATCCCGTCCCGGGGAAGAGCGTAAGGCCGCTCTCGTGGAGCGAAATGGTGAGCACACGGGGATCATTCCAGAAGATGCTCTCCGTCCCGTCCCCGTGGTGGGCGTCGACGTCGATATACGCCACCTTGCTGATGCCGCCGTCGAGCAGCCTCTGCACGGCGAGTGCAGCGTCGTTATAGATACAGAACCCGCTGGCCCGCTCGCGGGCGGCATGGTGCATGCCGCCGCCGAAGTTAACCGCGTGCAGCGCGGAGCCGTCCAGGATTCGCGAAGCAGACAGCAGCGAACCGCCGGCCAGCCGGGCTGCCGCCTCATGCATGCCCGCGAAGGCGGGATCGTCCTCCGTGCCCAACCCGCGGGCCTCATCGGGCTCGCCGGGATTGGCGCTGACCCTGCGGACTGCCGCAACAAAGTCTGCGGAATGCACCGACTCCAGCGCTGCGTCGTCCGCCACTTCGGGCGCTTCCACCACCACGTGGTCCAGGCCGAACAAACCCAGGCTGCCGGCCAGGCGGGCGGTCAGGTCCATCCGCTCAGGTGCCATCGGATGGCCCGGACCGAAATTGTAGGCAGTCATGTCAGAACTCCACGCCACCACCGTTGGGGGCGCGGGCTGGCTGAGACCCGGGAGGTATGTCATCAATCACAGGCTACCCGAGCCGGCGGCGCCTCCTGCCCGGCCATAACGCCGGCATTAGTGGTTTACTACTGAGGGAAGCAGTTTCTACCGAGGAAAAGCCACACATGACGCAAAGCCAGTCGAGGCCCCGGAACCCGGCCAGCTGGCATCCCGCAGCGCAGGAGCGGGAAGGCCTCTGGATTCTTACGCGGCTGCGCGACTTCATTGACGACATCGCAAACACTTCCCCGGCCCGGCTTGCCCTGACGGTGTTCGCGGCCGTATGCCTGGTCTTCACACTCATCCTCTCGCTGCCGGTCTCCTCCGCCGCCGGCACCCCCACCCCGATCCATCAGGCGCTGTTTACGGCCGTTTCAGCCGTGTGCGTCACCGGCCTGACGGTCGTCTCGACGGCGGTTCATTGGTCCTTCTTCGGGCAGCTGGTGATCCTGGTGGGCGTCTTCATTGGAGGCTTGGGTACGCTGACCCTGGCCTCGCTGCTTGCCCTGATGGTCAGCAAGCGGCTGGGCGTGCGGGGGAAAATCATCGCGGCGGAATCCATGAACAATGCAGGCCGCCTGGGCGAAGTGGGCACCCTGCTGCGGATTGTCATCACAACATCAGTGGTGATCGAAGGAATCCTGGCGCTGGCCCTGGTCCCGCGGTTCCTGACCCTCGGCGAGCCGTTCTGGCAGTCCGTATGGCACGGGATCTTCTACTCCATCTCGTCCTTCAACAACGCCGGTTTTACCCCGCATTCAGATGGCATCGTGCCTTACGAAACGGACCTTTGGATCCTGGTCCCGCTGATGCTCGGCGTCTTCCTGGGCAGCCTCGGTTTTCCCGTGGTAATGGTTCTCCACCAGAACGGGCTGAACTGGAAGAAGTGGAACCTGCACACCAAGCTCACCATCCAGGTGTCCTTCATCCTCCTGTTTGCCGGCACATTCCTGTGGGCCTTGATGGAGTGGGACAACCTGCGGACCATCGGGACCATGGATTTTGACGACAAGGTGACGCATGCCCTGTTCGCCTCCGTGATGATGCGGTCCGGCGGCTTCAACCTGGTGGACCAGAACCAGATGGAGTCCACCACCATGCTGTTGACCGACGCGCTGATGTTTGCCGGCGGCGGCTCGGCCTCCACGGCCGGCGGCATCAAGGTCACCACCATCGCCGTGATGTTCCTGGCGATCGTGGCGGAGGCCAGGGGCGACGCCGATGTGCAGGTCTATGGCAGGACCATCCCGCAGGGCACCATGCGCGTTGCCATCTCCGTGATCGTTGCGGGCGCCACCCTGGTGTCCGTCTCCGCCTTCCTGCTGCTGCACATCAGCGGGGCGTCCCTGGACCGGGTGCTGTTCGAGACCATTTCGGCTTTCGCCACCGTGGGGCTCAGCACCAACCTCAGCGCAGAGGTGCCGCCGGAGGGCGTTTACGTCCTCGCGGCCCTGATGTTCGCCGGCCGCGTCGGCACCGTGACCCTTGCGGCCGCCCTTGCCCTCCGCCAGCGCAGCCAGTTGTACCACTATCCCGAAGAGAGGCCGATCATTGGCTAGTTCCCCAGACGCCCCCCGGCGCCCCGCCCACAACGCTCCAGTGCTGGTGATCGGATTGGGCCGCTTCGGTTCATCCACGGCAGAACAGCTGGTCAAGCAGGGCCGGGAAGTCCTGGCCATTGAACGGGACCGGTCCCTGGTGCAGAAGTGGGCACCGCTGCTGACCCACGTGGTGGAGGCCGACGCCACCAACATCGATGCGCTCCGCCAGCTCGGCGCGCAGGAGTTCAGCTCCGCCGTCGTGGGCGTGGGCACGTCCATCGAGTCCTCCGTGCTGATCACGGTCAACCTGGTGGACCTTGGCATCGAGCACCTGTGGGTGAAGGCGATTACGCCGTCCCACGGCAAGATCCTCACCCGGATCGGCGCCAACCACGTGATCTACCCGGAGGCCGACGCCGGCGTCCGCGCGGCCCACCTGGTGTCCGGACGGATGCTGGACTTCATCGAGTTCGACGACGACTTCGCGATCGTGAAAATGTACCCGCCGCGGGAAACGGTGGGGTTCACCCTGGACGAGTCAAAGGTCCGCTCCAAGTACGGCGTGACGATCGTGGGCGTGAAGTCGCCCGGCGAGGATTTCACCTATGCCCGCCCGGAGACCAAGGTGTCCTCCCGGGACATGCTGATCGTGTCCGGACATGTAGACCTGCTGGAACGGTTCGCGGCGCGGCCGTAATTGCACGGGTGCCTGGGCCCACGCCCGCCGGGTTCCCTGGCCGAGCTTAGGGAGCGGGTGGGGACTAGCCGAGCTGCCTGGTGATTTCGGCTGCCCGCTCCGTTGCCGCGCGGGCACCGGCCACAATGATGGCAGGAAGGCCCCGCTGGTCGAAGGTGGCGATGGCCCGTTCAGTGGTGCCGTTCGGGCTGGTCACCGCCTTGCGCAGCGTTGTTGGATCCGCACCGGGCTCGGCCAGCATGAAGCCGGCGCCGGCAACGGTTTCCCGGGCCAGGAGAACGGACAGTTCCGGATCCAGGCCCAGTTCCCGGCCCGCTGCTGCCATTGCTTCCGCCAGGTAGAAGGCGTAGGCGGGTCCGGAGCCGCTGATGGCCGAGACCGCATCCACTTGTTCCTCGGGGACCTCCACCACCGTTCCCGCACCCTGCAGGACGTCCTTGACCTCTTGAAGCTGCTCCGGGGTGCAGTGCGTCCCCGGCGACACCGACACCACGCCGCGGCCCAGCTTTGCCGGCGTATTGGGCATGGCGCGGATTACCGGCTGTCCCGCCGGCAGTGCGGCCTCCAGTTGGGCGATGGACACCGCGGCAGCCACGCTGACCACCACGGCGGTTGGTGAGAGGGAGGGGCTGATCTCCCGGGCAAGGTCAAGGATGCCAACAGGCTTGACGCCAAGAATGACAACGCCGGAGCCCTTGGTTGCCTGTTTGTTGTTGTCCGGCTCCTCCTCACCGGCAATCGCGGTCACGCCGTGGTGCCGCTCGGCCAGTTCCGCGGCACGCCCGGCACGCCGGACCGTTGCGACGACGTCCGCCGGGTCCGTCCCCGCTTCCAGCAGGCCACTCAGAATTGCTTCGTTCATGGATCCACAGCCCAGGAAGGCGATTCGGTTGCTCATGGCTCCATCATTACAGTTAGGCCCGGCCGGCGCCGAAATTGATGACCAGGGGTGGACACCCAATCACCAGGGAACTCGCTGAAATGCACTCACAGGTTGCTCACATGTAAGCCGCAGGTGCCTCACAACTTTGGGTTCTAACGTAGTTATTACCTCATTGAGGGTGCGAGTGATGCGGCAGGGATGGGGATTCCTGCCAGGGCACCGGCAGTCGGCAACAGGTTTTCCCCCATTTTCCTGTTGCGGACGCCGGTGCTTCCGCTTTTAACCGCCGCTTTGCTCCGGGGCGGTCCCCAGGGCCTTAGGCCGGGGCTTCGACAACCTGCGGCGCCACCACATGGGGCGCAGGGTCCAGCGGCCCCGAAAACACCAGCTGGTCCAGGCGGCGCAGGATCAGGCCTTCACGCAGGGCCCAAGGGCAGATCCGGAGTTTCTTGAACCTGAAGAGCTCCAGCGCGGCCTCGGCAACGAGTGCTCCGGCCAGCAGCTGGTGTGCCCGCGCCTCGGAAACCCCCGGCAGGTGCAGGCGGTCCTCGACCTTCATCGCCGAGATGCGCTGCGCCCACACTCCAAGGTCCGTGGCATGGAGCTCCCGCTTGACGTACGGGCCGGCCGCGCTCGGCGCCGCACCGGCAATCCGTGCAAGCGAGCGGAAGGTCTTGGATGTGCCCGCCACAACGTTGGCACGGCCCAGACCGTCGAATTCCCGCACGGCCGGCTTGAGGGTGGCCTGGATGTACCGCCGCAGTTCCTTGACGCTCTTGGCCGACGGGGGGTCTTCGGAAAGCCAGTCCCTGGTGAGCCGGCTGGCTCCCAGCGGCACGGAGGTGGCAACTTCCGGAAGTTCGTCCTGGCCGAAAGCCATCTCAAAAGAGCCGCCGCCGATGTCCAGGTTGAGGATTGGCCCCGCGCCCCAGCCGTGCCAGCGCCTGACCGCGAAAAAGGTCATCGACGCCTCTTCGCTGCCGGTGAGCTCCTGCAGCGTGACGGTGGTTTCGTGTTTGACGCGCGCCAGGACTTCAGGGCCGTTGGTGGCCTCGCGGATGGCCGACGTACAGAAGGCCAGGAGGTCCTCGGCCTTGTGCCTGGCGGCAAACTCCCAGGCTTCCAGCACGAATTCGGTGAGCTCGTGCTGGCCGGCGTCGTTGATGCTGCCGTCCGGTTCCAGGTACTGGACCAGGGACAGCGGCCGCTTGTGCGAGGCGAAGGGCACAGGGCGCGCGCCGGGGTGGGCATCCACCAGGAGGAGATGGACAGTATTGGACCCGATATCGAGGACGCCTAGCCGCATGGTGACATTATTGCTCGTCGGCCCGTTTGAAGTCGCGCTTGATGTTGGCAACGCCCTCGGGGTTGATCTCGAACCCATAGGCGGCGCCCGGGTTGATGACCATGCCCAGCTCCTCGCCGATGTTCGCGATGATGGCTGCGCCCTGGGTCCCAAGCACGTTGGGCGCGGCTTCGAGGTACTGCTGGTCCACACGGCTGGGGTGCGAGAAGACGGCAAGCACGGGATCGCCGTCGGCATTGCCCAGGACCAGCGGCTCCACCTGCGAGTCCTCGCCCTCGATGCCATCCGAACTGATGATGTAGACCTCGCTGTTCAGGAAGGACAGGATGACGTCCACGGGGCTCGCGTCGGGCTGCCCGCCTTTTGCGAGCTTCTCCTCGAGGTCGTTCAAGGGCGTGGTGTCTGCAATTCCTGGCTGTTCAGTCATCCCTATACCCGATCACGATCCCGTGCCGCATGCAAACGCCTGGCTATTTCTTTGCGGTGGCCTTTTTCTTGGCCGGCGCCTTGCGGGTGGCAGTGCGCTTTACCGGGCCCTTGGCACGCTTCTCGGCCAGGAGCTCCACGGCCTGCTCGCGCGTCAGTTCCTCCAAGGACGTGGCCCGCGGCACGGTGATGTTGGTGATCCCGTCCGTGATGTAGGGGCCGAACCGGCCTTCCTTCACCACGATGTTCTTCTCCGACACGGGGTCCGGGCCGAACTCAGCAAGCGGCGGGACGGCAGCGCGGGCTCCACGCTGCTTCGGCTGGGAGTAGATCTCCAGCGCCTGGTCCAGCGTGATGGTGAAGATCTCCTCCTCCGAGCCGATGGACCGGGAGTCGGTTCCCTTCTTCAGGTACGGACCGAACCGTCCGTTCTGTACCGTAATGAGGTTGCCTTCGGCGTCCTCGCCCAGGACGCGGGGGAGGCTCATGAGCTGGAGCGCCTCGTCAAGGGTCACCGACTCAACGGTCATGGACTTGAACAGCGAGCCCGTGCGAGGCTTGGCCTTGACGGGCTTCTTGGGCGGTTTGGGCTTGCCGTTCTTGTAGTACTCCACCGGCTGTGCAGCGATTTGTTCCTCGGTCATTTCCGGGATGATCTCGGTGACATAGGCGCCGTAGCGGCCATTCTTGGCGACAACGGTGTGGCCTGTGTGAGGATCCGTGCCCAGCACGCGTTCCTCGGGGGCAGCCGTCTCCATCAGCTCAATGGCCTTCGCGGCGGTCAGCTCGTCCGGAGCCAGGTCCTCCGGCACGTTGGCGCGGGGCGACTCCACGATCTCCCCCGTCTTCGGGTCAACCGTGGCAGCGGAACTTTCCAGGTACGGGCCGAATTTGCCCACCCGCAGCGTGATCTGGTCCGTGATGGGAATGGAGTTGATTTCCCGCGCGTCGATTTCGCCGAGGTTGTTCACGATGCTCAGCAGGCCCGGATCCGAGTCCTCGCCGAAGTAGAAGTGCCGCAGCCAGGAGGCACCCACGGCCTGGCCGTTGGCGATCTTGTCCAGGTCGCCTTCCATGTCTGCGGTGAACTCGTAGTCCACGTAGTCGCTGAAGTGCTGTTCCAGCAACCTGATGACAGAGAAGGCGATCCAGCTGGGGACCAGGGCCGAACCCTGTTTCCGGACGTAGCCGCGGTCCTGGATGGTGGAGATGGTGGAGGCGTAGGTGGACGGACGGCCGATGCCCTTCTTCTCCAGCTCCGCCGTCAGCGATGCTTCCGTGTAGCGCGGCGGCGGCGAGGTCTCGTGGCCCACGGCGATGATGTCGGACGCCTTCAGGGCGTCGCCCTTGGCCACATTGGGGAGGCGGCGGGCTTCGTCGGAGTCGTCGTCGCCGCGGGTCTCGTCCTTGCCTTCCTCGTAGGCGGCAAGGAAGCCGGGGAAGGTAATCACTGTTCCGGACGCGGAGAACTCCGCGTCCCGCCCGTCAGCGGACACGGCGCCCAGGCGGATGGTGGCCGTAGAGCCCTTGGCGTCAGCCATCTGGGAGGCGACGGTTCGCTTCCAGATCAGCTCGTAAAGCCGGAATTCGTCGCCGGAGAGCTGCTTGGCCACCTGGGCCGGCGTGCGGAACGAGTCACCGGCGGGGCGGATGGCCTCGTGCGCTTCCTGGGCGTTGGCTGCCTTGCCGGTGTACACACGCGGCGACTGGGGGATGTACTCCGGGCCGTAGAGCTCCGAAGCCTGGCGGCGGGCGGCCGTGACAGCTTCATCACTCAGCGCGGAGGAGTCCGTACGCATGTAGGTGATGTAGCCGTTTTCGTACAGCCGCTGGGCTACCTGCATGGTGCTCTTGGAGGAGAAGCGGAGCTTGCGGCCCGCTTCCTGCTGCAGCGTGGAGGTGGTGAACGGCGCAGCGGGACGGCGGGTGTACGGCTTGGTGTCAACGGAGCGGACACGGAACTCCGCATCCTGCAGCCCGGCCGCCAGGGACGCAGCCAGCTCCTCATTGAGGTGGGCGACGTTCTTGGAGGTGAGGACGCCGTCGTCGTTGAAGTCCCGGCCGCTGGCCACCTTGGCGCCGTCCACGGCGGCGAGCTTCGCTTTGAAGGAGCCGGCATCTGCACCGAACTGGCCCGTGAGGTCCCAGTACGAGGCGGCCTTGAAGGCCATCCGCTCGCGTTCGCGGTCCACCACCATGCGGGTAACCACGGACTGCACGCGGCCGGCGGACAGGCCGCGTGCCACCTTGCGCCACAGCACCGGGGAAATCTCGTAACCGTACAGCCGGTCCAGGACGCGGCGGGTCTCCTGCGCATCCACCAGCGCGGTGTCCACATCGCGCAGGTTGCCCATGGCGCGCTGGATGGCTTCCTTGGTGATTTCGCCGAACGTCATCCGGTAGACCGGGACCTTGGGCTTGAGCACTTCGAGCAGGTGCCACGCGATGGCTTCGCCCTCGCGGTCCCCATCGGTTGCGAGGTAAAGTTCGTCGGCATCCTTGAGCGCGGCCTTGAGCTCAGTCACCTTTTTCTTTTTGTCCGGGGAGACCACGTAGTACGGCTTGAAGTCGTGCTCAATGTCGACCGCGAACTTGCCCACCGAGGTCTTCTTCAGTTCGGCGGGGAGTTCGGACGGCTGGGGAAGGTCGCGGATGTGACCAATGGAGGCCTCTACGATGAAGCCCTCGCCCAGGTACTTGGCGATGGTCTTGCTCTTGGCCGGAGACTCCACAATCACGAGTTTCTTGCCGGTTTTGGCCTTGCTTGGCACGGTGCTCCTACAGAAAAAGGTTGCTCGGGCAGATGCGCCCATACTGGCCTAGTTCACCATATTTTGCAGAAATGTGCGCATCCATGTGGAAAAGTAGGGGGTTCCCCGGCAGGCCTTCGGCGCCCTATTCCGCGGCGGGGATCAGGAAACCGTCGCGGACCAAATTGGCCACGTCGGTGAGCAGCCCGGTCCGGAACGAGCCGGCGTCGAACCCCTCCTCCCCCGCCATTCCGCCGCCCAGCAGCGCCTCCAGCGCCCCGGCGATCTGGCCGGCAGTCAGGTCGCCGTCGCACGTTGAAACGAAGCCGGCCAGCTCGGTGCTGAGCAGGTTGGTCCGACGCAGGCCGGCGCCCTGGCGCAGCAGGATGACCCCCGGATGCTGGGCGCCCGGCCGCTGGTGGCGCTCCTCCGTGACGTCGTCCGCCACCAGCAGGTGCGCATCCTCCAGGCCGTGCGCGGCCAGCCAGTCGATGCGTTCGACGGCGGCCCCCAGGTGGGGTCCGATGGGCTGTTCAATGGGGTGCGTGATTTCCTCGAACCGGCTGATGGCGGCCTGCCCCGGTTCAACGGGCCGGCGCAGCCAGACCATGCCGAAACCGATGCCCTCCACCTCCCTGGATTCGAAGTCTGCGAGGTAGGCGGCGTAGGCCTCCCGGTAGTGCTGCCGGTCCCGGCCCTCGGAGGCGTCCCGGAGCCATGTTTCCGCGTATTCCTCGGGCCCCACCTGCTCGCGCTGGATGAACCAGGCATCGATGCCCGGACCGGCCCAGCTTTGCGGCCGTTCCTGCCACGACGTTCCCGCTATGACCTCCCAGTTGCCCAAAAGCTGGGCTGTTCCGGCAGGCGCGAGGACGGACGGCAGTGCCCTGACGAGCGAAGAGACGATCTCGTCGCCCGGCAGGCCGCCGTCGCGGTACGTGAACTGCCCTGCGGCGTCCTCCCCTGCGCTGCGCGGCGTGATCACGAACGGAGGATTGGACACCACCAGCCCGAACTCCTCGCCCTCCACGGGGTCCAGGAGTGAGCCCAGGCGCAGGCTGACCCGGTCCGCGAGCCGCGCGGGATCAACGGAGAGGGCCTGCGCATTGAGGAGGATGTTGAAGCGGGTGAAGGCGAGGGCGCGTTCGGAGATGTCCGTGGCGGTGACGTGCCGGCAGTGGTGGAGCAGGTGGAACGCCTGGATGCCGCAGCCCGTGCCCAGGTCCAGGGCGCGTTCGGTGGGGCGGCGGACGGTGGTCTGCACCAGCGTGGTGGAGGCATGGCCGATCCCCAGGACGTGGTTGTGCCGGAGCACCCCTTCCTGCTGGTGCGCCGCCAGGTCGCTGGCCACCCAGAGTTCCGTGCCGCCGGCTGCGCTGTCTCCTGCGGCGCCGTCCCAGCCGTAGGGCCGCAGGTCCACCTTCGCTGCCAGCAGCCGGGAGCCGGGAACGGGTTCAACCAGCCCCAGCGTGAGCAGGCCTTCCGCACGGATGCCGGGAAGGACGGCGTCGAGCGTCTCCGCCGCCTGCGGCTCGGCGAGAAGCCAGAGGCGGACGACGGCGGCGAGCGCCTTGCTTCCTTCGTCCTGCCGCACGGCGCGGTCCGCGGCCAGCAGGGCCGGGATGGTCTGGTCCCGGTCCAGCGCTGCGGAGGCGGCGGGGCCCAGGAACCGGGCGACGCCGTCGGGTGTGTAGTCGAGCCGGCGCAGGTCCGCGGCGAGGGCGGCGAGCAGTTCCGGCCGGTCGCTGCGGGGCGCGTCCGGGGTGTTGCCGGCAGTGAACTCGTATGGGGATTCAGGCACCGCTCAAGTTTAGTCCGGCGGGCTGCAAGGCTTTGCAGGCGGCGTTGACGCGGTAGCGTGGAGCCATGCCTTCCAGTTTTGCCGTCCTTTTGCGCGCCCGGCTCCGGCCGGCGGGGCGTGCCCGCCGGTTGCCGTGGTCCGTAGTCTTCGCAGGCGCGGCCATCCTTGCCCTGGCCAGCTGCTCACCCGTGGTTTCCGTCGAGAACGCGGACGTCCCCCAGTGGCAGGCCACCGCGCTGCCCCCGGCGCCGGGCGCCGTCATCGAGGACGCCGGTAAGATCCTCAACCGGAACCGCATTATTAAGGAAGCCGCAGATGTTCCCGCAGGGCGCTACATCCTGACTGCAACGTGCGATGGCGGCGGCAAGGCGTTCTTCGCCGTGTCACTCGATGGAACGATGCTGGCGGACGCAGGAGCGGCGTGCAACGGCAGCCGGGAGACAACCAAAATCACCCTGCCCGAGGCCGGCACCCTGGAGATCAGCGCTTCCAGCGTGGACGCGCCCCTCCTCTACGCGTACCGGCTGGCACCCGCCGGATAACGGTCCCTTCAGCTCTGGCCCGCCGGCGGCGGCGGGCATACAGTCTGACTATGCCCAGTGTGCGGATCGCCTCCGCGCCTTGTACCGTGCGGACGCCCCACGTGCGCACAGCGCCGGTGCCGCTGGCCCGGAAGCCGCGCGCCGCCGTCGTCATTGCTGCGCTGGCTGCCGCGATGGTGCTGGGCGGCTGCGAGTATACGTACGACGACGGCCGGAGCGTGCCGGGGCCCGTCGAGGCAGAGCCAACGCGGCTTCCCGGGCCGGTGTTCACCCGCGACCCGTTGCAGAACGACCCCGTCAGTGAGGCTGAACTTGGCGCTTGGGTAACCCGGACGCTGCCGGACACTGGGCAACCGGTGGCCCACGCCAGCGCAGGGCTCATGGCAGCCGGGGAAATACGGGCCGAGTCGACGCCCGTCCTGGGGACCGGCACCTACGCGCTGGCCTTGGCGTGCCGCAGCCAGCGCCGTGTGACCTTCACTGTCCGCAGCGAGTCCCTCACGCTGGTGGACCTGGGGCTTCGGTGCGGGATCAACCGGGAAAACGTTATTTACCTTTCCTCGGAAACAGCCCTCACCATCCGGGTGGAAGCCCGGACCGGGGCGAACTACGCCTACCGGCTGCGGCTTCTCTCATAGCCTGTTCCCTAGGCTGCGCACCCTTCGGGGCAGCGCAGGGTTTCCGGGCTGGACGCACAGTCGGCGCAGTACAGGGTGAGGGTGCGGCAGCTGGGGTTTGAGCAATTCTCGAACTTGCTGGTGGGCGCCGCGCAGCGGGTGCATTGGCCGATGGTCTTGGCGTCCTCGCTGAACTCGAGGTGCATTCGCTTGTCAAAGACGTAGAGCGAGCCTTCCCAGAGCCCCTGGTCCTTGAATGCCTCGCCGTAGCGGACAATGCCGCCGTCCAGCTGGTAGACCTCCTTGAAGCCCCGGTTCACCATGAGGCTGGACAGCACCTCGCAGCGGATCCCGCCGGTGCAGTAGGTGACCACCGGCTTGTCCTTGAGGTCGTCATACTTGCCGGACTCCAGCTCCTGGATGAAGTCGTGGGTGGTGGCGACGTCGGGGACGATCGCGTCCTTGAAGCGGCCGATCCGGGCTTCGAAGGCGTTCCGGCCGTCGAAGAAGACCACGTCCTGACCGGCTTCCTTCTTGCTGTCCACCAGTTCGTGCAGTTCCTCCGGCTTCAAGTGCGTACCGCCGCCCACCACGCCGTTCTCATCCACCCTGAGTTCCCCGGGCGCGCCGAAGGAGACAATCTCGTCCCGGACCTTGACGCTGAGCCGGGGGAAGTCCTCGGCTCCGCCGTCGGACCATTTCACGTCGATGCCGCGGAAGCCCTTGTACTCGCGGGTGGTCTTCACGTACTGCTTGACTGCGCCGATCTCCCCGCCCACGGTCGCGTTGATGCCGTCCTTGGAGATCAGGATGCGCCCGGTCAGGCCGAGCTTCTCGCACAGCGCGCGCTGCCAGAGCCGTACCGCTTCGGGGTCCGCGATCGGTGTAAAGCCGTAAAAAAGCACAATTCGGTTCAAAGCCACGTATTTAAGGGTACCGGCACGTTCCGCAGCGAAGGGTGCTGGGCGGTCTGCTCCGGCTTCCGCGATGGTCCCGGGCGTTTTCGGCTCATCACGATTGCATAAGCTCTCTGCCACCCCCTGTTGCTTAAGTTCGGGCTGGAATATTCTCATCCCATGACCCCGGAAACCATGGTTGAAGACATCACTGGCCTTCTTGAGGTGTGGGTGGCGGGCTGGGCCGGTTGCCGCGGCTACAGGACATCCACAGAGGGACGCTTTCCCGCCGTGCTGCGGGCCGACACCAGCGGCGAGTGGGAATTCTTCGCGTCCGAGCCCACGGACGATGAGTTCGCGGTACTGGCCGCCAAAACGGCCGAAGTTCCGGCCAGGGTCCTCACCATCCTGACCAATGACACGGCCCGCTACTCTGCCCTGGCCGCAAGGCACGGGCTGAATGTCACATCTGACTCGCAGGCGATGATGATTGTGGACATGGAGACCCAGGACGCCGAGGATCCCTGGCTTTCCGACGACGAACTGACCTGGACCACGTCCCTGCAGAACGGCGTCCATTACGCAGAGGTCCGTTCCAGCGACGCGCTGGCCGCCAGCGGACGGGTTTACGTGGTGGGCGATACCGCGGTGTTCGACAAGATCATCACGGAGCCGGCCTTCCAGCGCCGGGGCCTGGGCAGTTTCATCATGCGGGCCCTTGCAGCCAAGGCCTTCGAGCACGACGTGCAGGAGGGGCTCCTGCTGGCCTCCGCGGACGGCCAGAAACTTTACTCCCACCTTGGCTGGACCACGGTTTCCCGGGTACTCATGCTGTCCGCTTCCCACGACGGTTTGGACCTTTCCCTGAGCTGAGTCTTACTGTTACCCCCCCACGCTGTTACCCCGACGGCGAACCGGGGCCCGCAGGCCGCTGCCGGGTGAAACAATGTTCGGGTGAACCCCCATGACTCCCTGATTTCCTTGCTGGGCCGCGGCCCGGAACCGGAGCAGCTGCGTCATGTCCGCACTATCCCGGCCCGTGAGGCCGAGCACGAGCCCTGGCCCGCGTGGGTGCATCCGGACCTGGTTGCGGCGTACGGGTCCCTGGGCATCCAGGAGCCCTACCGGCACCAGGTGGAAGCAGCCGGAATCGCCCACGCCGGCGAACACGTTGTGGTGGCCACCGGCACGGCGTCGGGAAAGTCGCTCGCCTACCAGCTGCCGGCCCTGGACGCCATCCACCGTTCCGAACTGCGGGTCATGGCCGAGCCCGGGAAAATCCATGACGACGGCGCCGTGACGCTCTACCTGTCCCCCACGAAGGCCCTCGCGGCGGACCAGCTCAATGCCATCAGGGCCCTGCAACTGCCCACCGTGCGGGCGGAAACCTACGACGGCGACACCGACCCCGCCTCGCGCCGCTGGATCAGGGACCATGCCAACTTCATCCTTGCCAACCCGGACATGCTGCACTTCGGGATTCTTCCCAACCACGCCTGGTGGGCCGGGTTCTTCCGCCGTCTGCGCTACGTGGTCATTGACGAGGCCCACAGCTACCGGGGCGTCTTCGGTTCCCACGTGGCCAACCTGATGCGCCGGCTGCGCCGGATCTGCGCGTACTACGGTGCGGGCACGGCCTATCCGGGGCCGGTATTCATCGCGGCCTCCGCCACAGCTTCGGAGCCCGAAGTCTCCTTCGCCCGGCTGATCGGGGCCCCGGTGAAGGCAGTTTCCCGGGACGGCTCGCCGCACGGCGCCACCACGGTGGCTTTCTGGGAACCCGCCCTGACCGAGGTTCGGGGCGAAAACGGCGCCAAGGAGCGGCGGACGGCTGTGGCCGAAACCGCAGACCTGCTGGCGAACCTGGTATCGGCCCAAGTCCGCACCATAGCCTTCATCAAATCCCGGCGCGGGGCGGAGACTATTTCCTCCATCACCAAGCGCCTCCTGGACGAGGTGGACCCCAGCCTGCCGCAGCGGGTGGCTGCCTACCGTTCCGGGTACCTTCCCGAGGAACGCCGCGCAGTGGAAAAGGCGCTCCGCTCAGGGCGGCTCCTGGGTGTTTCGAGCACTTCCGCCCTGGAGCTGGGGATCGACATTTCCGGCCTCGACGCTGTCCTGGTGGCGGGCTGGCCGGGGACGCGCGCCTCCCTGTTCCAGCAGATCGGCCGGGCGGGCAGGGCCGGGCAGGACGCCATCGCGGCCTTTGTTGCCAGCGATGATCCCCTGGACACCTTCCTGGTGAACCATCCGGAAGCGATTTTCGATGTGTCAGTGGAAGCAACTGTCTTCGACCCCTCAAACCCCTACGTGCTGGGTCCACACTTGTGCGCCGCGGCAGCGGAACTTCCGCTTGGTCCTGCCGAACTTGACCTCTTCGGCAGCACGGCGGAGTCCCTCCTGGACCGGCTGGTGGCCCAGGGGTACCTCCGCCGGAGGCCCGCGGGCTGGTTCTGGACACACTCACAGAGCGCGGCGGCCATGGTGAACCTGCGGGCCGACGGCGGCGGACCGGTGAGCATCGTCGATGCCGAAACCGGGTCCCTCCTGGGCACCATGGATTCCCCCCAGACCCACTACCAGGCCCACACCGGCGCTGTTTACATCCACCAGGGTGACAGCTACGTCGTGGAGGACCTGAATGAAGATGACCACTGCGTGATGGTGCGCCGTGCCAATCCCGATTACTACACCACCGCCCGGGACGTCACCCAGATCGAGGTTCTGGAGACGCAGCGCACGGTCCAGTGGGGTGACGTTTCGGTGCACTTCGGTGATGTCAAAGTCACGACGCAAGTGGTGTCCTTTCAGCGCAAGGCCCTGATCTCCAACGAAATCCTTGGCGAGGAGCCGCTGGAACTCGGTGCCCGCGATCTCTTCACCAAGGCCGTCTGGTTCGTGGTGGACAACCGTTCCCTCACCGGGGCGGGGCTGATCGAAGCCCAGTTCCCCGGTGCGCTGCATGCCGCGGAGCATGCGGCCATTGGCCTGCTGCCCTTGGTGGCGTCAAGCGATCGGTGGGACATCGGTGGAGTGTCCACGGCCCTGCATGCGGACACCGGGGTGCCCACCATCTTCGTGTATGACGGGCATCCCGGCGGCGCCGGTTTCGCCGAACGGGGTTTCGACAAGGCGAAGGTATGGCTCACAGCTACCCGGGACGCCATCAAGGCCTGCGAGTGCGATTCCGGCTGCCCCTCCTGCGTCCAGTCACCGAAATGCGGGAACAAGAACAACCCCCTGGACAAGGCCGCCGCGGTCTCCCTCCTCGACGTCCTGCTCAAGGACGCCACCGAGGGCAGCTCCCTGAGGATGGAAGCGCGGCGCTGACGGGGCAGGCTGCTCGCCCGGGGTCTTCCCGGCAGACAGGAAACCAGCACAGGAGCCGCGCCTGCCAGCCACCCCCAGGGCAGAGGCCGAGGTTCAGGGCGGCGGTCCGGCACGGGAACGCCCGGTTGCTGCCCCGAACACGGTCCGTTCCATCAGCTCCGTCCTGACCTCGACCGTTTGCCCTGCACCCTCGGTGCAGCCAAGGACCGCAGCCCCGTGCCGGGCTGCAACCTGGGACGCTATGGTGCAGGGTTCCCCGTGAGTAACGCCGCGGAGGGCGTCGGCCGCAGCAAGTGCCGCGAGGTCGGCAGCGGACGCGGCCCTGCTTGCCAGGACAGCCGACTGTGCCAGCAACAGCATCAGCACCATGGCCGTCATCACCACGAGGGCCAGACCGGCCGACAAAACCGTCCCGGACCCGCGTTCCCGGCCGCAGGCGGAAGCCTGCCCGCGCCAGCCTGAGTCCGCCAGACCCGGACAGTACGGGCGAAAACTCCTGGCCCGCCTACCTTGCCGGACGCGCATCATCCGGCCGTCTCGGCGCGGGTGGAGGCCCGGGCAGTAAGCAGCCAGGGAATGGACGATCCGAGCGGGCCGCCCACCCGACCGGTGACGGTGACGTCCAGCCACTCGCCGTCGGCCGAAACCGCTGCCGACGCGGATCCGCCTGTCAGCGTATGGACGATCCTTTCCACCGCGGCTGAATCGTCACCGCGGGCCAGGGCCCGGGCACCAGCGCGTGCTCCCTCCTCAAGCCGCAACTGGGTGACCCCGGCCGAGGCACCTGACAGCAGCATGGCCAGCAGCAGCAGGACCGCAGGCAGCGTGACGGCGAACTCGGCCGTCACGGCGCCGCATGATTCCTCCGGCCCGGGACTGGCGTAGGGCCCGCCCGCGCCTTGGAGCCGGGAGCCGGCCTGCGCGGAGGGGCACGGACGAACGGGCGGCAGCACGGCCGACGCGACGGTCATGGCAGGGCCAGCGCGGTGCGGATCAGAGTCAGCAGGAAGCCACGGACCTCCTCGCTGCGGAGGATGAAGACCAGCAGCCCGGCAAAGCCCACGGCAGCAAGAGTGGCTATGGCATATTCGGCGGTCGCCATTCCCGCCTCGGATCCCAGGAGCCGGAAACCACGTCCGGGGCTGGATGGAGACTTCAGGCCCGGGTACAGTTCCACCACGTTGGCCGGCAGGGAACCGTTTCCGGCCCCGCCGGCGTAGTGGCTGTTGCTGCGGCGTCCCCGGGCGGAGGAACGGGCAGCGGCGAGCGCCGCGGTCCCGTCGGCGTAGTGGCGGCGGTAATTCGTGGACATGTAGTTTTCCTTCCGTTGGGCCGGTGATGTTGCCGGCTGTCTCGACTCTTCCCGGCCTAGCCGGACGCGGTAAGCCCCGCGGACTCCTAAGTGGAAAAGCCGTGTGGTTCTGTGGTGTGGACCCCCTGTGGAGGAGAAGAGCGCAGAAAAGGGACATGGCGCCCTAGACCGATGGCACCAGCGCGAGCAGCACCGGGACCACGCCCAGGCAGATGAAGGCCGGCAGGGAACACACGCCGAGCGGAACCACCAGCTTGACGCCCAGTGACGCCGCACGTTTTTCTGCCGCCCGGAACCGCTCGCGGCGGAGCCGGGCAGCCTGGGCGTAAAGGATCGCGGACGACGGCGCGCCGGTCAGGGCCGCGAACGCCAGGGCGTCCCGCAGTTCCATGACCTCCGGCAGGCGGACCGCGCTGCTGCGCCAGGCGGTTTCCCAGTCCGCCCCGATGGCCAAAGCCGCCACCACCGGGCGGAGGGCATCCCTGTATCTGGCGGAAGCGGAGGCCGACACCAGGTCCAGCGCACGGCCGATGCCCGACCCGGCATCCAGCATGGCGGCGACGAGTTCCAGCATCATGGCAGTGTCCCTAAGTCCCTCCCCCGCCCCGCGCGGCAGGCGTCCTCCGGAGCCGGCGGGCGAGACACCCGTCGAGGGCCTGCCGGAAAATGCCCGGAGCCTCTTCCCCGGACTGCCCCGCCCGGCACCCACCAGGGCGGCGGCCGCAGCAAGCATGAGGAAAAGGGCAAGAGCTGAAGGGGAAGGCCAGGTCATGTCACGCCAGCCCCCGCCGCCGCGGCCACCAGCCTGGCGGACCACAGCCTTCCGGCAACTGTAAGGCCGATTCCGGCTGCGAGCGCTGCCAGCCCCCATGGCGTTCCCAGCAGGATGGCCAGCGGATCCACACCCAGCGCCATGCCCAGGCCCAAACCCAGCAGCGGCAGCCAGGTGAGGAGGCTTACTGTGGCCTTGGGTCCGGCCAGGGCGGTCTGCCGGGCGGCATCGGCGTCGTCCTCCACTTCGAGCTGCGCGGCGAACCTGGTGAGCACGTCTGCAAGCGGACAGCCGCTCGCTTCCGCAACATCAAGGCACGCGGCAAGTTCCGCCCAGATCCGGGATTCCCGGTTCCGCCGGGGAAAGGCGGAGGGCAGCGACCGGCGGATGGCGTCCGAGACCGGAGTTCCAACGGCCGCCGCAGCGCGTGCCGAACCCATCATGGCGCCGGAGCCCGCTGAAAGGCCATCGGTGCGGGAACCGGAGGAGCCGTAGACCAACCAGATTTCTTCCCAAAGCCGGGCCGGTGTCCGCCCGCCTTTGAGCAGGGCGGCCAGTTGCTGCACAACGACGGTCATGGGGGCTGCAGACTGCCTGCTTCCCTTCGCAGCCCTGCGACTGGCCAGCGGAAAGATGCCTGCACGGAGGGTGAGCAGTGCCGGCAGCAGACCAGGGTTCCCTGTACGGCCGGCGTTTCCTGTACGGCGCAGCCTCGCAGCAGCGCCACGCGGCGGCCTGGCAAGCAGCACCGCGGCCAGCCCCAGGACCATGGCAAGAAGGAGGATCATTGCAGCTCTCCGAGGCCCAGCCCCAGCCGTTCGGCAAGGGCCGGCCACGCGGGGCCTGTGCTCACCGGGCCTTCACCGCCTTCCACGGCAGGCAGAACCATCAGGCCGTCAGGTCCGTCATCCACCAGGCCCACGCACGTCACTCCCCGGGACTGTTGCGTCCGCTCGACGTGGATGACGACGTCCAGCGCGCTCGCTGCCTGGAGCCGCACGCCTTCGGGGTCCAGTCCCGCCAGGGCACCGAGAGCGGTGAGCCGGGCCGGAACAGCGGTGGCGGTATTGGCGTGGATGGTTCCGCCCCCGCCGCTGTGGCCGGTGTTCATGGCGGTCAGCAGCTCCCTCACTTCGGCGCCCCGGCATTCCCCCACCACCAGCCTGTCCGGACGCATTCGCAAGGCCTGCCGGACCAGATCCCCCAGGTCCACTGCGCCGCCGCCTTCCAGGTTTCCGTGGCGGGATTCAAGGGAGACGATGTGGGGATGCACCGGGTTCAGTTCCGATGCGTCCTCGATGAGGACCAACCGCTCCGAGGGAGAGCACAGCCCGAGCAGGGTGGAAAGCAGGGTGGTCTTTCCGGACCCGGTGGCGCCGCTGATAAGGAAGCTCAGCCTGCGCTCCACCACCCGTTCCAGGACATGCTGCAGTCCGGAACTGAACATTCCGCCCGCGCGGAGCTCATCCATGCTGAAGACCCGTTCGCGGCGGATCCTGATGCTCAGCAACGTTCCTGCAGTGGAGACGGGCGGCAACACGGCATGGACCCGGTAGCCGCCGGCCAGCCTCACATCAACACAGGGTGAGCCGTCATCCAGCCGCCGTCCGCCGGCCGCCACCAGCCGGCAGGCCAATGCCCGCAGCTGGACTTCATGGTCGAAGGCCACCGGTACGCGTTCTATCCCGCGGCCCCTGTCAACCCAGACGGAGTCCGGGGCATTCACGAAGATGTCCGTCACCGCGGGGTCGCGGGTGAGGCTTTGGAGGGGACCCAGCCCGTTCAGCTCGGCGCTGATCCGCTCCACCGCCGCCAACGATCCCGCAGTGCCCAGCAGTTTGCCGGTGGCCTGCACTGCCGCCGCCACCCGGGAGGGTGTCACAGCCGCCGTGTCCGCCATCATGGACTCGCGCACCGATTCGAGCAGCCCTACATCCACTGCGTCCCGGACAGCCGGACGGCGTTCGCGCCGCCGCCACTCACCGGAACCATGCATGCCCGGGCCGCGCTCGCCTACGCTGCGTTCCCCGACGCTGCGTTCCCCTGAGCCAGGCTGCTGCCTCACTCGAGATCCCCGGCAGGCAGTCCGTCTCCGAGCATCTGCAGCACGGAAGCAGCGAAATGCCTGACGCTCCGCCGTTTGCCCAGTTCAAGGAGGCGGCCCGACTCCATGGCCGCCGGGACGCCCCGCAGCTCAGGCACGCGCCCCTGGACAGGAAGGCCGATGGCTTCGGCAATCAGGGCGCCGTCCAGTGCCGCACCGTGCTTGCCCCGGACCAGGAGGGAAGCCTCCACCGGAGGGAACTCCTGAAGCAGCCGAACCGCCGCGACAGCAGCCTTCAGCTGTGCCGGAACCACCATGGTGATGCGGTCGCAGTCCCAGGCGAACGTGTGGATGGGCTCCGCTCCACGGCCGATGTCCACCACTACCAGCTCATAGCCACGCCGGGCGGCATCAAGGACGCCCGCCGTGGTGGTGGCGGCAACAGGCACAGGCTGCTCACGGCTGGCGGGCCAGGACAGGAACGAAAAGCCTCCTGCAACAGGCAGTGAATCCGCAAGCTGGACGGGATCGATGCTGCCCCTGGCCTCGGAAAGGTCGGGCCAGCGCAGCCCGGGGTGTTCCTCGGCGGCGAGGGCCAGCTCCAGCCCGCCGCCCCACGGGTCACCGTCCACCAGGAGCACCCGGGCACCCAGCCCGGCGGCAGCCTGCGCAATCCAGATGGCCGCGGTAGTGGCACCCGCGCCGCCGCAGCCGCCGGTCACGCCCAGGATGAGGCCGCCGGGGCCAGGTGAACGGGACCTGCTGAGATGGTCGGCAAGCCAGGCGGCGGCGTCTGGCAGCACAGCCACCCGCTCTGCACCGAGAACGGCGGCCAGGTGCCACAGGCTGTCTCCTTCACCGTCGAGGCCCACCAGGACTGCCGGCGCCCGTCGCCGGGGAGGCAGTTCGCGGATATCGCTGCCCACCAGGACTGCCGCCGCCCCGTCCCAATGCCTGCCTGCCCCGGCGGCATCGGCTGCAGTGCGCAGCTGTGCTCCGGCTGCCGCAACGATCCGCTCCACCTCGCCCCGAAGGACAGCGGACGAGGTCACCAGCAGTACCTCGTCGCCGCTGTCCGGCAGCCAGGAGTCTCCGGCTCCTCCCGCGGCGTCCACCGGCAGGGCTGCCCTTGAGGGCGGACCTGCCCCTGCCGCATGGCTGAAGTCAGCGGGAGGGCCCGGTTCAGGGTGGGACGGTATCAGCTGATGCCTGCTCATGGACCCACTTTCCACCGCCGAAAGATGGCGGGTAAGGGCACCGGGGCCGTATGTGGAAAAGCAGGGCGCGCCACGCGCGCAGGCGCCGGGCCCGAAAGTCTGCAAGCGCCGGAAACAAGGCAGAATGGGGACCATGTACCTGCTGCTCGCCGCCCACCCCCGCGGCGCGGCACTGCAGGAACTCACGCAGGCGGGAGCCCCGCTGCCGTCCACCCCGGAACCAAAGCTCATAAGCACAGGCGACCTCGCCGCCGTCGTACGTGAACTGGAACACCGCCGGCCGAACGGGCAGCCGCCCCGCTGGATCTGGCAGCGCACCCAGGATTGGTACCCTGCCCTGCTGGCAGCCGGCGTCGAACTGCAGCGGTGCCATGACCTAAGCCTGTGCGCGAACATCCTGGCCTTTTCCCGGTTCACCGCCGACACAGAATATGCACGGAACGCGGACAGGATCGCCGTCGAGGACCCGCTGCTGCCTCCCAAGGCGCTGCAGCCGCCGCCTCCCCCGGCGGACCAGGGTGCCCTGTTCGAGGATCCCGGGACCGGGCCCCTCACTGGCCGCACTCCCGAAGAGCTGCGGGCCGAATACGCCGCCCAACAGGCGGCGCTGGCCTCCGTCAGCAAGGAGGAGAACCGGCGGAACCGGCTGCAGCTCCTCCTCGCAGCAGAATCCGCCGGCGCCATGATCGCCGCCGAGATGCAGCATGCCGGGGTACCGTGGCGGGAAGACCTGCACGAGCAGATCCTCGCCGGGCACCTTGGCCCCCGCCCGCCCCTGGGCCACCGCCCCGCGAAGCTTGAGGCGCTGAACCAGGAGCTCCGCGGACTCCTGAACTCGCCCACCCTGAATCCCGATTCCCCGCAGGACCTGATGCGCGCCCTGCACCGCAACGGGATCGAGGTCAAAAGCACCCGCAAGTGGGAGCTGAAGGAATCCGGCCATCCGGCCATCGAACCGCTGCTCGCGTATAAGCAGTTGTCGCGCCTGCACACGGCCAACGGATGGGCCTGGCTCGACTCGTGGGTGGCCGGGGGCAGGTTCCGGCCCGAATACGTGGTGGGCGGCGTGGTTTCCGGCCGCTGGGCCTCCCGCGGCGGCGGTGCGCTCCAGATTCCCCGCCAGATCCGCGGCGCCGTCCATGCCGATCCAGGGTACAAGCTGATCGTCGCGGATGCCTCACAGCTGGAACCGCGCGTGCTGGCGGCCCTGGCCCGCGATTCGTCCATGGCCGAGGCCGCCCGCGACCAGGACCTCTACGCGGGCATCGCCGCCAAGGGATTCGGCGGGGACCGGGCAAAGGCAAAGATGGCGCTGCTGGGCGCAATGTACGGCGCAACCTCCGGCGAGGCAGGCCGCCTCATGCCGCAGCTGGCGAAGACTTATCCGCGGGCCGTGGACTTTGTGGAACAGGCCGCGCGGGCGGGCGAGGCCGGCGGCACGGTGACCACGAGGCTGGGCCGGAGCAGCCCTCCGCCGTCCGGGCGATGGTTCCAGAGCCAACGGTCGGCCACCGCCGAAGAGCAGCGCCGGGCTGAATCGATCGCCCGCTCCCGTGGACGCTTCACCCGCAACTTTGTTGTCCAGGGCTCGGCCGCGGACTGGGCAGCCTGCTGGCTGGCGGAATTACGACGGCGGCTGCGCGCCCTCCGGAAGGACCGTCACCCTAACGCTGAGCTTGTCTTCTTCCTGCATGACGAGGTGATGGTCCACGCCCCTGTGGAGGCAGTGGACGCCTGCATCGCGGCCATCGAGGACGCGGCCAGCGCCGCGAAGGAGCTGCTGCTCGGTCCCATCCCCGTTGAGTTCCCGGTCAGCGTTGCAGTGGTTGACTCCTACGACCATGCGAAATAGCACCCCAGCCGCAGCAGCTGGGGGCGTATTCCCCGCCTGCCGACCCGCAAAGTAACCTACCCGGCGGTAGCTCGACCGGCCCCCGTGACCAGCGTTACAGTTCATAGCGGCGACTGAGGCAGACCGGTCAAAAGCTGATGCAACGACGCACACCAGGGGAGGTCCCGGCTTATGGCGGGAAGGTTCGAAATTCATCGAGTAGGCGACGAGTCCTACCGACTGCGGCTCACTGATGCAGACGGCAACACCGTTGCCCTCTCACCCAAGTTCAAGTCCCTCAACTCACTGCTTGAGGGCATCAAGGCAGTCCGGGAGAACGCAGCCACCGGCATCGTGGTGGATCTCCGCCAGCAGCAGGCCTGACGCTAGACACCCATGGGGTGGAGCCGGGTCCGGTCCCACGGAACGGCCCAACCCAGCTGTTCGAACAGCCCGTTCAGGACAATTCCGGTAAATCCCCAGACCACCACGCCGTTCACTGTGAAGGCGGGGCTGTCGAAGCTGCGCCCGGCACGGTGGACGGTTGCCATCACGCGGTTGTCCGGGTCCAGCAGGTCCCGCACGGGGATGCGGAACACCTGCGCTGACTCGGCATAGTCCACCACCCTGACGGGCGATGGCGAACGCCACCAGGCCAGTACCGGGGTAACCAGGAAATTGCTGTGGGCAAGGCCCAGTTCCTGAAGGGATCCCAGGACTTCCACGCCGTCCGAGTCGAGGCCGGTTTCCTCCTCGGCTTCCCGCAATGCCGCCTGAACCGGCGTTTCCCTGGCGTCAATGGCGCCGCCAGGAAACGCCACCTGCCCGGGATGGGACCCTAAAGTATGGGCCCGCTCCAGCAGGAGGACGTCAAGATCGGCCGGCGCCAGCGGCTTGTTGGAGGCGGCGGGGATGTCATCAAGGGCCCCGAAGAGCATCAGGACGGCGGCCCTGCGCGCCCGCAACTTGTCCACCGTCAGGGCGGCCCAGAGGGGATCCGGCGCCGCATCGGCACCGGACTCCGCCCGGCGCACCAGTTTGATCAGGTCTTCGCGCGCGCTCACGGTGTCCTCTTCTGGGATTCCATCCGAATTTCGGCGGCGCGGTGGGTCTCGGCCAGGAGCTGTTCCAGCAGTGCCTCGCTACCGGGAGCGAGCTCGTACTTCAGCAGTTTCGCAGCTTTCACGGGATCCGTTTCGCCCAGCCCGAAGCTGGGGCACCACGTGGCCACGGGGCAGGCCCCGCACGCCGGCTTCCGCGCGTGGCACACCCGCCGCCCGTGGAAGATCACCCGGTGGGACAGCATGGTCCAGTCCTTCCGGTCGAACAGCTCGGCCACGTCCTGCTCGATCTGCACGGGGTCGTCGGACTGCGTCCAGCCAAAGCGCTTGGCGAGCCTGGCGAAGTGGGTGTCCACCGAAATGCCGGGGATGCCGAAGCCGTTCCCCAGCACCACGTTTGCCGTTTTTCGGCCCACGCCGGGCAGGGTGACCAGGTCCTCCAGCCGCCCCGGCACCACCCCGTCGTATTCGTCCACAAGGCGGGTGCAGAGCGCAATAACGTTCCTGGCCTTGGCCCGGAAGAATCCAGTGGGCTTCAGGATCGTTTCAAGGTCCGCAGGATCCGCCTCCGCCAGGGCCCGTGCGTCCGGGTAGCGTGCGAACAGCACCCGGGTGACCTGGTTGACAGTGACGTCAGTGGTCTGGGCGGACAGTACCGTGGCCACAAGGAGTTCGAACGGGTTGCGGAAATCAAGCTCCGCGTGGGCGTACGGGTATTTCCCGGCCAACGCCCTGTTGATCCGCCGTGCCCGCCGCTTCAGCGCCAGCACCGATTCGGAAGAGACCACCGGCATCCCGGCAGCCTGGCTGGCGAGTGCCTTGACTCCGCCGGCCTTCGACGCCCCGGGCCCGGCCACAGGCGTCAGCCGCGCTCGATGTTGCTGAGGTCCCTCAGGACACCCAGGCGCCCGTCAGTGTGCTGCACCAGGAACTCGTGGCCGCGGTCCTCAAGGGCCAGCACCCAGCCGCCCGGTTCGATAACGAACGCCGGCGCGCCGGTTTGGGGGTCATAAGCAGTGCGGTGCTGTGCCACGGCAAACCAGAAGGCTTCGTGGACGGGGTGTTCTTCCGATTCATCGGGGCGGCTGGCGGGATCAACAGTGGCGCCGATAGGCTGCTCGATCCGGACCTGCTGGTGCACTGCGGTGGCGGCCGGAGGCTCCCAGCCCGCCTGCCCGCCCTGCGCCGGGGAGGAAGCACTTTGGCCGGACGGGGCAGCCGGCTGTGCGCCGTCGTGAACCGGAGCAGCCGCAGCGGAGCTGGCCCTGCCAGCCGGGATCTCGGCGCGCTGGGTTTCCTCGGCGGGAGGGGTGGAGGAAGGACGGACGACGTCGGCGGGCTGGGTTGCGGGCCCCGGGTGGCCTGCGGGAGTCCACTCGGAGACCTCGGGGGCAGTGGAAACAGGCGACGCCCCCGTAGGGATGGCAGCGGTGGCGGGGGCATGGACGGCCGCGGGCTGCGGGGCGGCACCGGGCTGCCCTGCTGAAACCGGCTGCTCCGGCGACTCGTGCTGCCCCGGTGAACCGGCCTTGCCGTTTGAGCCCGGCCCGACAGCTGATGAACCTGCACCGGCACCGCTGAACAGCCCTCCGCCCGGGAAAATCTTCGAGCCCAGCTTCGATTCTTTCGAACCGCTTGCGGACTCCTCCTTCGGCTTTTTGGGAGCGCGGGGTTTCTGGACGGGAGCAACCGCATCGCGGGCCACCACGTGCGCCGGCACCTCGGCCCGGCCCTGGAAGTCACCGGAGACGTATGGCAGGAAGCGGCCCAGCACCGTTGCGGCGAACAGGACCAGCGAGCCGATCAGGCCCACCAGGAGGCTCGGCACGTAGGCGCCGGCCACGGAGATGAAGAAGAACGCCACGGCAAAGGAGGCAACCACTGACGCGAACTGGTCAATGGACAGGGAACCAATCCGGAGCTTCGTGGCGGGAGCCAGCCTGCGCGCGGCAAAAAGTGCGCTCACGATGAGGGGCAGGACGATGCCCAGCCCCAGGAAGAAGAGGTTGTTGAGGTTCCACAGGTTGTACCGTGCGCCAAAGATCGGCAGCAGGGAGGCGATAAAAAGGATGAGCGTGCCGGCGAACACAGCCAGGTCCCGGATGGTGAACGGACCCAGCACTGCCTCGTTGGCATTCGGAGCCTTGCCTCCATTGGCGGCCGTGCCCCCGGCGGCCTGGGACCCTGGCCCGGCGGCAGTTCCGGCGCCGTGGCCGGAACCTGCCGTGTCGGGGCCGGTCTTCTGGCCGAAGCCTTGCTGGTTCATTCTGCTCTCCTTAGCGTGGCGGCACCGGGGCCTGCATGGTCCCGAAAATCGTGCCGTCTTGACAGCGGTTCCGGCGTGGCCAGGCCCTTGGGTTGTTTGGCCGAAGCGGACCGAAGTGAAGTCACAATTCCATCTCAGCCTAGTCAAGAGCCCAGCTGATCACTAGCTGGCCGCAGCCGGCGGCGGGCCGGAAAGGCCGCCCGGCAAACCATTCACCGCTTAATAAATGCCGTTCACGGGCTCTCGTGTGACACCGCACACATCACCGGCGGGCCAAGCATTAGTCTTGATTCCGGAACAGCTCTTTGCGGGATGCCCGTAACCAGCCTGTGCCCGACGTCGTGCAGGCGGAGGAGCCCGGACGGCGGCGGACATCCCGCCCAGCAAAGATCGATGAATGATGAGGTTCACATGTCCCAGGACACTTCAAGCGCCGTTGCACCCGCTGCCGCAGGCGCAGGGCCGCAGGTTCCCCACGGGAGCGATGAGCAGGGCGACGCCTTCGAAAACCTGCTGCATGAGACCCGCGCCTTTCCGCCCTCGCCGGAGTTCGCTGACGACGCCGTCGTCTCCGCTGCGGAATATGAGGAGGCCGGCGCCGACTATCCCGCTTTTTGGGCGAGGAAGGCCCGTGAGCTGCTGACCTGGAGCAAGGACTTTGG